>NZ_DFUB01000008.1:78066-98565 GCF_002379575.1 Flavobacterium sp. UBA4197
CAGTGCAACAGTATCACAATTGGTAGCAACAGGAACGGGAGTACAATGGTATAATGTTCCAACCGGAGGTACAGCGATGGCAGCAACAGATGCTTTGGCAACAGGTACGTACTATGTGACACAAACAATTTCGGGATGTGAAAGTACAAGACTATCAGTTTCGGTTACTGTAAATGTAACACCACAACCTGGTGGAGCAACAACACAGACAATCACTGTAAATACACCGGCAGAAGCAACAATCGAAGATTTGGTAGCGACCGGAACAGGTATAATCTGGTACCCTACACTGGCAGATGCACAGGCGGGAACAAATGCCATTCCGGCAGGAACACAACTGGTAAACGGTTCTACCTATTATGCAACGCAAACAGTGAGCGGATGTGCCAGTACTACAGCACTTGCTGTTACCGTAACAGTTACATTGGGAACATCATCATTTGATAAAAACCAATTCAAATACTATCCTAACCCGGTTATTGATAACATCACGTTTAGTTATGCTGAACCAATCAATACAATTGAAGTATTCAATATGTTAGGACAACGGGTTATTTACAAAACAGTAAACATGACAACGATAGAAATCGACATGACGCAATTAGCCGCAGGAACTTATACGGCTCATTTGAAATCTGGAGATGCAAAAGAGATCGTTAAGGTGGTTAAAAGGTAGATAATTAACGTAAATACTTTAAAATAGTCTAAGAAATATTTCTTAGACTATTTTTTTTGAACTTAATTAAGGGTAATATTGTTATATTACTGTTTCTTATTGATTCTTTTTAACGTTAACAAAACTTGATGTTAAAAAAATATGGTGTTTTCATTGATTTTGCATTTATAATTGTTAAAATAGATATATGTCATTTATAGTGTTATTATTTTGTTAAATTAGCCGCGATAAACTAATGACACTATTTTATGAAAAACTCTACTTTTTTGAGTGGATTTCGATGGCGTAATGCATTGAAAATTCACTGGAATTTTAGTTGTTTGTTATTGTTTGCACTTTTGTTAGGACAACAGGTCAGTGCGCAGGGAACACAAACAACACTATTAATTAACCCCAATGCAGAAGGCGGCTTCGAAACCGGAACAACGTTTGCCAGCAATGGATGGACGGCGGTTAACGGAACGACCAATACTTGGAACGTAGGAACTGTTCCGGGTTGGTTTACCGGTACTGGCGGTGCTTATGTTTCTAATAACTCAGGAGCAGCATGGGCTTATACCAATAATACGGCGAACCGTTCACATTTTTATCGTGATGTCACTTTTCCGGCCGGTGTAACGGCAGTAGATCTGGTATTTGACTGGAGAGGAAATGGAAATGATACAGATTATGACAACCTGTTAGTGTATCTTGTAGACACAACGGTTACTCCGGATACGGCTGGTCCAACCGGAACCAATACAACTACGACAGGATGGACGGGTTATACTAGTGCTACTACAGGGTATTACCTGTTACAACGTAGCGGAACGGTAACGCCTACTACAACTACAAGCGTAACCTATTCACTTACTGCAGCACAAAGAACGTATGTTGCAGGGAAAACAAAACGTCTTGTTTTTGTATGGAAAAACGATGGATTGGGTGGAACAAATCCACCGGCATCTGTAGATAATATCTCTTTAACGGCAGTAGCACCTACCTGCTTAATACCTTCGAATATTACAGCAACAGCTGTTGCAACACAAACTGCGACAATCAACTGGACAGCTTCCGGTTCTGCCCCTGCAAGCGGGTATGAATATGAAGTGAGAACCAGTGGAGCAGCGGGTAGCGGAACAACTGGTTTGACAGTAGCAAATACTACAGCAGCCGGAGTTACTACAGCTAATATTAGCGGACTTACATCGGCGGTTACCTATTCTGTTTATGTGAGAGCAAATTGTGGTTCAGGCGATTTTAGTGCCTGGACAGCAGCGGGTACATTTACAACATTGTGTTCACCATCTGCAATTCCGCACATAGTACCGATCGAAGCGGTAACGGTACCTGCAATTCCTGCATGTACTACCGTTCAGAATGTTAATAATGATACCAGAACATGGATAAGTTATGCCTCTATAGCAGGTATTACAGGAAAAGTAATGGGTTATCCATACCATGGTAGCAATGCAGCAAATGACTGGTTTTTTACTAACGGATTAGAATTAACGCAAGGTGTTAGCTACCGTTTGAAATTCAAATATAAAGATGCAGCCTATGCTGAAAAACTTAAAGTAGGTATTGGTACTACTGCTGTAAATACGGCAATGACCACTACTTTGTTTGATGTGACTACAGGAAATACAAGTACAGTAGTAGCAAAAGAAATTGATTTTACGGTACCAACTACCGGAGTTTATAACATTGGATTCCAGTGTTATTCTGCGGCGAATATGAACATTTTATACGTAGGAGAAATTGCTGTTGAGGTGACTCCTTCTTGTCTTGTGCCTACAGCAGTTAATGCTTCGGCTATCACGATGACAACGGCAACTATCGGTTGGACAGCTCCGGCGACAGCTCCGGCAAACGGATACCAGTATGAAGTAAGATCAAGTGGTGCAGCGGGAAGCGGTGCAACAGGTCTTGCTGCTTCAGGTAATACGGCAGCAGGTGTTGTTACAGCTAACGTAGCTACTTTAACTCAGGCTACAGTTTACACGGTTTATGTGCGATCTGCTTGTGGCGCTACAGATTTTAGTGCCTGGACAGCTGCCTATACTTTCACGACAGTATGTGATAATGCTGCGATTCCTTATACAGTGCCTATTGAAGCGGTAACTGTACCAGCAATTCCAATGTGTACTACCGTTCAGAATGTGAATAATGATACCAGAACATGGGTGAGCTATGCTACTACAACTGGTATTACAGGAAAAGTAATGGGATACCCTTACCATGGTACCAATGCAGCAGATGATTGGTTCTTTACTAACGGATTAAATTTAACACAAGGTGTTAGCTACCGTTTGAAATTTAAATATAAAGACTCCGGATATGCTGAAAAACTTAAAGTAGCGGTGGGTACTACTGCTGTAAATACAGCAATGACAACCACTTTATTTGATGTAACTACAGGAACAGGAACTACTGTTGTAGCGAAAGAAATTGATTTCACAGCACCGGCAACAGGCGTTTATAACATCGGATTCCAGTGTTATTCTGTAGCGAACATGAGTACTTTGTATTTAGGAGAAATTACGGTTGAGTTAGCGCCAACTTGTTTGCCGGCTTCAGCAACAGCTGTTTCAGCGATTACAAAAAATACAGCTACCATTTCATGGACAGCTTCTACATCAGCTCCGGCAAGCGGATATGAATATGAGATCAGAACAAGTGGTGCAGCCGGAAGCGGTGCAACAGGTCTTGCAACTTCTGGTACTACTGCTGCAGGAATTGTTACTAAAAACGTAACAGGTTTATTGCCTTCAACGGCTTATGCCGTTTATGTTCGTGCAAATTGCGGAGCAGGAGATTTCAGTACATGGACAGCAGTAACGAACTTTACAACCAGTTGTGATTATTTTGATATAACAGGAACAACACCTGCAACAATCTGCGGACAGGGAACTGCTAACTTAGGAGTAACGACTACAGGCGGAACAGTAAAATGGTACGCGGCAGCTACAGGCGGAACAGCATTGGCAACCGGAGCGACATATACAACTCCGGTAATTAATGCCACTACATCTTATTGGGCTGAAACAAGTGTTCTGGGTACTCCGGCATCAGTAGGTCCGGCTTCTCCAACAGCACAGGGAGGTACTATAGGAGTGCAAACAACGGCTTGGAATGTGAACTTTACAGTTACTCAAAATACAGCATTGGCATCTGTTGATGTTTTCCCGGTAACTTCAGGGCAAACAGGAGCGATCGTTGTTAGAAGCAGTACCGGTACTGTTATTGCGACGTATCCGTACACGACAAATGTATCCGGTGGTGCAACAGCACAAACCATTACATTGAACCATGTGTTCGCACCGGGAAGCTACCAGTTGTATCCAACCTTGCCAACAGCTGGTTTATCAAGAAATACTACCGGAGCGGTTTATCCTTACACCTCTTCTGTAGCAAACATTACCGGAAATGGTTATGATGCAGCTTACTTTATGAGCTTCTATAACTGGGTGTTCCAGTCTTCATGTGTTTCTCCAAGAACAGAAGTTGTGGCTACGGTAACAACACCACCAACTTTTGCTTTGAGCACTAACAGTACAACAGCTGTTTGTAGCGGACAAGCTGCTGCTGCGGTAACTATCGCAACAGGAGCGGCAGATTATGATACTTTCGTTTGGTCACCGGCAACAGGCGTTACCGGAAATGCAGCTAACGGATGGGTATTTAATCCAACAGCTACGACAACTTATACTTTAACAGCGTCACAATCGGCAGGTGCTTGTACTACTACAGCAAATGTAGTAGTGAACATCAACCCGCTACCGGTTGTTGCGGCTTCTGCAGCAAACGCAACCGTTTGTGAAGGAACTTCGACAACATTATCAGCAATAACGATTGCTCCGGGAACGGTTGCTATTGGAACAGGAACAACCTTAACATCGGCAACTACACAACCGACAGCTTTCTGTAACCGTTTTGATCAATACTGGAACCAAACGGTTTATACCGCTGCAGAACTTACAGCTGCCGGATTAAAAGCAGGAAATATCACTTCGATTGCTTATAACATTACCACATTAGGTGATGCCGCTAATGTTACGAATTTCACAATCAGAATCGGAACTACGACTAACAGTACGTTAACAGCGTTTACAACAACAGGATTAAACCTTGTTTACGGACCATCTACCTATGCTCATGCTGTAGGTGTAAATACCATTACATTTGCAACACCTTATGTTTGGGATGGTGTATCGAACATTATTGTTGATGTAAGACATGATGGCGTTGATGCTACAAATAATTCCATAACTTATTACACAACAACTACCGGAAACATGACTATTTCGGCTGTTTCGTCAACACCGTCTTCTACTACGGTATTGTCTACAACAAACCCGACAGGAACAGTGTCTACACAACGTTTGAATGTAGTATTCGGAGGTCAGGTTGTTTCAACAGGAGCTGGAACCATAGACTGGACCTGGACACCGGGTAACTTAACCGGAAGTACAGTAACAGTATCGCCAGCAACAACGACAACCTATACGGTTAGAGGAACAAATTCCGCTACAGGTTGTTATGCTGAATCTACGGTAACGGTAAACGTAACGTCTACACCGGCGCCAACAGGAAACAGTACACAAACAATCAATGCCAACACGGCTGCTGATGCAACAATTGAAAGCATCGTTGTAACAGGAACGGCTGTAGTTTGGTATCCAACGGCTGCTGATGCATTGGCAAATACAAACCCGATCGCTGCCGGAACACAATTAGTAAGCGGAACAACTTATTATGCAATGCAAACAGTTGGCGGATGTAGAAGTGTTAGCCCGTTAGCGGTTACTGTAACCGTAACATTAGGTACTTCTTCATTTGATATCGTAGGATTGAAATACTATCCAAACCCTGTAGTAGATGTGTTTACAGTAACCTATACAGATGCTATCACATCGGTTGAGGTATTTAACTTGGTTGGTCAGCGTGTAATTGCAGTAAAACCAAATACAAATACAGCGCTTTTAGATATGAGCACTTTACCAACAGGAGCTTATATTTTACAGGTAAAAGCAAATGGTCAATCACAATCCATTAAAGTGATTAAAAAATAAGTTTTTTGATTTTTAGGAAAAGCCGCTCAAATGAGCGGCTTTTTTTATGGGGCAAAATGCGAATTATTCATTTTAAAAGTTAATTATACAGGATCTTTGTTGTTATTTTGTTATAATAGTTTTTTTATGATGTTAAAATGCTGTTTTTAGTGCTTTTGTGATTAATATTTTTTTACATTGGTATAGTATAAACTAATACTATATCATTCATGGAGAAAACTACTTTATTAAAAATGAATCACTGGCAAAAAGTATGGGGGCAGAAATGGAACGCCTGCTATTTGCTGGTAATGGCTTTCCTTATCGGACAGTCAATGACAGCACAAACAGTGCTGATTAATCCCGCTGCAGAAGGTGGATTTGAAAACGGAACAACATTTGCCAGTAACGGATGGACACAGGTTGACGATACTACTAATAAATGGGCTTTAGGAACAGTTCCAGGGTGGTTTTCGGGATCAAGAGGTGCTTATGTTTCCAGTGATTCCGGAACAACATGGGGCTATAATGCGGGAGCAACCAGCCGATCACACTTTTACAGAGATGTGGCTTTCCCGGCCGGCGCTACTGCAGTTAATTTAGCTTTTGACTGGAGAGGTAACGGAAACGACGGTAACTATGATAACCTGATGGTGTATGTAATGGATACCAGTATTACGCCATCTAATGTTGGTCCTACAACAACAAATACAACAACAACCGGTTGGACGGGCTATACTAATGGCACTACAGGCTATTATTTATTACAGCGTAGCGGTACATCGGCTCCCACAACAACTACTGCGGTAACATATACCTTTACAACGGCACAATTAAATTACGTTTCCGGAAAAACAAAACGTCTGGTATTTGTTTGGAAAAATGATGGTTCAGACGGGGTGAATCCACCGGCTTCTTTAGACAATATCTCTTTAACAGCTACGGTACCAAGCTGTATTGCGCCTACAGCGGTTACTGTTGCAGGCATTACAAAAAATGCAGCAACTATTTCATGGACAGCTCCTGCATCAGCTCCTGCAAGCGGATATGAATATGAGATCAGAACGAGTGGTGCAGCCGGAAGCGGTGCAACAGGTCTAACAACGTCAGGAACTACAGCAGCCGGAATTGTTACTAAAAACGTAACCGGCTTGGCAGCTTCAACAACATATTCGTTATATGTCCGCTCCAACTGCGGTAGCGGCGATTTTAGTGCATGGACCAGTGTAACAAGTTTTGTAACAGCCTGTGATTATGCCGATATTACCGGAACCACACCGGGCAGTATTTGCGGTAACGGTTCTGCAACTTTGGCAGCAACGGCAACCGGCGGAAACCTTAGCTGGTATGCGGCAGCAACCGGCGGAACGGCATTAGGAACCGGAGCTACATTTACAACACCGGTAATTTCAACAACAACCTCTTACTGGGTTGAGGCAGGAGTGCCGGGAGTAGCATCACTGGGACCTCTTTCGCCAACAGCACAGGGTGGAACGATAGGAACACAAACAGTAGAATGGAACGTTAACTTCACAGTTACACAAAATACAACCTTAACATCTGTAGATGTTTTCCCGGTAACGTCAGGGCAAACAGCAGCTATTATTGTTAGAAACGGTTCGGGTACTGTAATTGCTACTTATCCGTACACCACAAATGTATCCGGAGGTGCAACAGCACAAACCGTTATATTAAACCATGCGTTAACACCGGGAAGCTACCAGTTGTATCCAACCTTGCCATCGGCTGGTTTATCAAGAAATACTACCGGAGCGGTTTATCCTTACACCTCTTCTGTAGCAAACATTACCGGAAACGGGTATGATGCAAATTACTATATGGGCTTCTATAACTGGGTGTTCCAGGCATCATGTGTTTCTCCAAGAACAGAAGTTGTGGCTACGGTAACAACGCCACCGGCATTTACATTAAGTACAAACAGTACAACAGCTGTTTGTAGCGGGCAGGCTGCTGCTGCGGTAACTATCGCAACAGGAGCGGCAAATTATGATACTTTCGTTTGGTCACCGGCAACAGGTGTTACCGGAAATGCAGCTAACGGATGGGTATTTAATCCAACGGCTACCACAACCTATACCTTAACAGCCTCACAATCGGCAGGTGCTTGTGCTACTACAGCTAGTGTAGTAGTAAACATCAACCCGCTACCGGTTGTTACGGTTTCTGCAGCAAACCCAACCGTTTGCGAGGGCGCTTCCACAACATTAACGGCACTTACAAGCGTTATTGGTCCGGGAACTGTTGCTATCGGAACAGGAACAACCTTAACATCGGCAACAAACCAGCCAACAGCTTTTTGTAATCGTTTTGATCAATACTGGAACCAAACGGTTTATACCGCTGCAGAACTTACGGCTGCCGGATTAAAAGCAGGAAATATCACTTCGATTGCTTATAATATTACCACATTAGGGGATGCCGCTAATGTTACGAATTTCACGATCAGAATCGGAACTACAACTAACAGTACATTAACAGGATTTACAACAACAGGATTGAACCTTGTGTACGGACCATCTACCTATGCTCATGCTGTAGGTGTAAATACCATCACATTTGCAACACCTTATGTTTGGGACGGTGTATCGAACATTATTCTAGATATAAGACAGGATGGAGTAGATGCTACTAATAATGCGGTAACCTATTATACGGCTACTACCGGAAACATGACTATTTCGGCTGTTTCATCAACACCGTCTTCTACTACCGTATTGTCTACAACAAACCCGGCAGGAACAGTATCTACACAACGTTTGAATGTAGTATTCGGAGGCCAGGTTGTAACAACAGGAGCAGGAACTTTAGACTGGACCTGGACACCGGGTAACTTAACCGGAAGTACAGTAACAGTATCGCCAACAACAGCGACTACCTACACTGTTAGAGGAACAAACGCAACTACCGGCTGTTATACAGAAGCTACGGTAACGGTAAACGTAACGTCTACACCGGCACCAACAGGAAACAGTACGCAGACTATCAATGCCAACACGGCAGCTGATGCAACAATTGAAGACATCGTTGTAACGGGAACGGCTGTAGTTTGGTATGCAACCTCGGCTGATGCATTGGCAAATACAAACCCGATCGCTGCCGGAACACAATTAGTAAGCGGAACAACCTATTATGCAATGCAGACTGTTAACGGATGTAGAAGTGTTAGCCCGTTAGCGGTAACCGTAACCGTAACATTAGGTGCCTCTTCATTTGAAATCGTAGGCTTAAAATACTATCCAAACCCGGTAGTAGATGTGTTTACAGTAACCTATACAGATGCTATCACATCGGTTGAGATATTTAACTTAATTGGTCAGCGGGTAATTGCTGAAAAGCCAAATACAAATACAGCCCTTATTGATATGAGTGTGCTGCCAGCTGGAGCTTATATTTTACAAGTAAAAGCGAATGGTCAATCACAATCCATTAAAGTGATTAAAAAATAAGTTTTTTGATTTTAGGAAAAGCCGCTCATTTGAGCGGCTTTTTTTATTTTATAGAATGCTAAAAGTTAATTATAATAACACGCGCTATTATTTTGTTATAATACTCATTTTTAGCTATTAAAGTTCTGTTTTGTAATGGTTTGCGGTTTTTTAATGGTTATATTAGTTATGATATAAACCATTTAAAATTTTTATTTATGAAGAAAACTATTTTATTAAAAGAGAATTGCGGGCAAAGAGTATGGAGACTGAAATGGACTGCCTGCTGTTTATTTTTAATGGCTTTCCTTCTCGGACAGCCAATGAATGCGCAAACGGTATTGATTAATCCCAATGTAGAGGGTGGATTTGAAGACGGAACAACATTTGCCAGTAATGGATGGACACAAGTTGATGATACAAATAATAGATGGGTTTTAGGAACAGTACCGGGATGGTTTTCGGGAGCAAGAGGCGCTTACGTTTCCAATGATTCCGGAGTAACATGGGGTTATAGTACAACAACAACAAGCCGGTCTCACTTTTACAGAGATGTGGCTTTCCCGGCTGGTGTTGCAGCTGTTGATTTAGCTTTTGACTGGAGAGCAAACGGAAGCGACAATGACTGGGATAACCTGCTGGTGTATATAATGGATACCAGCATTACACCATCTACTGCCGGTCCGGCCACAACCAATACAACCAGTACAAATTGGACGGGCTATACAAATGGCACTACAGGCTATTTTTTATTACAGCGTAACGGGACGACAGTTCCCACGACAACTACAGCTGTAACGTATACCTTTACAGCAGCACAATTGAACTATGTTTCCGGAAAAACAAAACGGCTGGTATTTGTTTGGAAAAATGATGCTTCGGGCGGTGCAAATCCGCCGGCTTCGTTAGATAATATCTCTTTAACAGCGATGGTGCCAAGTTGTGTTCCGCCTACAGATGTTACTGTTGCAGGCATTACAAAAAATGCAGCGACCATTTCATGGACGGCTTCTGCATCAATTCCGGCAAGCGGATATGAATATGAGATCAGGACAAGCGGTGCAGCCGGAAGCGGTGCAACAGGTCTTACAACGTCAGGTACTACAGCTGCCGGAATTGTTACTAAAAACGTAACAGGCTTGGCAGCTTCAACAACATATTCGTTATATGTCCGCTCCAATTGCGGTGGCGGCGATTTTAGTGCATGGAGCAGTGTGACAAGCCTTATAACAGCTTGTGATTATGCCGATATTACCGGAACCACACCGGGCAGTGTCTGTGGTAACGGTTCTGCAACTTTGGGCGCAACGGCAACCGGCGGAATCCTTAGCTGGTATGCCGCAGCAACCGGTGGAGTGGCATTAGGAACCGGAGCGACATTTGCAACACCGGTAATTTCAGCAACAACTTCTTACTGGGTTGAGGCAGGAGTGCCGGGAGTAACATCGCTGGGACCTCTTTCACCAACAGCACAGGGAGGAACGATAGGAACACAAACAGTGGACTGGGATGTGAGCTTCACGGTTCTGGAAAATACAACCTTAACATCTGTAGATGTTTTCCCGATAACGTCAGGACAAACAGCGGCTATTATTGTAAGAAACGGTGCCGGTACTGTAATTGCCACTTATCCGTACACCACAAATGTATCCGGTGGTGCCACCCCGCAAACCATTACATTAAACCATGTGTTAACACCGGGTAACTATCAGTTGTATCCAGCCATGCCGTCGTCTGGTTTATCAAGAAATACTACCGGAGCGGTTTATCCTTACACCTCTTCTGTAGCAAACATTACCGGAAACGGTTATAATGCAAATTACTATATGGGCTTCTATAACTGGGTGTTCCAGGCAACATGCGCTTCTCCAAGAACAGAAGTGGTGGCTACGGTAACAACGCCACCGGCATTTACATTAAGTACAAACAGTACAACAGCGGTTTGCAGCGGTCAGTCCGGCAGTGCGGTAACAATTGCTACAGGAGCAGCAAATTATGATACTTTCGTTTGGTCACCGGCAACAGGCGTTACCGGAAATGCAGCCAGCGGATGGGTATTTAATCCGGCAGCTACCACAACGTATACCTTAACAGCTTCACAATCGGCAGGTGTTTGTGCGATAGCGACAAATGTAGTGGTAAACATCAATCCGCTGCCGGTTGTTACGGCTTCTGCCGCAAACCCAACAGTTTGCCAGGGGACTTCTACAACGCTAACGGCACTTACAAGTGTTATTGGTCCGGGAACTGCTGCCATCGGAACAGGGACAACAACCTTAACATCGGCAACAACCCAACCGACAGCTTTCTGTAACCGTTGGTCGCAATACTGGAATCAAACGGTTTATACCGCAGCAGAGCTTACGGCTGCCGGATTAAGAGCCGGTAACATCACCTCAATTGCTTATATCATTACCACTCTGGGTGATGCGGCTAATGTTACGAATTTTACGATCAGAATCGGAACAACGGCTAACAGTACATTAACCGGATTTACAACAACAGGATTAAACCTTGTGTACGGACCGGCTACCTATGCCCATACTATAGGTGTAAATACCATCACATTTGCAACGCCTTATGCCTGGGACGGCGTATCGAATATTATCGTAGATGTAAGGCAGGATGGGGCAAATTTGACAAATAATGCCATAACCTATTATACGGCAACTACCGGAAATAAAACGGCTTCAGCTGTTACCTCAACATTACCGACAACTTTTATATTGGCGGAAACGAATCCTTCTGCTGCTTTATCCGTACAACGCCTGAATGTGATATTCGGAGGCCAGGTTGTGACAACAGGAGCGGGAACTTTAGACTGGACCTGGACACCGGGTAACCTAACCGGAAGTACAGTAACGGTATCGCCAACAACAGCGACAACCTATACCGTTAGAGGAACAAACCCGGCTACCGGCTGTTATACAGAAGCTACGGTAATGGTAAATGTAACGACTACACCGCCGCCAACAGGAAACAGTACGCAGACTATTAATGTGAATACGGCTGCTGAGGCAACAATTGAAGACCTCGTTGTAACGGGAACGGCTGTAGTTTGGTACCCGACGGCTGCCGATGCATTGGCAAATACAAACCCGATCGCTGCCGGAACACAATTGGTAAGCGGAACAACTTATTATGCGGTTCAGACAGTTGGCGGATGCAGAAGTGTGAGCCCTTTGGCGGTGACAGTAACGGTAACGTTAGGGACTTCTTCATTTGAAATTACAGGCTTGAAATACTATCCGAATCCGGTAGCAGCTGTGTTTACAGTAACCTATACAGACGCGATTGCCTCGGTTGAGGTGTTCAATTTGATTGGTCAGCGGGTGATTGCCGAAAAACCGGCTACCAATACAGTACTTTTAGATATGAGTGTTTTGCCCGCAGGCGCCTATATTGTACAGGTAAAAGCCAATGGTCAGTCACAATCCATTAAAGTGGTTAAGAAATAAATTTTTTTTGATTTTAAAAAAAAAGCCTCTCCTCGGAGAGGTTTTTTTATGGAAATAATTAAAACCGGTGCTTAACGCAATGATAACCTTATGAATGGTATATGATAATGTGATAAACAAAGGTGGTGATGTGCTGGTCGTTATTTTTGTAACGCTCAAATTGAAAAGAACAAAAGAGCTAAAAACAGAATACGTTTAATGGATTTAAGAACATTATATCAACTAAAAGCGCCGGCTTTTTCCAGGATTTTCGGAGTATTGTTTCTCTTGATACTCGGTTTTACAGATAGTTATGGACAAAGTATTTTTAGTAATCCCATTACCGGCACCAATCCCAATACGGCAAACCCTTATACTGCCGGACAGCTTGTAAACCCGAATATAACCGTTTCCGGTATCGGAAGAGGATCTGGGATCAACGGAAGTAATACCAACAACAGGTATAATGCCACCGGATGGAATATAGGATCATTAGGAGCAACTCAGTATTTCGAATTTGTCTTAACGCCATCTGTCGGGTATGCCATCAACTTTACAAGCTTTGAATATACCGGACAGGCATCCGGCACAGGACCAACTTCTTTTGCATTCCGGTCTTCTGTCGATTCTTTTGCCGGTAATATCGGTACGGCAACGGTAAGCGGAACAACGATAAGCCTTTCCGGTGCTGCTTTCCAGAATATCACCCAGGCAATACGATTCAGGATATATGCATGGGGAGCATCCGGCGGAAGCGGGACATTCAGTATCAACGATTTTACGTTTAACGGACAGGTGGTTGCTGCCTGTACGCAGCCTGTGATTACAAGTTTTCTGCCAGCGTCAGCTCCGGTCAATACACTGGTGAAGATCAATGGGAATGGTTTCCTGAACGGTTCCGGAACCACTTCGGTTAAATTCAACGGTGTTCCGGCAACCTCATTTACGGTTATATCCAATACGTTAATTGAAGCGGTTATTCCGGTAGGAGCAACAACAGGAGCAGTGACCATTACAACAAATAACTGTACGGGTACTTCGGCAGCTTCTTATACGATACTATCCTCAAATTGTAGTACGCTTTACGCGGATTTGTTTATCTCAGAACTTTATGATGCCCAGGTTGGAGATGGAGGCGTGATAGAATTGTATAACGGAACCGGGGCAACAATTAATATGACCCAGTATTCCATTTTGAGATACGGAAATATTGGCGATGCTACACCTTCCTATACAATACCGCTTACCGGAACACTGGCATCGGGCAGTGTTTACCTTATCCGGATAGGAAACGATGCCCCGGTATGTACCTTTACGCCAAACATGACTTACAATACCGGTTTTAATGCCAATGATGCATTCGAACTGGTAAAAAATACAACGGTAATTGATGTGGTCAATGCACCCAATAATGCCGGTTACTCGGTAATCAGGCTCAATACGGTTCCGGCACCCAACAGCACTTTTGTGGACAGCGAATGGAATACTTCTTCTTCGGAAAGCTGTGCCGACATTGGCCTGCAAAATTATAACAACTCCACAACCACGGTGATTGCGCCGCAACCGGTTAATGCCATTATCTGCGAAAATCAGACAGCATCCTTTACGGTGGGTGTCAGCAATCCGGCAGGAGTCACCTATCAGTGGAAAATACTGAACAGTTCCGGAAACTGGGTAAATGTGACCAATTCGGCTACCTATTCCGGGGCAACAACGGCGACACTTACCGTGAATAACGTGCCGATAAGCTTCAACGGGAACCAGTATTATTGCTTTGTAAATATTTCAGGCTGCCAGGAAAGCTCGCATGCCGCTATGCTTACGGTGAAAACAAAACCGGTCACAGCGGGAATTTATTTTAATTAAAAAATTACTAAATAGAAAACATGAAACAGCATTATTTAAAAAATTTAATTTTCACACTTGTGTTGTTGGCATCCCTGGGAGGCTATGCGCAACAGACAATATGTGTGGGTGCGGTTAAAAACTATAGCGTAAATACTCCTGGTTCCGGTCCGGCAGGTTCTACCTACAGCTGGGTGGTAACACCCAATACTTTTGCGGGTACCATTACCGGAACACCCGGTGTAAATGCAAACAGTATTACCATTAACTGGGGAACAACACCGGCAGGGGTATATACCTTGCAGGTAACGGAAACCAATGCGGCCGGATGTCCGGGAACTCCGGTTGACGTAACGGTTACCATTGAAAATATTCCGGTTAACCCGACGGTAACAACGGTTCAGCCTACCTGTGCTGTGGGAACGGGTAGCATTACCGTAACCACTCCTGTAGGAACAGGACTTACCTATAGCATTGACGGAACGAACTATCAGGCAGGAACAGGATTTAACAACCTGGCGCCGGGAACCTATAATGTAACGGTTAAAAATGCAGCTGGCTGTATTTCCGGAATAACCCCGGTTACAATTAACGCACAACCGGCATTACCGGCAGCACCTACCGCAACATTAACACAGCCTACCTGTGCCGTTGCCACAGGAACCATTACAGTTACTGCTCCGGTAGGAACAGGTTATGAATACAGCATTGACGGAACGAATTATCAAACGGGTGTAGCTTTTAATAATGTGGCACCGGGATCGTATAATCTAACTGTAAAAAATCCGGCAGGATGTATCTCCAGCCCTATGGCAATAACGATTAACGCACAGCCGGCCGCGCCAACGGCACCAACGGTAACGCCAACGCAGCCTACCTGTGCCCAGGCGTTGGGAGCCATACAGGTAACAGCACCGTTAGGAGCAGGACTTACGTATAGTATTGACGGGGTTAATTACCAGGCCGGTACAACTTTTAATAACCTGACGCCGGGCAATTATAATGTAACCGTTCAAAGTGCAGGAGGATGTACTTCGGGAGCAACCGCGGTAACCATAAACCCGCAGCCTGCAGCGCCAACAACATCGGCTATTATTTTTAATTAAAGAGAAACAGCGATAAGCAACGGCTTAAAGCCGGAGTGAATAAAGAAAATAATGAGTAAAAGAACAGATACAAATAGTATATACGCAACTAAAGAAGAGGCAATAAAGTGTTCGAAAATGCAGCGGTATTTTAGAATGCTAACAGGGCTTCTGCTCTTAAGTACCGGGTTTGTCAGCTACGGTCAGCAATCGATTTGCTACGGAACCGCGACTTCGGTTTATAAGGTGGATGCTTTAGAAAACAGCGGTTTGGGAACTATAGGCTCTGTTTATGTATGGACTGTTTTAAATACCGGCTTTTCAGGAACCATAGGGTATGTAAATCCGCCCAGTACAAACCAGGTAACGGTTAACTGGGGCAATACGCCGCCTGGAACTTATACTATCCAGGTTCAGGAAAAAGACGCTGTTTCCGGCTGTCTGGGACCGGTACAGCAGTTAACGGTTGACCTGAAAAGTGCTCCGCAGCCCAATTTAGCAGATACTGTTGCCTGTGTTAATCCGGTTACGGGTGTTTTAGTAGATCCGGTTCTTTTAAATTCCGGAGTTCCGCAGGCAGGGAATACCTTTTTATGGACATTAAATAACATGCCGTTATCCGGGAATTCCAATACCCTTGTGGCAACACAGCCCGGAAATTATGCGGTAACGGTTACCCATACGGCTACCGGTTGTTCCGGTACTGATACGGCTACCATTGGAGTGTCTTCGGTTGCCGTTGCTTATGCGGTTGTAAAAGAAGCGTTTGAGCTGTATCAGGCAATTACGGTTACGGTTACACAGGGATCCGGCGATTATGAATACCAGTTAAATGACGGTCCTTTTCAGAGTGAGCCTGTTTTTTATGTGAACAAATCAGGATCATATACGATAAATGTAAGGGATACCAGAGGATGCGGTGAGGTACCACTCAAAGTAAATGTGCTGAATTATCCCCGGTATTTTACGCCAAACGGTGATTCCTACCACGATACCTGGAATATTACCGGTTTGCCAAATCCGGAAAAAGCAAAGATTACAATATTTGACCGCTATGGTAAAGTAATTAAACAAATTTCGCCCAAAGGAAGAGGCTGGGACGGAACCTATAACGGAAACCCGTTACCGTCTACCGATTATTGGTTTGTGCTGGATTATTATGAAGATGGAGTGCAAAAAGAATTCAAAGCCCATTTCAGTATGAAACGATAATTTACGTTTATAACCATAAATTATACCCTGTTACGTTGACAATATTGTTAATGTAACAGGGTATTTTGATTTTTAAATGTTAAAAAAGGGTGCAATGTTAAAATTAAATTAAATGTTATTCACTTGTTATCGTGTGTATTGTGAATTTTTATCGACGAAAAGTGTTAAAAAATTAATAAAATGTATTTCTATTGTTAATTAATGAAATAGTAACATACGCAATGTAAAAATTTGAAACATCTTTATACCTTTGGAGGCTCAAAAAAACAAATATTTATGAAACAAAAATTACATTATCATTTGCCTAAGTGTCTGATGTTGCTCATCATATGCTTATTGAGTGTAAACTCGTGGGGGCAAACAACGATCTTTAGCGTTTCGGGAGGCGGAGCTTTCCCGTCCGGATGGACAAGTGCAAATAATGTGCCTACAAATGACATTGATAAATCAAGTTATTATTTATTAGATGCCGGTAATCCAAGTGACGTAATCACAACAAGCAGTTATAATTTATCCAGCTACACAAGTGCTGTGTTTACTATAAATGTAGCTACTTTTGATTCGGGAACGGCAAATCCTGGAAAGATAGAAATATCCTATAATGGAGGAACTACTTTTACACAAACAACTACAACGACTACACCTTCAAGTTCTACTTATGTAGGATCGACTATAAATTTAAACTCTGTAAGTAGTCAGGTTGTTATAAGAATTTCAAATAATGGAACTTCTGGTCGTGGAATAAGAGTACAGGCTATTAAATTAGTAGCATCAGGTACTGCTACAGTTCCTGCTATAACAGCTACACCAAGTACTGTCCCGGGTTTTGGGAATGTTAATGTAGGAACAAATTCAGCAAACAGTACTGTAACAATTTCCGGAGCAAACCTGACAGGAGATATTACGGTTAATGCACCGTCTACAGATTTTCAGATAAGTAAAGACCAGTCAGCCTGGTCAGGATCAGTATCGTTAACGCCAACTTCTGGAACAATAACGAACGTACCGGTATATGTTAGATTTACTCCGCAATCTGTTGGAGCTAAATCCGGTAATATTACTTTTTCAGGTGGTGGTGTTTCTTCGCCTCCAACTGTAGCTGTTTCCGGAACGGGAACATTACAGACGCCTGTGACAACTGCAGCTACAACGGTACAACAGTTGCAATTTAATGCAAACTGGGAAACTGTTGCAGGAGCATCGGGATATCGTCTTGACGTAAGTGAACATGCAAGTTTTGGAATTGATACACCATCAAGTGTATTGGAAGAATTTGAAACAGGGCTTAGTACTTCCGGATATGGAACAGGTACTACTCCATTGGCTTCCGGAAACTGGGAAGTAGAAGATGTTATCAGAGCTGCGGCCAATCAGTCTGTGTCAGGATATGGAGCACAACTTAGAGCGAGTACTGGAAAAATGACCACACCAGGTTTTGCTAAAATAAGCACAATTACATTTTCAGCTAAAAGAGGGGCTTCTGCAACGACATTACAGGTTAGCAAAATTGTAAATGGGGTAACGACATTGCTTCAAACAATCAACTTGACAACATCACATAGCGATTATACCGTAAATGTCAATGAAACCGCTTCCGATGTTAAGATTTTGCTTGCAAATGGAGGAGGTAACCTGGCTTATGTAGATGAACTTACAATCAATTATACAGGATCAACACCATCTTTTGTTACCGGGTATAACGACAGAAATGTTGGTAATGTAACAACTTATGCAGTAACAGGATTAAATCCGAATACCGCTTACTATTACAGAGTGCGTGCAACAGCTACAGCTACTACTTCATCAAACTCAAATGTAACGACAGTAACAACAAAACTAAGTACAGTAACCTGGAACGGAACGGCATGGTCTAACGTAACAGGACCGGATGCGACTATTGAAGCAGTTATTGCCGGAGCTTACAACACCAATACAAACGGTGCGTTTACCACTAAAAAATTAACATTAAATTCAGGATCATTTACATTGGCATCCGGTACAAACCTTACTGTTGTAAATGAAGTAGTGAATAATATGACAGCAGCTGATTTTGTGATCCAGAACAATGCAAACTTAATTCAGACAAATGCTGTTGCCAATACCGGAGCAGTGACCCTGCATAGAAATTCAGCGCCAATTGTACGTTTGGATCATACTTTATGGTCTTCACCGGTAGAAGCACAAAATCTTTTCGGATTCTCTCCAAATACACTGACAAACCGTTTTTATACGTATCAAACGAGTACGAATACTTATGTAAACACCGGATTAACGGCAGCAACAACTTTTGTTGTTGGTAAAGGTTTTGCAGTAAGAGCACCAAACAATTACCAGGCTTCACCGGCAGCTGCATGGGAAGGAACTTTTGTAGGGAAACCAAACAATGGTAATGTAACATTTACATTAGAAACTACAGGTACCGGATACAACATGGTGGGTAATCCTTATCCGTCTGTTATTGATGGAGCGACTTTTGTAAGTAACAATACAACGATCGACGGAACTTTATACTTCTATGCACATACTTTAACGATGAATGCTCAGGGACAATTCCCGGCAGGAACAAACTATGCAACATGGACTCCGGGCGTAGGAGGAGTAGCGGCTACAGCCGGAACTTCCGGCGTACCGGCGAATGTGCCAAACGGTAAAATTCAGGTTGGACAAGGATTTATAGTAAAATCATTGCCGGCAGGAGGAAATGTAACTTTCGCAAACACAATGCGTGCTGCTGAAAACGGGAACCAGTTCTTTAAAGTGAGCAGTGCTAACGCTACGCTTCCGGAAACAGAAAAACACAGAATGTGGCTTAACTTAACCAATGATGCCGGAACAGCTTTCAACCAGATTCTGATTGCTTATGCAGAGGGCGCTACAGAAGGAGTAGACCGCGGTTATGACGGATTGGCATTCGGAACTACAGGAAGTGCTTTATCGTCTAAAATTGCCGGAGCAGACTATACTATCCAGGGACGTTCTTTGCCTTTCAATGCAGAAGATGTTGTGACTTTAGGATTTAAAGCGGCTACAGCAGGAAACTACAGCGTTACCTTATCGGCTATGGACGGAGTGTTCTTGGGAGCTCAGGATGTTTATTTAAAAGATAAAACAGCAGGAGTATTACACGACCTGAAAGCGGGTGCCTATGCATTTGCTTCAGCAGAGGGAACATTCGACAATCGTTTTGAAATCGTTTACAAAAACACTTTGGGAACGGTAGATACAACATTAGATGCTAATGCTGTTGTAGTATTCAGGCAAAATGCAGCGTTACATATCGAAACTAAAAATACGCAAATCAAAGACATTGCTATTTTTGATATCAGAGGCCGTTTGGTGTACCAGAAAGCAAATGTGAATGCTGGTTCTTTTGTGATTTCTGATTTAACTGCAGCGAATGAAGTATTATTGGTTCAGGTAAAATCGGAAGACAATAAAACAAAAACGGTTAAAGTAATTTATTAATAAAAAATACTTCGTGTAGTGTTGCGGCACTACACGAAAGTTGTACTATACATTAGGACTATGAAAAAGATATTAAAATACAGTTACGTCGTTATTTTTACACTATTGTTGGATGTGATGGCGTTTGCGGCAGAGGAGCCGGGTGATTTCGGTGATACTGACGATACAAATCCTACAGATACTCCGGTGCCAATTGACGGATATTTATTATGGCTGACGATCATTGCAATAGCTTTTGCTTTTTTTGTGATCAATAGAAGAAGAGCAGCACAATTGAATGAGTCGTCCTAAAATAGGTTG
>NZ_DFUB01000009.1:0-117604 GCF_002379575.1 Flavobacterium sp. UBA4197
TCCCGTCCAGACCGCCAGTAAAAAAAAGCTCTTCGAAAGAAGAGCTTTTTTTATTTCCGGACTATTGAAATAACTGTATAAAAGGTTATGGTGATTCGTAATATCGTTACTTTTTTGAAAAAAGAGTGGCACCTATACTTGCTGTGATCACACAGCCAATGGAAAGGCATTGCAGCAGGCTTAACTGCTCTTTTAGGAATAACAACCCGGAAAGAGCGGCAAAAGCCGGATGCAGGCTCATCAGGATACTGAATGTCTTGGCTGGCAAATGTTTTAAAGCACCCATGTCGAGTGTAAAGGGGATTGCACTGGTTAATAAAGACACGGCGGTGCCCAGAAGGAGCAGGTGTCCGTTTAGAGCCAGCAAATCGCCGCTAAAAAAGCCAAACGGCATGATGAACAGGGTAGCGAAGACCATACCGATCGTAACCGCCTCTCCTTTTTCCATTATTTTTGAAACTTTTCCGCCCAATACAATGTATCCCGCCCAGAAAGCTCCGGCCAGAACCGCTAAAAACATACCGAATAAATCGATATGGTTGCCATGAAGCGGGGCGATCAGGAAGATCCCTAAACCGGCTAATGCCACCCATAAAAGATCGCTGATCTTTCGGGAACCTAACAGGGCAAGTACCAGCGGACCGATAAATTCGAGTGTAACGCCTAAACCTAACGGGATTCGCTTGATGGCAAAATAAAACACCAGATTCATAGCGCCCAGACAGGCGCCATAGGCAAGACCGGTTAGCCATTGCCGGCGGCTGAACTTCCGGAAATCGGGTTTAAAAAACAAATAGAGCAATATAGCCGAGATACCCACGCGTAAGGTTGCGGTACCGCCAATTCCCAAAGAAGGGAATAACTGTTTCGCAAGCGAAGCGCCCATCTGTATGCTCAGCATGGATAATAAGACTGCCGGTATGGGCGGCAGCGAAAACTTTTGTTTGAATGACATTATTTTTGGGGACTGTTTAAAATTTAAAAATCCATAACCTGGTCAAGACCTCTTTTTAACCCGGTAAAGGAGTTTACTTTCCGGATGGCTAACAAGGCGCCTTTTACGTAAGGTTTGGCGCTGTCGCCGGCTTCGTGCTTCAGGATCAGCTTTTCACTCTCCATTCCGAAAATGGTTTCCAGGGAAATAACATAACCCGGCAGCCTGACAGCGTGTACCTGTGTTCCGCCTATATTGGCTCCGCGGGTTGCTTTTTCACCCTGTACGGCTTCGGTAGGAATTGTAATGACCGCTTGTTGTTTCGATAAACGATTGGCAAGTTCCAGGGCGCTTCCGCTTGGAGCATCAACCTTGGTATCGCTCGCATAATCGATAATTTCCCAGTGCGGCATATATTGGGAGGCCATTTCTGCAAATTTGTTTAGCAGTACAACGCTGATTGCGAAATTGCCCACGGCAAGTACCGGTCGGCGCTTTTCGGTTGCGAGCCTGCCTATTTCGTCATAATCGGCATCGGATAAACCCGAAGTGCCTACCACTACAGCTACTCCTTTGTGAAGCGCGGTGAGGATGTGGTGCCTGGCGATTTCCGGAGCGGTATAATCGATCAGGACGTCACACGGGATTTGCAGGGCTTCTTCCAGCGTACTGAAAATCGGGATATTTTTTTCGGATGTAAAACCCAGAACCGTATTCAGGTTTTTTCCGGCGGTTTTCCGGGCCACGGCAGCAACCAGCTCAAGATCGGTTGTGGCGGCAATGCCTTTTGATAATTCGGAAGCGGCCCAGCCGGTTGCGCCGGCTACACAGACGCGTATTTTGTGTGATGGTTCCATATTAGTGCGCTTTAATGTCAGACAGGAATTCGTATAATACTGCTAAAATAAGGGAATAGCACAGCGGTAAAGTGAGTATCTGCAGGATAACACTTTAGGAAATACTTTCCGGTATCTGGACTTTTTATTATTCGTTGTGAATGACACCCACAATTATGGCAATGGCGTTTAGTTCACTTTTGTTTAGTTGGAACGGTTCAAATTCCGGATTCTCAGAAACAATAAGAATGTGGTTGTCGTCTTTGCCTTCGCGGACTCTTCTAATCAGGGAACCTTGCGTGGTGCTCAGCACATATACATTATTCCATTGCAGGAAAGAATCAAGAGGCACTCTTTTACAGGCTACCAAATCACCATTGCTATATTTGGGAATCATGGCGTTTCCTTTGATGCTGATCAGAAATTCCGCTCCCTTGAATAAAGGCACGTGGTATTTCTCAATTTCATGATCCATGGAAATGATGCCGCGGTATTTTATTCTTGCGAAAGCCTCTTCCGGAACCAGCGGAATCAATTCGGCATTTCGGATAAACATTCCGTCATAATACTGTTTTTTGCTCTCGCTGTTTCCGGTTGGATTGTCACTGGCAACATCATCCGGATTGGTATTTTGATAAGGTGTTTCTTTTCGGAACATGTTCCCTTTTCCGGTTAATAGCCATTCGGCAGAAATATCCGGGAAAGCTTTTAGAATGTTGTTTAAAGTGTCGTCTTTCAAATTGGCGACTCTTTTGATGGCAGTCTGAATGGAGTTGTTTGACATCTGTGTTCTTTTTTCAAAAGCACTGATGGATAAGTTGTAAAACTTGATTATTTCCTTGACACGTTCTATTGGCTTCATAACTGAAAAAGGTGTTAAAATTATAAACAATGTTCATGAATATTTAGAATATTGTTTTAATTTTAGAATAAAGTTTATATATTTGTTTTGTGTTCCGAAACAAACGGAGCAACAAACAAAAATATGGAAAAAAATAAGCAAAACAAGTATAACACGCTTGTAATTAATAAACTCGTTGAAAAATATGGGTTTACAGGCTATTATATTCGGCAATGTTTGCGGGGTGACCGCAACAGTATAACCGCAGATTTATTGCGAAAAGAGTATAACGGTCTCAACAAGGCCATCAAGAAACTGCTTGATGAACAGGGAACCTGAATTCCGGCGAAACAAAATTGATAATCTGCCTGAATGAAAAAATCACAACAGTTGGATAATGCTGCATGACACCCTTGGCATTTTTTAACAACATAAATCTCTATCTGCCAGTTATCCAGGCAGCTATAGTATGGAATAAGCGTGATTTTTTGGTAAAAAACGGTTTTTCAAATCGGCTATCGTATTTTTTTTGTGATAACAGTATTTTATTTCTTAAAATTTTAAAGAATAAAATTTTGAAAACAGATAAAATAATTTATTTTTGAACAGTTGAGAATAATATAGCGGTCTTTTTAACAAATGTGCATTTTAATGGTTGTTAAACAGATTTGAACTATTCATTCCGGATGGAGAACATCCTGAAGAATAACTATATTTTTTACCCTTCCCTTTTTTTGTCATTTATAGCTTCCGTTTTCAAACGAGAGGTATAATAAAAATGATATATCGACATCTTCCCTAAATGCCGGTATGATTACTGGATTGCCTGCAATCCTGAACAGTCATATTGTGACTACTAAAAAAACCTATTAAATATTAATTGCTATGAAAAGAACGCAGCTTTTCATCCTGCTGTTCGTATTTACAAGTGGGATTTCTCAGGACAAGAGAAATAAAATTGACAGCTTGTTGCGGCATGCGGTAAGTATTGGGGAAGAAACACCGGAACTGGCTATCCGTGAAGCGTTAAAAGGAATTACACTGTCTGCCGGATTAGGGTATAAAAAAGGAATTGTTGTTGGCAGTCTTTTTATTAGTGAAAGCTATAGAAGGAGTAAAGATGATGGTGAGGCACTTTTTTATGCAGTAAAGGCAGATAAAAACTGTCGGGCTTCCGATAGTTACTATAAGTCCAAAGCACTTCGCTTAAAAGGGATCAGCCTGGCACGGCTGGGGTTTTATAAAGAGGCGGAAAACCTTTTAAATAAAGCGCTCTATTTTGCCAATAAAATCAAAGACAAGAATAATAAATACAGAAGCCTCGGCTTTATTTATGCCAACATCGCGATCAACCATGACGATAATGGCGGATCGAAAGATCTGGTCGCTGATTATTTGCAGAAAAGCGATGCCAGTTTTAGCAGTATGGATGTGACTGATGTTCATAAAAAACGATGTATGGCCTTTGCCTATCTGAACTGGGCTGCTTTTCATATTCGGGGAAACCGGCTGGATAAAGCCCGTTTTTATCTGGACGAGTCAATTGCGGCATCACAGCGGCTTCACCTGAACTATTTAACGATTGAGCAGGACTATTCCCAGGGAACCTTATCCTATTGCAAAGGAAACTTTGAAGCCGCAAAAAAGCAGTTTTTAAAAGCCTTATTGCTGAGTAATGCGAACGGAAGGATTTTCTATAAAAAGGATTTGTATTACAGCCTTTTTAAAACATACGAAGCACAGCGCCTTCCAGACAGTTCCCGCTATTACAGAGCGCAATATATCGTACTAAACGACAGCCTGAACGGCCTTTACAAAAAAGCTATAAATACATCGCTCAATCTTTTTGTAGAAGAGGAATGCAGTGAATCACTGCTAAAACTGGAAAAACAACTTTTAATTATTGGCATCAGCTTTTTGCTGACCGTGCTGGTGTATCGCTATACAAAAGTGTACCGAAGGAAATGGCATAAAGCCCAAAAGGAGAAAGAAGCGATAAATCGTTACCTGCAACGGCAAAGCGAACTGCTCCGGCAACTGAAAAAAGGAAGCAGCCATTCCAGAGACCGAACCCAAAAACTATTGCAGCTCGTCGCTACCGGAAATCCGGCGTTTCTTTCTGAATTTAAAGAAACATATCCCGATTTCTGTCCGCGGATCATTGAAATATCCCCGGGTATTATTGGCAATGAACTAAAATTCTGCGCGATGCTAAAGCTGAATCTGACAACATCGGAGATTGCCGAATATACCAAAAGTACGCTGCGGGCAGTCGAATCGAAAAAATACAGAATACGAAAGAAACTAAACATACCACAAGATAAGGAGCTATATGAATGGATTTCAAGATTATAATATGATGAAGAAGATCTTCTTTGCCCGCTTTTTTGCATTGTCATTAACCATAACATGTACGGCACAACAATACTCGAAAGCGAAAATTGACAGTATGCTCACCACTTTGGTGAACATGCATGACAGTATACCGGGCAAAGTACTGATGAAAGGCAAGACCTGCTATACCTATGCTGAAAAAATAGACTATAAAGAAGGAATGATCAAAAGCGCATTGGTGATAGGGGAGAGTTACCTGACGATGGGGCAATATGATATTGCGCTGGAATTTGCAAATAAAGCCGAAAAGAACGCTGTGGGCATAAAGAACAATGAATTACTGTCGGAAGCCTTCCGGTTAAAAGGACAATGTTATGAAACCCTCAGTTTTTTTGATATAGCGTTTGAAGAATTTGGAAAAGCCCTGAAAGCGGCCGGCAAAATGGAAGCGAGCAATGATCGTTTCCGGCAGGAAGGCTATATTTTTAGTGATATGGCTGATTGTCTCAGCCAGAATAAAAAGAACACCGATTCGGTAAAAGCCTACTACAGGCGAAGTGCCTATGCTTTTAGCAAAATGGAGGATGACCGCATCAAAAGAAGAAACCTTTCGCTGGTTAATGCCAATATCGGAGCCTGTTTCATCGCCGGAAAGCAATATGATTCGGCAGCCATTTATATTGAAAATGCGGTGCGGCTTGCCGAAATAACACAATGCGATAAAGCACAGCTGCTGGCGTCATTTAATATGGGTAATCTTGAACTGGCAAGGGACAATATGCAGGAAGCGATAGTACAGTACAATTATGCGCTGGCTATAGCCAATAAGTTCCAGAGGAATGCGTTAATGTCGACGATGCATTCCAACCTGTCTAAGATTTATGACAAACTGGGAGATAAGGAAAAAGCAGATTATCATTTTCAAAAACTGATCTCTGAAAACAGCATTGTAAAACAATCCCAAAAGAAAGGCCTGGAAAAACCAACGAAAGAACTGGTGCGGAATACCACGCAGAAATTCCAGCAGTATAGCCAGGGAGCACTTATCAGCACCATTTCTTTTATTGTTCTGGCGGTGTTGCTGCTGGCAAGGGTTGTCCGGTTTTACAGAAGAGCAGAAGAAGAAAGACAGGAAATAAACAAACAGAAAGACCGCTTGAAAAGCAAAGAAGAACTGCTTGAAAAAGCCAAAAAGATAGAGCCGGTTTGCCTGGAAAACGTTATCAGGCTTGCCCAGAATAATGACGACAGCTTTTTATTTCAGTTTTCGGTCCTGCATTTCGATTTCTATGAAAAAATTACGGCATCCATACCGGCTTTAAATCTGGAAGACCAGAAAGTATGCGCCTTTTTGAGGCTCGGATTCCAGATAAAGGAAATAGCATTGATTACAAATGTTACCGTTCGTTCTGTAGAAGCCAGGATATACAGGATCCGGAAAAAGATAAACATTTCTTTCGATGAAGGGTAGCAGCAACAGCCGTTGTTTGTAATAGTAACAATACGTTACTTTTTTCCGGAATAAAAAGCTGTTCTGTGAAATAGTTAAGGCTTTGTTTTTTAGTATTTTAAAATGATTATTTTTATACGATAATCGCAAAGACCGAAAACCAGACGTATGGCAAAAAAACACTATTTACTGTTACTCCCTTTTATAATCAATACCCTGCAGGCTCAGGAATTCATTATTAAGGAAACCCCTTCCGTTATCAATGTTCAGTACAGTTCCGTTGCCTTTGCAGATGTCAACGGCGATGGATTTGCCGATGTCCTGGTAGCCGGAGCGGATGGTGGTTATAACCTCCGGTCCAATTTGTATTTTAATGACGGTCACGGAAATTTTACGCTTTCCAATAATCCGAACCTGCTGGTAATCCGGGAAGGTGCTGCGGCTTTTGCCGATATTGATAATGATGGCGACCAGGATTTGCTGATCACCGGAATTACGGAAGTAACCTCGCCCAGCGGATCGTATGGTAATAGAACGAAACTGTACAGCAATGACGGAACCGGGATTTTTACCGAAATACAGGATCACGGAATAGAAGCTTTCAGCAATAGCGCCATGGTGTTTGAAGATGTGGATAACGACGGCGATAAAGATTTGATTATAGCAGGATTCAAAGGCGGGAACAGCGCCACAAATCTGTATCTGAATAACGGAACCGGAAGTTTTGCTTTGGCAAATGCCAATATAAACGGACTGATAAACATAGCCCATCCGGCAATTGCACTGGCCGATATTGACAACGATGGCGATAAGGACCTGTTACTGTCCGGAATTGACCATACGGATTATCAGATAAAAATGGGATTGTATAAAAACGGAGGTTCCGGAACGTTTACCAAAGTAAACAACCCCGGAATTGAACCGATCTTTACCGGAGGAGCAGTTTTTGGCGATATCGATAATGACGGCGATATTGATTTGCTGATGGTGGGAGCCGATCCGGTATATGCCAAAGTCGCCAAACTCTATACAAACGACGGAACCGGTACTTTTACACCGGTAGCCGATACCCCTTTTATCGGAGCGCAATACGGCAGTGTGAAATTAGCCGATGTGAATAATGACGGTTTTAAAGATGTACTGATTACCGGGTATCGGAATCCGAATATGCGGGCAGATTTGTATATGAATAATGGCAGTCTGGGGTTTACACCGGCGGCAGATATGCCTTTTATAGGCATGTCCAATAGTGCTTTTGAATTTGCCGATGTGGATAATGATGCCGATATGGATGTGCTGATAACCGGGCAAAACAGCCCCTTGGGGACGCTTACAAAATTATATATCAATCAGACAAATACTTTGAGCGCTGCCGAACGGGAATTAGTAGCCGTAAAACTATACCCGAATCCGTCCGGCGGCAAAATCAGGATTGCATTGCCAGAGCATATTGCGGTAAATAAAATAGAAGTGTACGATACGACCGGTAAAAAGGTGTGGACGCCTCAGCCGGCATCGCTGATAGACATAACGGCATTGCCGGCGTCTGTTTATATTGTCAGGATTTATACCTATAAAGGGATACTGATTCGAAAGATCATAAAAAACTAAGGAATTGTAAAAGATTAGCGGCCAAACAGGATGCGATCAAAAGGGTATCCGGGTATTTAACGGAGGATTCTCAATAAAAGCAAAAGCGTTTTAAAATAGGGGTATTAATGATATATTTGCCCTTAATCTGAGAGTCATGAAAAATCCCCGTATTGCCTTATTGACAGGTATAATCTGTATCTCTATTTTTCCGATTTTAGTAAAATGGACTCCGGTTTCAGGGTTGTCATCGGCTTTTTATAGAATGGCAATCGCTACGGCATTGGCATTGCCGTATGTATTGCTCCGTAAAAAACTGGAAAAACCGGATACGAAAACACTTTGGGTAATTTTATTGTGCGGGATCTGTTTCGGTTCCGATATTGCGGTATGGAATATTTCCATCCAGAAATCAACCGCAACACAGGCAACCTTACTGGCAAATTTAGCTCCGGTGTGGGTTGGGTTGGCGATGTATCTTTTTATGCCGGATAAACCCACCCGCAATTTCTGGATAGGAGCCTTTTTTGCGATACTCGGCATGGTTATCCTGGTAGGTTTTGATACGTTTTACAACCTGTCGTTCGATATTGGATTTGGATTTGCGATGCTTTCTGGATTGTTTTATGCCGCCTATATACTGATGAGCAAATATGCACTGAACCAGATGGCGCCGATTAGTTTTATGGTGTACAGTATGGCGGTTTCCAGTGTTTTCCTGGGGATTATATGCCTGTTGCTGGACCAACCGTTTCAGGGTTTTTCCAATACCGTTTGGGGGGTATTGTTTGTTCAGGGAATTTTATGCCAGCTAATCGCCTGGTCGCTCATTAGTTTTGCCACCCAAAAAATGGAAGCAAACAGGGTTTCCTTGAGCCTGTTGAGTCAGGTGATCTTTACCTCTTTTTTAGCGTGGCTGCTTTTGGATGAAAAAATTACGGTTCAAATGGTTGTTGGTGGTCTTATCATCCTGATCGGGATCGGGATTACCTTCTACAAAAAGCAGGGAACCTAAAACCAGATAGCACGGTACTGCCATACCGTGACGATAAAAAGGCCTAAGTAGATTATACAAACCAGGAATTTGATAAAGGTAGAAGCCAGGAAGCCGATAAAAGAACCGGTAGCCGCTTTTACAGCCCGGTGGTGATCTTTGCTGTCATAAATAAGCTCGCCGACCAGGGCACCTACAAAAGGACCAATGATAAAACCGAATGGAACAGGAGCGATCAGCCCCACTATCAAACCGATATTGGTACCCCAGATACCATATTGACTGCCGCCAAATTTTTTTGTACCTTTTGCTGGAATGATATAATCCAGAATAGCGACCGCTAAGGCAATGAGTAACGTAATGCCCAATATCCAGTAGCTAAAAGGAATTCCTTTGGTAAGGTATAACAGCAGTAATCCGACCCAGCTAATGGGCGGACCGGGCAAAATGGGAAGGAAACTGCCCAATATGCCCACAAGCATACAAATAAAACCGATTATCAATAAAAAGTATTCCATAATTTTTTTAGTACTTTTGACGACTTAAAGTTACGATTTATCATTTATGTAATCAACGAAAGGAACAACAGGATGTTAAAGTTCCGGACATAAGAACAATAAATAATGAAAAAATATTTGCTATCACTCTTTTTACTTGTTGCGGTGACCTCTTGTCAGCTGTTTGATAAGAAAGTACAGTCGGAAGAAGAGTTACTGCAAAAAGAACTTAAAAAGATCGACTGGAAAAAAGTAGATGCCTTTCCTACGGTTGATGCCTGTGAAGTAATTACAGATGAAACCCAACGCAAGCAATGCTTTTTTGAATACCTTACCCAGACAATTCAGGAAAAACTGAATGTAGACACACTTTCCATTTTATATCCGGAAATCGATACCATCGAAGTAAAGGTAACCGTGTTTCCCGATGCCAGCATTAAATTTGAACCGCAGTTCCCCAAAGACAGTGTTGCTTACGACAAAGTAAAAATTGACAGCATCCTGCACAGCCGTCTGGTTGACTTTCCTAAAATTAATCCTGCCATCAAAAGAGGCATCCCGGTAAAAACACAATTTGTACTGCCGGTAATCATTAATGTGGAATAAAAAGAATCGTTACGCTTTAAACGTTCTCCCTTTCCACGAATACCTCCCTATTAGCGAATAGAGTGCTACTTTTACACAAAAGAAGGGATAAAGAATACTGCTGATAATCACGGAAATCATAGCCATCTTAAGAAACCGGTTGGCCTGGAACATCAGGATAAAATCGACGGTGAACTTTAACAGGTAAAAAGCAAGTAAATAGCGCCAGTCCATCCAATGGCAGATAACAAGCCATAAGGAAAGTACTAAGCACAGATTGGTCAGGAAAACAACTAAGGCAAGTCCTTTTGGAAAATCGGTCTGATAGGCAGCCGACTTGGAAGCCCAGCGTACCCGCTGAAAAAATAATGCCCACCAGCTTCGTAAAGGTTTAGTTGTAACAATGGCTGCTTCCGATTTTAAATAACACACTTTTTCAGGAACGGCACGGATAGCTTTTTGCAATAAAAAAACATCATCGCCGCTTGCCAGGGCAGTATTGCCTTCAAATCCTTTTAGATCGTAAAACAGTTTTTTGGAATAGGCAAGATTAGCCCCGTTGCACATAAACGCTTCGTCCAATCCGAAACTCCCAATAGTAGCACCCTGAAGGCTGAGCATATCCATTTGCTGGAAATGGGACAGCAATCCGGATTTTTTCTGAAAAGTAACGGCACCGGCTATCAGTTCGGCATTATTTTGCTGAATGCAATTGTCAAAAGTACTGAGCCATTCCGCGGGAAGTATGCAGTCTGCATCGGTAGTAATGATCCAGTCTTTTTTAGTAACGGAAACAGCACGGGTGATCGCATCCTTTTTAGGCGCATTGGTGGTACGTACGTTATCCAGGATCGTAACGTGAAAAGCCGTATGTTCCATACGCCAGTTGTTGATAATGCGCACCGATTCATCTTCGGAAGCATCATCGACAAAAATAATTTCGAACAGCGCTTCCGGATAATTTAAAGCCGTTAGCGAATGTAATAAATCCGGTAAATTTCCGGCCTCATTCCGGAAAGGAACCACTATTGAAAACGTAGTCCGGACAGGCAGCTCCTTTTTTTGAAACGATTGTACTTTCGAAAAACCATAAACAAGCAAACCGATAAAAAGAGTATAGTCTATAAAAACCAGACAGAAAAATAAGATCAGGATTTCCATTGCGATTTAAAATTTAAAACAAAATAGCTGCCGATGATCACAGGGAGCACCACATTTAAAAACCACATTAAAGTACTAATAAAAACGACAATCCATTCGTTTACACCCAATAATCCGAAAAAATAGACGGCTACACTGCCTTTTACCGCAAAATCCAGGAACTGGAAAGTAGGCAGGGAAGACGCCAGAAAATAAACGCTTGTTATGGTTGCCATTAACAGGAAATAGGATAAATCAACATCAAAAAGAAGGAATAAAAAATAATACTGATGTGAAAAAACCAGGTAACGCGCTACCGCCAGCAGTATGTTTTTTCGGTGTACTTTTTTCGGGATTTCGTTAATTTTATGAATCAGCTTTTCAATCGAATAACCTTTAATCGTAATTTTCTTAACAGAGAACAGTATGCCGAAAAGCAATAACAGCAGTCCAAATAGTATCAGCACCGTTTGGGAGGTTATCACATTATAGACCGTATTAAAATAAAGCAGCCCGAAAATTCCGAATACAACGGTCAGCACCATTTGAATGCCATTGCAGATCAGGTTCAGGAAGACAATTTTTTTCGTTTGCGATTTTTCAAAAAACAAAGCTTTCCCGGCATATTCGCCAATTCCATTTGGAGTAAATATGGCTGCGGTTAATGCTCCCAAAACCTGTTTTGAAGCGGTTCCTACCGTAATTTTAGCAATAACGCTCACTAAATTCTGCCATTTCAGGATCTCTAAAAACCGGTTCAGGAAAGACAGGAATAAAATAAAGGCAAAAGCGCCAAAAGACTGTTTGCTTTTTACCAATGCTATGAATTTTTCCCAATCCAGCTGGTCATTATGCATCAGTTGGTTGTAAATAAAATAAAAAGCGCCTCCCACAATCAAAAGTTTGATTACAAGAACGAGGAATTGTTTAGCTTTGTGGGGTACAGAAATCATCGCTGCAAAATAACAAATTAAAATTGGCAAACGAACGCATCATATTAGGAATTGACCCGGGAACGACGATCATGGGTTTCGGATTGATAAAAGTCATCAATAAAAAAATGGAATTTTTGCAGTTAAACGAATTGCAGCTATCCAAATATGATGACCATTATACCAAACTGAGAATCATTTTTGAGCGCACCATTGAATTAATCGAAACACATCATCCCGATGAAATTGCGATTGAGGCACCTTTCTTTGGAAAAAATGTCCAGTCTATGCTGAAATTGGGAAGAGCACAGGGTGTCGCCATGGCGGCCGGTTTGTCGCGCCAGATCCCCATTACAGAATATGAGCCCAAAAAAATAAAAATGGCCATTACCGGAAATGGTAATGCGAGCAAAGAGCAGGTTGCCAAAATGCTGCAGCAATTGTTAGGACTGAAAGAACTGCCTAAAAACCTGGATAGTACAGACGGACTTGCCGCGGCAGTTTGCCATTACTTTAATTCCGGTAAAATAACCATCGGTAAAAGCTATACCGGCTGGGATGCCTTTGTAAAACAAAACGAAGACCGAGTAAAAAAATAAACCACACACGTTGGCAGGAATTTATATTCATATCCCATTTTGCAAGCAGGCTTGTCATTACTGCGATTTTCATTTTTCGACGTCACTGAAGAAAAAAGACGGGATGGTTTTGGCCTTAGCCAAAGAAATCCGGCTGCGCAAACATGAATTTGAGCAGGAAACCGTTGAAACGATCTACTTTGGAGGCGGAACACCCAGCATCTTAGCGGTTGAAGACATTCGCCTGTTAATCGATACGGTTTACCAAAACTACAAGGTTGCCGATAATCCGGAAATTACCGTTGAAGCCAATCCGGACGATTTATCCGAAAAGCGGATTGTGGAACTGCATCAGCATAATATCAACCGTTTGAGTATCGGGATCCAGTCGTTTTTTGAAGAAGACCTGAAACTGATGAACCGCGCACATAACGCGGCAGAAGCCAAAAAGTGCCTGCAAATAGCAAGGCAGTATTTTGATAATATTTCCATTGATCTGATTTACGGAACTCCGGGCATGGACAATAACCGGTGGCTCGAAAATATCCGGACCGCTTTGGAACTGAACATACCACATATTTCCAGTTATGCTTTAACGGTCGAGCCGAAAACGGCTTTGCAGAAATTTATCACGCAGGGCGTTATCACGCAACCGGACGATGAGGTGGCACACGAGCAATTCTTAATGCTGGTGGATGCGCTGGAAGCCAGCGGATTTATTCACTACGAGCTTTCCAACTTTGGAAAAGAAAACTATTTCTCCCGGAATAACTCGGCCTATTGGCTGGGGAAAAAATATATCGGTATCGGACCATCGGCACACAGCTATGACGGAGTACACCGGAGCTGGAATATTGCGAACAACAGCCTTTATCTTAAATCACTGGAAAACGATAGCCTTCCAAGTGAGGAGGAAACCCTTTCCAAAACCGACCGTTATAACGAATACATCATGACCGGACTGCGAACCGTCTGGGGTGTATCGCTGGACAGGATCCGGAATGAATTTGGCGAAGATTACCAGAAAGCACTGCTACAGCAGGCACAGCAATACCTGGATAATGGTAAACTGGAAGTATCGGAGCATGTGTTGCGGACTACCCGGAAAGGAAAGTTTTTCAGCGATGGTATTGCCAGTGATTTGTTTATCCTGAACTAATCCGGAAATCTTCAAAAAACAGCTTAAATTACAGTCGTAGAATTTAAGAAAACTGCCATATCCTGAATTAAAAGATTTATATTTGGATGTATAAAAGCATTTCAATAGTAGGAGATGCCGGAAATTTCAGTACGAATGAAAACAAGCATCAGTCACAAACAGCAAAATTTCGAAATCGATTTATCAAAACCTATTGATATCTCCATCCCGTTAACCAATACCGACAGTAACCCGATAGCCTGGTATATCGAAAAACCGGTTATTGAGCCGGTACGGTTTGGCGACTGGATTGGTAAAGTAAGCGAAGGAAAATCGTCGACAAACTTTAATAATATTTTCTTTAACCCGCATGGACATGGTACGCATACCGAATGTCTGGGGCATATTACCCGGGAGTTTTACAGCATCAACCAGGCGTTAAAACAGTTCTTTTTCACTGCAGAACTGGTTAGTATAAAACCACACCAGCAGGATGAAGACCTGGTGATTACCAAAGAACAGCTGGAAAAAGCACTGCATGGGAAAAAACCGGAAGCGGTTGTTATCCGGACATTGCCCAACGATACGGTAAAACAATCCACAAACTACTCGAATACCAATCCGCCGTATTTAGATGAAGCGGCAGCAGTATGGATCCGGGAAACGGGTATCGACCACCTGTTAATCGATTTGCCAAGTGTGGACAAAGAACACGACGAAGGAAAATTACGCGCACACAAAGCATTCTGGAACGTTAAAGATGTGAACCAGCTAAATGCAGATGCGCGGATGAATGCCACCATAACCGAAATGATCTTTGTACCGGATACGGTAATTGACGGAAGTTATTTCCTGAACATTCAGATCGCCTCTTTTGAAAACGATGCCTCTCCGAGTAAACCGGTTTTATACAGCATACAATGAAAACAATACTCAAACTGGAAGAAGTAATACAATTTCTGGCAGGCTTGTTGCTGTTCCTGCAAACGGATTATGCCTGGTGGTGGTTTCCGTTACTGCTTTTTACGCCCGATTTTTCAATGCTGGGATATGCCTTCGGGAACAAAGCGGGTGCTTATGCTTACAACCTGTTTCATCATAAAGGCGTAGCGGTTTTAGTGTATCTCTGCGGCATGTACACGCTGAATGAAGAACTGAAATTAGCCGGAATCATACTATTCAGTCATTCCTGCCTGGACAGGGCTTTAGGATATGGTTTAAAATATAACGAAGGATTCTCAAAAACACATTTAGGAATAATAGGAAAGGATAAAACACAATAAAATGGATATTCAGGCGTATTATGAGTATTGTCTGTCAAAAAAAGGAGTAACCGAACATTTTCCTTTTGATGAAGACACTTTGGTATTTAAAGTAGGCGGCAAAATGTTTGCGCTTGCCTCGTTAAAAGAGTGGGAAAACGGAAATCCGTCCATAAATTTAAAATGTGATCCGGAAAGGGCACAAGAATTGCGGGGACAATATGACGACATCAAACCGGGTTTTCACATGAGTAAAGTGCATTGGAATACGGTTGCCGTCAATAAGGAACTAACCGATAAGTTTGTAAGGGAATTAATTGCACATTCCTATGATTTGGTATTTAACAGTCTGACAAAGAAAATTCAAAGTGAAATTAATCAGGCTGAAAATTAGATAATTTCAAAAGGACTTTGCAACTTTACAGCCTGAAAATGAATTCAGAACAAATTGCCTGAAAGGGCAGACAGCACAAGATTAAAAAGTAACGATTATATGAAAGATCAAATTAAAAAATTTTTAAACGAAGATCAGGATCCTAAAGCGATAGAGAAAATCACCTCCAAATTACAGGATTTGTTGATGAAAAATGAAGAAGTAGGATATATAGGAGTACAGAAAAAACCGGCCATAACGGTATTTCCGGATAGTATCGTGGTAACGAATAAACGGATTATTATGTGCCGTCCTAAAAATTTAGGATTATCCATGGATTTTGTAGATTATGACTGGGACGATATAACCGGAACATTTGTAAAAGAAAATATCCTGGGGTCGGAATTCTCGTTTGCAACCAAAAGCGAACTGACCATTTCGATTGATTATATTCCGAAAAATCAGGCACGCAAACTGTACACTTTTGCCAAAGAGCAATTGGATGCTTTAAAAACGAATACTGTAAATGCCCAATCGGTTGCCCCAACGGCACCAATAGTGGAAGATGCGGTTATCATTGAACCGGTACAGGAAGAAGAAGTGGAAGAAATGGAAGCAGAAGAAGTAACCAGCTTTGCCGAAATAATGCCGGTAGCTCCGGTTACGTTCCAGGAACCTGTAGCAGAACCGATACCTGCGCCGGCGACATCGGGTGACAAAAAACTGAGTGAATTGTCCAAAGAAGAGCTTTTCGAAAAGCTGCAAAACTATAAGAAACTATTGGATAACGGATTGATCCTTCAGGGAGAATATGATGCTTTTAAAAAAGAAATTTTAAACTATCTGTAAACTGTATGTTATGGAAAAACCTAAGAACGTCGAAGAGCTGATACCGCACCGGGCTCCGTTTTTATTTGTAGACGAGATCCTTTCGGCAAACGAAAAGGAAATTACCGGAGTGTATACCTTTAAAGAAGAGATGAATGCTTTTCTCAAAGGAAGTTTTCCGGCAATGCCCTATATTCCGGCAACGATTCTTATTGAGTCAATGGCACAATGTGGCGGAGCAGGTGTACGATTATTAGGTGTTTCAAAAGGTGTTTTTGCATTAGCACAGATCGAGAGTGCGCAGTTTTACAAAGGTGTGCAGTATGGCGAGCAGGTAAAATATACCATTGCGATACAACGAATGAGTGAAAAGATCATCAAACAATCCGGAAAAGCTTATGTAGGGGATAACCTGATACTGGAAGCATCCTGGATGTCCATACGGATCGAATCGGCCTGATCTGATGATATAATAATAAAAAAGCTCCTTATTAAAGGAGCTTTTTTATTTACATTACTTTTTTCTGTTTTTCAACATAGGTGTCGGCCTGTAACTCTAAAAGTTCCAAAGCCCGTTTCTTTTTATAATCGTAGATGCCTTTCTCATCTTTAATATCGGCATAAACCTTGTCATAAATGGAAGCATCCGTCTGTTTTTGCAGACTGCGTTGGTAGTTGTTCTGCTCGATATGTGTTTTTAAAGCCGTTTCGTCGTCTTCCAGTTTAAAATCATATTCACCTTTAGGGGATAATAGTTTGGCGATAATAGGAGAGGTTTCGATGGCTAAAAACAGCAGCATGATAAATAAAGAAGGAAGGCTTGGCAGTTTGTTCAACGCATTGATACGAGCCATTAAACCGTCAAAGCCGTCAATTATAGGCTGTGTTTCGGTTACTTTTTTATCCAGATCCGCCTGCAGCGTTTTGGCTTTTGCTTCCTTTTCGGCAATCTTGGCCAGATTACCTTTGCGCAAATCGTCCAATGCCTTTAAAGCGGCATCGTGTTTCTCCCTTTTTTCTTTATAAACAGGACCTTTGCCCAATTTCATAGTGCCTTTTGTACCTTCGGCTTCCGTGATATAGGTCGCATAAAGCGCATTTACCTCTTTTTCTTTTTTAAGTATTTCCGACTTTAAACTGTCAATTCCCGCCTGGTTTTTGGTTACATCTGTCTGATAATAATTAGCAACCTCTTTTTTATTGGCCAATGCCATTGCATTCTTTTCCTTAAGCAAAACCGTATTGATCTCCTTCTCAAATATCTTGATCTCCAATGGTTTTGAAATAACGATAGCAATAATCATTGCTAGGATAATTCGGGGTGTTGCCTGCAAAAATTCGCTCCAGAAACGATCTCTTTTCCTGATGGTCGACACAATAAAACGGTCCAGGTTAAAAATCAGCAATCCCCAGACCAATCCAAAGAAAGTGGCGGTGTAAATGTTGTCGAAAACAGTGTAAAGGGCATAACTGCTGGCAATAACGGCCATTACTGCGGTGAAGAATACCGTAGCGCCTATTCCTGCATACTTGTTTTGTTCGCCATCGCTACAGGTAGCAATAAGATTTTTGTCTGCACCGGAGCACAGGATAAAAAAACGTTTTAACATGATTGATGATTTTGATTGATGATGATTGTGCAAATTTAACGCCAAAAAGTATAGATTGTTGTAAAAAGCTGATTTATTTTAGGTTACAAAAAAGAAAATCCGCTTCAATCGAAGCGGATCATACTGTTTATCGCAACCTGTGTTACGACAAACCGGCCTGTTCTCTTATTTATGCAGCACCATTAACGGCAGATAGAATTCACTTCTTATCGCTTTCCCTTCTGATTTTCCGGGCACCCATTTCGGACTGTTTTCAATAAGGGCGGTAATCGATTCTTTCATTATATTGGTCGGGTCTTTAACAATCGCAACATTGGAAGTACTGCCATCTTTTTCGACCACAAACCGAACAGCGATACGTTGTGGAGTATCACTTTTCGGAAAGTTTTCCGGTATTTTAAGATTCTTTTGCACATATACATTCCAGGCATTCATGCCGCCTGCAAACTCCGGAATTGTTGTTCCGGGAGCCGGTGGTGACGGGAACTCATTTAATGCCGTCTTTTTAGGCCTTGGTTCTGCTGGTGGCGGTGGCGGTAATAGTTTGTCTTTGCCGTTGTTTGAGGTCGTCTTTTTAGAACTTTCCCGTGGCGGTGGCGGTGGTGGCAGTTCTGCTTTACCGTTTTTCGATGCTGCTTTTTTTGGTCTTGCTTCAACAGGTGGCGGCGGTGGCGGCAACTGCGGGGCTGGCGGCGGTGTAGGTGGCGTAGATGGTGGTAAAGGTTTGCTGCCATTGTTTTTTGTGGTCTTGGCAGCTGGTTTCTCCTGAGCCACAACTTTAGTGCTGAAAAGGAATACCATTCCGGACATTAACGGAATCATGCATAACTTGATAAGGGTCAGCCGGAGCGGGGGCGATGTTTTGGTCATCATAATGAAACGTTTTTTGGTTACTAAATAGGCTAAATTACTGGTGAGTGCCATAGGCTTTTCGGTAGCAACCTTGGAAAGAATTAAATTCTGATAATCGGTTACTTCGGTATGCTTTTGCGTTACCGCTTCATCTGCCAGGAACTCATGATTTAAGCGGATGGCTTTTTTATAGAAATACAATAATGGCTGGAACCATAAAAAGATCTGAAGCAGCTCGATAAAAAGAATATCCAGGCTGTGCATTTGTCTGGCATGTGCTGTTTCATGAAGCAGTAATTCCGGTTCAATCTTGTTTTTACGGATTTGCTTTTTATTGATAAAAATATAATGCAAAAAAGTGAATGGCAGCACTTTATCCGGAATCAGGACCAGTGTCTGGGAATCCTGCTTGATCTGTTCGCCGGATCGTATTTTTCGGAATAAGGAGTTGAGGTTCATCGTAAAGCGAAAGAACAGTAATCCCGATACAAACAGGTAAACCGCTATAAGCCCGTTTTCTAAATTCAGGAAAGAATCATCGGCTATCGCTCTGGCATATAATGCCGCTGTGACTAGCGGTGTTTTGGCAGCAGCCGAAACGGTTTCCGTCAGGGTGTTGAAAGGGATTAAAAGACTGAATACAATAGCTGTTAACAGGTAGAAACGGTTAAAGCGATACATCTTTTCTTTGCTTAACAGAAAATGATAAACAACTAATAAACAGCACAGGCACAGGCCGGATTTGATGAAATGCGATGTCATTTTTTCTTTTTTTGAAGTTCCTGATCTACGATTTTCTTTAGTTCTTCCAATTCTTTTTCCGTCATATTGGTTTCTTTTGTGAAAAAAGAAGCAAACTGAGCGGCCGAATTGTTGAAGAAATCCTTAATGATGTTGTTGACATGTTTGGAGAAATAATCCGTTTTTTTTACTAACGGATAATATTCCCTTGATTTTCCGTATTCTTTGTAAGCCACAAAGCCTTTGTCGGACATTCGTTTTAAAAGTGTTGCAATCGTGGTCGTTGCCGGTTTCGGCTCAGGATAGGCTTCCAGCAGGTCTTTCATAAAAGCCTTTTCCTTTTTCCACAGATATTCCATAAGTTGTTCTTCGGTTTTTGATAATTGCATTTCTTTTTATTTAATGATTAATTCGTTCACTTCTTCTCCGTTCTCGTAAGTGCGGATGCTTTCCAGATTTCCTTCTCCGTCATAATATTTCCAGTCGTCATAGTAAAACCAGTGTACCAGTTTGTCGGTTATGACCATCCGGGATTTTCCTCTTGCCATTACGGTACCGTTCTCATTATAAAACGTCGTAAAACAGGTTTGCTTGTTGTACAGCTGTTTTTTGACTAGTTTGTTACCGGAAAATTGTTTCCATGTCCCGGTTTCCAGACCTTTTCGGTAGTACCCTTTTGTGGTGTAATGTTTTCCGCCAAAAGTGTCTTTAAAAATCCATTTACCGACCCGTTCGTTTTTGACAACCCGGTTGGTTTTACAACTCACGATTAGCAAACCTATCAGCAGCAGGACTATAGCCGATGAAAATTTCATATTCTATGTTTTTAGAGCTAACTCTACAAATGTAGAATAAAAAATTAAAAAGGGGATAAAAAATTAAAAAAAGTGAATTTATTTTTTGCAGGTGAAGATAAAAGCGGGCGGAATATTTAAAAAAGTGAACTCAATGGTTACACTCGAAAAGATTTCTTTTAATTTATTAAGAGCATTCAGCGAGTATTGAAATTGAATATACTTTCCTTTTAAAGCCAGGCAGCACTTCGAAGTGGTCAGTATGGCATTGACCAGTTCATCCGGCAGGACGGCCAGCGGTAAGGAAGAAACGATATAATCGGCTTTTTCCAGCTTATATTCAATAAGGTATTTTTCTAATTTTTCTGCACCGTCATTGATAATGATCAGTCGGCTGTCGTTTATTTTTTTCAGCTCTTCACAAAACTCTTTATTGATTTCAAAAACCATAAGTTTTCCGTTCGGGCTGAGTTTTTCCAGTAGTTTTACGGTAAAAACACCGGTTCCCGGACCGAATTCAACAATGCATTGTGCCGATTTGAAGTCAATGGGCTTCAGCATTTTTTTAGCCAAAAAAGAGGAACTTGGTGACAAAGCACCAATAGTTCCTCCTGATTTTATGACTTCTGAGATGAATTTTGTATCCAAATCAAATTTTGTAAAATATTACTTATTCAGTTCCGTAAAGTATTTGTAAAACAAAGGAATGGTCTGGATTCCTTTAAGGTAATTAAATACTCCGAAATGCTCATTAGGCGAGTGAATAGCATCACTGTCTAATCCGAATCCCATTAAAATAGTCTTGCTTTTTAATTCTTTTTCAAACAAGGCTACGATCGGGATACTACCTCCGGAACGAACCGGAATGGGCTGTACGCCGAAAGTTTCGTGATATGCTTTGGCAGCAGCCTGATAGCCAATGCTGTCAATCGGGGTTACGTATCCCTGTCCGCCATGATGCGGTTTTACAACCACTTTAACAGATTTAGGAGCGATATTTTCGAAATGTTTCTGGAATAATTCGGTGATCTCTTTCCAGTCCTGGTTAGGAACCAGACGCATGGATATTTTTGCAAATGCTTTGCTGGCAATAACGGTTTTGGCACCTTCGCCGGTATAACCGCCCCAGATTCCGTTTACATCCAGTGTTGGACGAATGGAATTTCTTTCGTTTGTAACATATCCGGCTTCGCCGTAAACATCATCAATGTTCAGCGCTTTTTTATAATTTTCCAAAGAGAAAGGTGCTTTGGCCATTTCGGCTCTTTCTGCAGCAGAAAGCTCTTCTACCTTATCATAAAATCCCGGAATGGTAATATGATTGTTTTCATCATGAAGCGAAGCAATCATTTTGGCCAGGATGTTAATCGGGTTCGCAACAGCTCCGCCATATAATCCGGAATGCAGGTCACGGTTAGGTCCGGTAACTTCCACTTCCACATAGCTCAGACCTCTCAATCCGGTGGTAATGGATGGCTGGGTGTTGGAAATCATTCCCGTATCGGAAATAAGAATAACATCGTTAGCCAGTTTTTCCTGGTTGCGTTCCACGAACCAGCCCAAACTTGCCGAACCAACTTCTTCTTCTCCTTCAATCATGAATTTAACATTACATGGAAGCGTATTGGTCTGTACCATATATTCCAAAGCTTTCACATGCATAAACATCTGTCCTTTATCGTCACAGGCACCACGGGCAAAAATAGCTCCTTCCGGATGAATATCGGTAGTTTTGATTACCGGTTCAAATGGAGGAGAGGTCCACAACTCGATCGGATCTGCCGGTTGTACGTCATAATGTCCGTATACTAAAACAGTAGGTAATTTCGGATCAATCATTTTTTCTCCGTACACAATCGGGTAACCGGGAGTCTCGCAAAGCTCTACAAAATCACATCCGGCTTTTTCCAGACTTACCTTAACCGCATTAGCAGTGTCTATAACATCTTGAGAGTAAGCACTATCAGCACTTACAGAAGGAATCTTTAATAAATCAATTAATTCATTTATAAAACGTTCTTTATTTTCCTGAACGTATTGCTTTATACTATCCATTATAATTTAAATATGATGAAAGCCAAAAGTACAAAAAAAAGAAACAAAAAATTTTTTCGATTTTTCTTGGATGATAAGAACTAATGCGTATATTTGCACCCGTAATACTGAAAGAAACACTTTCAATTTGTGCCGCGGGTGTGGTGAAATTGGTAGACACGCCAGACTTAGGATCTGGTGCCTCACGGTGTGTAGGTTCGAGTCCTATCACCCGCACTTTAAAAGCCTATTTACTTCAAAAGTAGATAGGCTTTTTTTATTGCCTTATTTTTAGAACTGCTATTTGTTTGATTTTTAAAGAAATCCGGTAGTTTTCGTTCAGATAAAGTATCTTTGAAAGAGAAGCATTGGTAACAATATGGCACATTACCTGATTAAAAAACCGGACGAATTAACGGTTTCCGAGATAAAATGCATACTGGAAGCCTGGTCGGTTTCGGAATGGCTGCAGCTGGATGCGGACAATTTCAGGAAACAATTCAGGCACTCCGAATTTCATTTACTGCGCGATGGTGCCCAAAAAATGGTTTGTCTGGCCCGGATAAACCGCAATTTTACCGTTCAGTTTGCCAATACTACCTATACGATTCCGGAATTGGTGGGTTTGGTATCCTTACAGGAAAGAAAAGGTTATGCAAAGCAACTATTAAACGAAGTTGTTGCCAACCTGAACAGCAGAAATCTGGAATGTGTTGGTTTTTGTGCTAAAGACGTCCGCACATTTTATGAAAAATCGGGCATCCCGATATACTACAATCAGGCGAAGTTTTTAATGGAAAAGGAAAATGACGTGCCCGATCCGGTAACCGATGATGACATTCTTGCTGTTTGCCTTTCTGCGGAAACGGCGGTTCTGTTTCAAAACCTGAGCAGTGCTTCGCCGGCCTACATTGTAAATTAGTTCCCGATAATTTTTTTACGGTGCAGCAATCCCCATTCTCTTAGCGCTTCGATTACTTTGGTCAGTGTCTTGCTGTGTTCGGTTGAAGCATATTCTACTGTTGGCGGGAAAGTATCATAAACCGTCCGGGTAACCAGTTGGTGCATTTCCAGCTCTTTTAATTCTTTCGACAGCATTTTGTCGGTAATACCGTTTATCTCCCTTGAAATTTGTTTAAAGCGTTTCGGCCCGGATGATAGCGAGATCAATATCGGCAATTTCCATTTCCCGTTTAAAACTTCCAGGGCATCCCTAACCGGAAGCAGTGCGCCGGTACATTCCTGTGGCGTGTGAATTTTTTCTGTTGTTTCCATACTGTTTTCATTACTATCCGTTTGGATAGCGCTATCCAAACGGATAGTAATATATTTTAGATAGCGAATGTAGATAAGTTTGTATTGTAAAACAAAAAGATATCTGAAACAATGAAAAAAATATTGCTGATTACTTCAAGTGTAAAGGGAAAAGACTCTTTCAGCATCCGGTTATCGAATGCGATTCTTGAAAAACTGACAGCTGCCTATCCGGGAAGCAGTGTTTATACCCGTGATTTAACGGTGAACCCGCTGCCGCATCTGGACGAAACGCATCTGGGCGCTTTTTTTACGCCAAACGAATTACAGACGGAAACCCAGCAAAAAGCGATTCAGTATTCCAATCAGGCAATACAGGAGTTAATGGAAGCCGATATAGTGGTGATAGGTGTTCCGCTTTATAATTTTGGTGTTCCGTCCACATTAAAGGCCTGGGTGGATCATATCGCCAGAGCCGGGGTGACGTTTAGTTATGAAGACGGTTTCCCGAAAGGACTTGTCGTGAATAAAAAAGTGTATCTGGCAATCGCTTCCGGAGGTGTTTATTCGGAAGGACCGCGAAAAGGCTATGATTTTTCCGATCCGTTTTTGAGAGCGGCACTTGGATTCCTTGGTATAACAGACGTTACCACTTTTCGTGTAGAAGGAATTGCGATGCCGGAACTTCAGGACAGTGCTTTCCCTAAAGCACTGGACACGCTGGATGCCTTTGCTTTTTAAGGGAGCTTAACCGCTGGCGTTCCTCAAATCATGTTGTACCCGATTTGAGGAACGTTTTGTTTTTAAGTAATGCCGGTTTTCGTTCCGTTACATAGGGCGAAGCGTATTGCTGTAGGTGATTTTATAAGGATTTTTTGCTGCTGCATTGTCCTTCATCACATAGATGAATTTGTATTGCTTTGCCTTTTTACTTTCAATAACGGCTTCTTTACTGCTTATTTTATCGGTAATCGTCGTGTTTATCGTGTTGTCTATCCGTAAAGTATGGGCAATGCCATTGCCAAGGTTGGTAATGACCGTACCTTTATATAGGGTACCTTTTTCGTTAAAAACGGTAACGGATTCCCCTTTAAACCCTTTTGTGAGTACTACCACGGCATAATTGGCTCCGTTTGCATTGAGCTCATTCAGGAACTTCTTTTTCTGAGCATCGGAAGCCGCCCGGAAATCGTCCCGGTATTGCACGTTTGAAGTGCCGCACATCGTAAAAAGCGCTATAAAGAAAACCAAAAGTATTTTTTTCATAATCGTATTTCTTGAGTCTGTTCTATAAAATTAACGAATTTCAAGCCAATTCTATTATATCTTTGTGTAGTTAAATAAAAGTCAAAATCAGCAATGATTCAAAAAATCGGACATAGAGGTGCAAAGGGATTGCTGGCAGAGAACACGCTGGAATCGTTCCGGAAGGCACTGGATCTGGGAGCTACAGCTATCGAGCTGGATGTTCATGTTACTGCTGACGGCGCAATTGTGGTGATTCACGATTTTACGGTAGACCGGACGACAAACGGTTTTGGTGAAGTCCATAAAATGACGGTAGCGGAACTGAAAAAACTGAAAGTGGAAACGCTGTACCGCATTCCGTTACTGGAAGAGGTGTTTGACCTGATTGACCGGAAATGTCTGATAAATGTAGAATTAAAAGGTCACGAGACGGCCGGACCGGTCGTAAAACTGATCGAAAAATATGTTGCTGAAAAAGGCTGGACTTATGAAGATTTTATCGTTTCCAGCTTTCAGAAAGACGAGCTGAAAAAAGTAAAAGCGTTAAACCCTGAAATAAATCTGGGTGTACTCACGCAGGCCAGTGTGGAACAGGCTTTGGAATGGGCACACCAGTTATCGGCGAAAGCCATCCATCCACATTTTTCACTGCTAACGGCAGATAATTGTAAAGAAGCCCGTGAAAAAGGCTATAAAGTTTTGACCTGGACGGTTAATAATGAGGAAGATATTCGCAGAGTCATCGCTTATGGCGTAGACGGAATCATCTCCGATTTTCCCAATAGATTATGAATTCCAATTTTGATGTAGTTATAATAGGTGGCGGTGCTGCCGGTTTTTTTACGGCAATTAATATCGCGGAAAACAATTCCCGATTAAAAATCGCGATCCTGGAGCGGGGAAAGGAAGTACTTTCGAAAGTGCGTGTTTCCGGCGGCGGACGCTGTAATGTAACGCATGCCTGTTTTATCCCGAACGATCTGGTTAAGTTTTATCCCAGAGGCGAACGGGAATTAAAAGGACCGTTTCATCAGTTTTGTTCCGGCGATACGATTGAATGGTTTGAACGGCATGGCGTGGAACTGAAAATCGAGGAAGACGGAAGAATGTTTCCGGTTACCGACAGTTCGCAAACCATCATCGACTGTTTCCAGAAAGCGGTTAAACAACTGGGCATTCAGGTGCTGACCGGGCAAAGCGTGCAGTCGCTTTTTAAATCGAACGATTTCTGGAAAGTAGAAACCAATCAGGAAACGTTTGTAACGTCAAAAATAGTCATGGCAACCGGAAGCAATCCTAAAATATGGGAAGTGCTCAAAAACATGGGGCACTCAATAGTAGAACCGGTTCCGTCTCTTTTTACCTTTAATATCAAAGATACCCGTATTAAAGACTTAATGGGTGTTTCGGCTTTTGCTGCGGTTAAGGTTAAAGGAACCAGACTGAGTGCTGCGGGACCGTTGCTGATTACCCATTGGGGAATGAGCGGTCCGGGAATTTTACGACTTTCCGCCTGGGGCGCCAGAGAACTTTTTGCTAAAAATTACCAGTTTGTTTTACAGGTTAACTGGCTTAATGACCAGGATACCGAAGCAACACTGGAACTGCTGAAAACGCTCAAACTGGAACAGGCTAAAAAGCTGGTCGTGAAAAAATCACCGTTTGATTTTCCAAACCGTTTATGGGAAAGTCTGGCTTTTGCTTCCGGCATTTTACCGGAAACCAAATGGGCCGATTTGTCTAAAAAACAACTGAATGATCTGGCAAACCAATTAACAGACGGGCATTTCCAGGTAAACGGCAAAAGCACCTTTAAAGAAGAATTCGTTACAGCCGGCGGAATCGATCTGAAGGAAATCAATTTCAAAACCATGGAAAGCAAGGTGCATCCCAATTTGTATTTTGCAGGCGAAATCGTGAATATTGATGCGATAACCGGAGGGTTTAACTTTCAAAATGCATGGACGGGTAGCTATCTGGTAGCGCAAAACTTCGCGTAATGACATTTATTTGAAAATCTTGTTAAAAATTATGGGATTTTATTTTTATTTTAGTGCATCATTAACAATGCAGTAGAATAAAATATGTATGCCCTTTAAATTTCTTTTCTGCCAATTGCTATTTTGTGTGCTGTTTGGCCAGCAGCTTGCATCCCAAAATTACACGCTTAAAAACTTTACCCAAAAAGACGGCTTGTCCAGTAATGAGGTTTATGACGTTATTCAGGATAAAAACGGTTTTATGTGGTTTGCTACAGACAGAGGGCTGACCCATTATAACGGAAATGAATTCAAGCGGTTTGAGCCTAAAGACGGCCTGACCGATATTACCATATTTGATTTCTTTAAGCAGGATAACGGCCAGATCTGGTGCATTACACTCAATAATAAACTTTTTTATATTCAGGACGGGACGGAAAAATTTATTCCCTATAAATACAATGCCGTCATCGAACGGTTTGTTAAGGAAAGAAGGCTTACGGCTTTTTTTATTGCAAACCTGGCTGTCGATCACAATAACACGCTGCATCTTTTTATGACAAACGGGCATTATATCACGATTGATGCGAAGGGCAGGCTGGTTATCGAAGCTGATGTTGATGCGAAAAAAAGACCCAGTGAGCGGTTAGGTAAATTCTTCCGGTCAAAGAAGATCAACAGGCACCAGGAAATCAATTATTTTACCAATACGCCAACAGCGTTTCTCAGAACTGGGGAAATGCGGGCGATCCGGCGTATTTTAAGTTCCGGAAATGATTATATGGTTGTAATGACCGACGGATCGGTTTTTATACAAAATCGTCAGGGAGCAATCACCACGATTACCTACCCTAATTTTGAACCGATAGAAGGCGGAATTTATGACGAGCATCATTTCTGGATCGGGTATCGCGGCAAAGGAATGTATGTGTATGACTATAAGGGAACGCTAAAAAAGAAGTATCTGGAAAAACATTCCGTAACCAAAATTTATGAAGACAGCTTTGGCGGATTATGGTTTTCGACTATAGATTCCGGAGTCTTTTTTCTGAAAAAAGAACAAATCAACAGCAATCTTTTAAAAGGGATTTATGTCAATTCCCTGACAAAGGATAACGACGGAAATTTATACACCGGCTGTTTTAACGGTGACATTTATAAAATTTCAGCTAAAGGCGATCTGGCGAGAGTACACACCGGATTGGTAAACAAACCGGCAATTGTGCAGTTTAATCCTGCCGAAAACCAGGTGTATTATGCTACGGATAATGTTCTTTTTACGTCATTTGGAAACCGTCTGGAATACTGCGGGGTACTAAAAGTTTCGGACGATACCAAAAAGATCATTGCTTCCCGGTTCGGGGTTTATAATGTTTTCGAAAATGAGAAAGAATTGTTTGCCGATACGCTTAACGTGAGGATTCAGGACATTTCGGAAGTCAACGGAAAATACTATATAGCCACTTTAAAAGGACTCAAAATTGTCGATAAGGGCCGGCTTGTGGATAAGAAAGGCAAATTAGCCGATTACCGGATAGACGATGTGGATTATGAACCCGGGAAACAGCTTTTTTACCTGGCCAGTATGGGAGCCGGCGTTCTGGTTTATAATCCTAAAACCGAAAAAGTAATCACGATTGATAAGTCGGACGGACTATCCAATAATCTGGTTACAGAAGTGTATATAGAAGACAAATATACCATCTGGGCGTGTACGAATTACGGTTTGAACAGGATACGGTTTCAGGAAAACGGCAGTTATACAATACAGTATTTAACTGCAGCCGACGGTTTGCCTGAAAACCAGATACGGGATGTGGAAATTATTGATGAAGTGATTCATATCGCGACCACCAACGGATTGTGCAGTTTGTCCAAAGCAGATTTTGAACAGATCTTTTCGAAGCGGAATTATTTTTTGCGCTTAAAGACCATCGCCATAAATGCGGTCAAGCAGGTAACACCTCAAAAATTACTGGACTTATCCTATAATGAAAACCAGCTCGATTTCTGGATTGAATCCGTGTCCTTTAAAAATAAAGAACAGGTGTACCGATACAAATTAAAAGGACTGCATGACAAATGGAATTACACTAAGGACAGGAAAGTTTCGTATGAATTCTTACCGCCGGGAGATTATGAATTTATCGTCCAGATTTTGGAGGATAATCGCCTGTTTTCCGATGAAAAAATCATTTTACCGATACATATCAGCGAGCCGTTTTGGAAAAGAAGCTGGTTTATCTGTCTTGTTATATTCTTAACCGCTGCGCTGATCTATGCTTTTTTTAAGATCAGGATACTAACCTATAACCAGGATATAATCCGGGAATTGTTACGACTGTGGGTGCGAAAAATAAAAAAGAAAGAAAAGTATTTTACTTTCCGGGAACAGGGTAAAGAAATCCGGATCAAGACCGATACGATACTGTATGTCAAATCATCCGGAAACTATATTGATGTCATCACCCGGGAAAGATCCTATACGATACGGTGTAAAATAGGAGAGTTTATAACCAAGGTACCGGATCCTTTGGAATTTTTAAGAGTACACCGGTCGTATATTGTCAGAATCGACCAGGTTGCACAAAAAAATAAAAAAGCGGTATTTGTGAATCAGCAGGAAATTCCTGTCGGGGAAACCTATCTTGATGAACTGGATAAAATAGTTTTTTGATTTGTCACTTTTTTGAGTTATTTCGTCACAAACTGCGATTTTATTGATGGTTCTGATGGGAATAAAAATAGTTTTGTGTTGTTAACTTAAAAAACACATAACATGAAAAAAATTATTTTTAACCTAAAAACAAGAGTTGCTTTTTGCTGTCTGTTTTTAATTTCTGCCTTTGCAGTGAATGCACAAACCCTTAGTCTGGGGACTACTAATGCCGTTAGTGTGTCGGGACCAACTATTTCCGGAGGAGCCTATAACTACAATGTTGTAATTCCTTTTTATGCAACCGATCTTACCGGGACATTCAGTTTAACTTATGCCAGCACTTATACTTGCGGACAGGGGTATTTTAAATACATCACCCTGAATAAAAGTACCGGAGCATTCGTTGCCAATTCCAGTAACAGTAATTCGGTTAGCATCGTGCCGGGAAACATGCCGGTTGGAACAAACAGCTATGTGATGCGTGTGTATTGTGCCAATGGAGCACCGGATCTGCCGTCAATACTAAAAGCAACGTTAAACATTAATATAACGGTAACAAAAGAGGCGACACCTGCTGTAAACCTATCGTTTGCTCCTTATTGTAAATATGTAGCCCATTCGAATCCGCAGGTATACAGCGGTTATATCGGATTTAATGTTTCCGGGAATTATGCCAATGCTTCCAAGTTATATTTAAGAGTAACGAATACGGCTTCTGCCTGCCCGACAGCAGATTATCCGTTAACCTATTTAAATACATCCGGTTCCGCAACGGCTACGGTTGGACCGGGAATGAGCTTCTATGATTGTGCTGCCAATACGGCCTATACGATCCAATTGGTCTACAAGAGCGGAGCAACCGTATATGTAATACCAAGCGGCAGTTACGGATGGACCAATTATACCTGGACCAAAACCTTTAAAAACTGTATGAATGTATTACAGCCGGATCCGGGACCATTTGAGCCGGCATTCGGGAAAACGGCCGCTACAAACGAAATGGCAATTACCGATCCTAACGATCAGAACAGAACCAATAAAAAAGGTAAATACAGCCTGTACCCAATTCCGGTTACCACTACGTTGAGTGTACTTCCTGTAGAAGATGGCAAGCTTGTTAGCATCCGCGTTTACGATTTTAACGGCATCGCTCAGGTGTCTAAAGTATTGGATAGCAAAGCAGGTTTGCAGCAGCTGGATGTTACTGCGCTGAAGCCGGGTATTTATTTTGCACAAATAGAAACCAGTGAGGGTGTTTTTGTAGAAAAGATCGTTAAGAATTAAAGATAATCCTGTGAAAAAGGCGGTTCATACGAACCGCTTTTTTTATGAAACAAGCATAGTAAAGAGTTTTAGGGCAGTTGGTGCACGATTATTTTTTTAACAGGAAAAAACAAAACGTTTTTCGTCACTATTTTATATGGTATTCGTCACAAAGCATTGATTTTAAAAGGATTTTTGTGTTTTTGAAAATAGTTTTGCAGCATTAACCTTAAAAACATTTTATGAAAAAAATTTCAAAATTATTGCTTGTTTTAGCCGTAGGACTTATGGCTTCCTGCCAAACAGAGGATGTAACTTCTGTACAAAATGATGAACTTTCCGGGACACAGGAAAAAACCGGAAGCCGTTACATGAGTTATGGCGATGTGGTGACAATAAACTACAATCTTACCCGTAAATTTCTTACGGCGGAATCCAATGGGGATGCTACAATCAATAAACTATGGAACACCACAGCACCGTGGCTGAACGATGTTTGGATGCCCTGGGCAAAATTCAAAATTGTAAACCCGAATAATGTGAATTCTACAGCCGAAGTGAAAACCGGGGATGAAGTTGCGTTCCGATCCTTGCAGAATAATATGTATTTAGTAGCAGAGTCAGTAGATGATGATGTGAATGTAAACAGAACGGTTATAGGACCATGGGAAAAATGGAGAGTATATCCGCCGAGTAATGTAACCACAGGAAAATCGGTTTTCTACAGTTCGGTTGGTTACCTGGCTTCGGTATCGCTTTTATCGGTTTGGGATAAATATTTGCGTCCGGATGCTGCTAATAATGCTAAAGCAGGTGCCAGTTTTGATCCGACGGTTAGTGTATTGGCAAATGCCAATTGTTTTACACTATCAAAACAATAATTGAAAAAGGCTGTCAAACGACAGCCTTTTTTTATTCTTTTCCTCCATCCAGCTGTTCCTGCCAGTCTTTTAGTTCCTGCCATTTTCCTTCATAGGCCATACGTGCCTGACGCGGCCAGGTAGCAGGATTGTGAATAACGAAACGTTCGCCGGCTTTGTGTAAGATCTCATTGCACCGGTCTACCGATATTTCAGAAAGTGCCTTCCAGGAGAATATGCCGGAAGTGTTGAATAATTCTTCTATTTTCGGACCAATGCCTTCAATTATTTTTAAGTCGTTTTCCACTATTTTTCTTCCGAAAACAGTAGCGGCCACAGTACCGTCAAAAGGTACTATAGCAGCGGCAAAGCCCATGGACGAACCGGTTCCTTTTGCTTTTAAAGCTTCCAGTTCGGCGGAAAGATTTACGGATTTTGTGCGGCATTTGTCTAATTCATGCTGTAATTGCTTAGTGTTATCGTTTTTTGAAGCGCTCACTTTTCCAAGTAAATAGCCTAATAATGCGCAGATTAAGCCTACTAAAATCGGGATGATTATACAAGGTGTATTCATAGTTTATAAATATTAGGTTAGTTAATTTTTACAACAGTTCGTCTGTTTTTTGCCTGTCCTTCTTTAGTGGCATTATCCATTAAAGGATTATCCGGGCCTTTTGAGGTGCTGTTTATTTTTTCGGCAGCAATGCCGTTATTCACCAGATAGCTTTTGGCAAAATCGGCGCGTTTTTGTCCCAGATGGATATTGGTTTCCCTGTTGCCGATATTGTCGGTATAGCCCACCACATCGAGTTTGGCATTTTCCACATGATCAATATAGTGGAGCATGTCGGCTACTTTCTGACGGTCTTCTGCCGTTAAATCAATCTGGGTTTGCCCGGTATTGAAATAAAGCGTTAACGGGCTGGCGTTGATTTTCTCTTTTAAAGCCTTCCAGTCTGCTGCCGGAGTGGCGGTTGCTGCAGCCTGTTCCAGAACGGTAAAAGCAACCGGGCCGAATAAAGTGTCGTTCGTGATGCTTAAATCGTCTTTTACTTCACCGTTTATTTCAATTTTGGCCGATGAAATGCCCTGGGCAACAAAATAATTCTTCACATCATTTGCGCGGGCGAAACCTAAATTGGGAAACATGGAGTTATTGACTTCGTCTTTTGTGGCAAAACCGGTAATTTTAAGGGTATTTCCACCCTTGTCAAAGAGTGTTTTGAGGGACGTGATCCCTAAGTTGATCGAGTCGTTTACCGGAAGTAATTTTTTAAAATCATTCTTTAAAAAGTTGAAATTGCTTTGGGTGGTAAAGTCTATTCCGTTGCCTTTTAATAAAAATGGAGATGTAGGAGGCAGATTGTCCTGAACTGTTGCAACGTCTTTTTTACAACACGCCCGGTCACAATTCATACAGCAAAGTCTGTGATATAAGAAACAACCGATAATTATGGTTGCCAGTATACCGAGAAGATAGGTGGCTTTTTTTGACATATCGATTAAATTTGAATGTTTAAATCAAATTTAACAAAAAATACCTATTATGTTTTAAATAAAAGTTAAAAAGATAATTTTTTAATTATTTTAATCCTTTGAGATTGAATATTTTTTATTTGTTCAGCAGCCATATATTGGCATTTAAAACGCCTGCAAAAGTAACCCAGGCTAAATAGGGCAATAATAAATAACCGGCAATTTTATTGATTTTCTTAAATTGTATATAGGTTTCGTAGATCATCAGCCATAATAAGATCAGCTCTACCATAGCCAGAAGGATGTTGTGCAACCCAAAAAACAGGTACGACCATAAAGCATTCAGCGCGAGTTGGATCGCAAAAAAGATCAAAGCTTTTTTAACGGCTTCTTTTTCAAAATCAATCCGGTTCCATACTAAACCGGCTGCAATGCCCATCATGATATATAAGGTTGACCATACCGGAGGAAATAACCAGTTGGGCGGATTGAAAGACGGTTTTACCAAAGTAGGATACCATGTTTCAATACTGGCGCGGGTAACAATGCCGGAGAAATAACCGATAACCAGACAGGTAACAACAACCATTAAGATGCGGGTGATTTTTTTCATGATGCAGATTTTGAGCTTCAAAAATAAGCTAATTCTGTCGAATTTTTCCAATTAAAGAATATCTCAAAAAAAGTATCTTTGCCTAAATTTTTGATTTATGTTTTTAGAAAAGGATTTTGTTTATCACGCTGCGTTGACAACAATTGATAGTGGAAGTTTTGAGTGGAGTGCACCCAGTAATATTGCTTTAGTGAAATATTGGGGGAAAAAGGACAACCAGATTCCGGCCAATCCTTCAATAAGTCTGACCCTTAACAATTGTAAGACCATAACCAAACTGGCTTTTGCAGCAAAAGAAGACAAAACAGCTTTTTCTTTTGACTTGCTGTTTGAAGGAGCGGTAAAAGAAGCTTTTAAACCGAAAATTCAGAAATTTTTTGAGCGGATCGAACCGTATTGTCCGTATCTGAAAAACTTCCATTTCACAATAGATACCTTAAATACATTTCCGCACAGTTCCGGTATTGCTTCTTCCGCATCGGGTATGGCCGCTTTGGCGATGAACATCATGAGCCTTGAAAAAGCCTTGAATCCGGAAATGAACGACGATTATTTTTACCGGAAAGCCTCTTTCCTGGCGCGATTGGGTTCCGGAAGTGCCTGCAGAAGCGTAAAGGGAAGTGTTGTGGTATGGGGAGAACAAAAAGATATTTCCGAAAGCTCCGATTTATACGGAGTGACTTTTCCTTCGGAAATTCACGACCATTTTAAAAATTACCAGGATACGATTCTTTTGGTGGACAAAGGTGAGAAACAGGTTTCCAGTACGGTAGGACATGATCTAATGTTCGGGCATCCGTATGCCGAAAGACGCTTTGAACAGGCGCATACCAATCTGTCGTTAATGAAAACCATCCTGGAAAACGGCGATGTGGCAGAATTTATTAAAATTGTGGAAAGCGAAGCATTGACGCTGCATGCGATGATGATGACTTCGATGCCGTATTATATACTGATGAAACCCAATACGCTGGAAATTATTAACAGCATCTGGAAATTCAGGAATGCTACCGGTATTCCGGTTTGTTTTACGTTAGACGCCGGTGCAAATGTACACGTGCTTTACCCTCAGAATGTAAAGGAAAAGGTGCTGGAATTTATTACCAAAGAATTAATTGGCTATTGTGAAAACAGTCAGTACATTTGTGACGAAATTGGAACGGGATCCGAAAGGATAAAATAAACCATTTTAATAAAACTTTTTCAGTACCTTTATACTAATATTTCATTGTATAGCGTTACTAAAAGCAGGAAACAGAACTATGAAAGGACCACTTTTTTACTCAAAAATTTTACTCTTCGGAGAATACGGAATCATTAAAGACTCTAAAGGCTTATCTATTCCTTATAATTTTTACAACGGAGCTTTAAAAGTTGCTGAAAACCCAACGGAAGAATCTGAAAAATCCAATGCAAGTCTGAAACGTTTTGCATCTTATCTGGATGATCTTCAGGAAGAATATCCGGAATTGGTGACCTTTAATATAGCGGCTTTAAATGCCGATGTGGAACGCGGTATGTACTTTGATTCCAGTATCCCGCAGGGATACGGAGTAGGAAGCAGCGGTGCTTTGGTAGCGGCGATTTACGATAAATATGCCCATAATAAGATAACGGTTCTGGAAAACCTGACCCGTGAGAAACTATTGCAGTTAAAAAATATCTTTGCCCAGATGGAATCGTTTTTCCATGGCAAAAGCTCCGGTCTGGATCCTTTAAACAGTTATTTGAGCCTGCCGATTTTAATTAACTCAAAAGACAATATCGAACCAACGGGAATTCCGTCGCAAAGTACGCAGGGCAAAGGCGCTGTGTTCCTGATTGATTCCGGAATTGTAGGCGAAACTGCCCCGATGGTGAATATCTTTATGGAAAACCTGAAAGATCAGGGATTCCGAAAAATGCTGAAAACACAATTTGTAAAATATACCGATGCCTGTGTGGAAAACTTCCTGCATGGCGATATGAAATCCTTGTTTTCGAACACCAAAAAACTTTCCAAAGTGGTGTTGAATAACTTTAAACCGATGATTCCGGAGCAATTCCACCAGGTATGGCAAAAAGGAATCGATACCAACGATTACTACCTTAAACTGTGCGGTTCCGGCGGTGGCGGTTATATTTTAGGATTTACACAAAATCTGGAAAAAGCTAAAGAATCCTTAAAAGATTATAAACTAGAAGTGGTTTACCAATTCTAATTCGTAACTTTTTTGCGTTATTTGGAAGACGTTCCGAATATCGAGAACTTTAACTGCTAGCCTATAATGCTTACCCGTAAATCCAAATTGACTTTAATGAAAATCCTCAGTTTGTTTTCTGTGGTACGTGGTTATAATATTCCTGTAATAGTTTTAGCACAATATTTATCGTCAATTTTTATACTCGCACCCGAAGAACGGGCGCTGGACATTATATTGGACTGGCGGCTGTTTATCATTGTGTTCGTGTCGACGTTAAGCATTGCTTCCGGTTATATCATCAATAATTTTTATGATGCCCAGAAAGATTTAATCAACCGTCCCAACAAATCCATGCTGGACCGTCTGGTAAGCCAGAAAACCAAACTAAAGGTTTATTTCGGACTTAATTTCCTGGCAACCGCTTTGGCTTATATTGTTTCCTGGCGTGCCGCATTTTTCTTTGCAACCTATATTTTCCTGATCTGGTTTTATTCCCACAAGCTTAAAAAATATCCGATAATCGGGAACCTTACGGCAGCATTACTGGCCGTATTGCCGTTTTTCGGAATACTCCTGTATTTTAAAAACTTCTACCATGTGATCTTCGCCCATGCCGGCTTTTTGTTTTTACTGATGCTGATCCGGGAAATGATCAAAGACCTTGAAAATATCAAAGGCGATGTCGCTTCGAACTACCAGACAATACCGGTTCGTTTCGGAGAAAAAATATCCAAACAGATCATTACCGTATTAACGATAGCCACAATTTTACCGGTTTTTATCCTGGTTGAAAAATATGATGTGGGTTATATGGACATCTATTTTTATGTCGCCCTGATCATTCTGATGTACTTTATCCGGCTGTTATGGAAATCGGAAACACAGCGCCAGTACATCCAGCTGCACAATATTTTAAAATCACTTATTGTGGCAGGAGTGTTCTGTATTGTGCTGATTGACCCTACCGTTTTGGTCAATGGGAAGAAACTGCTTTCCTGTCTGTAAACCGTATTTCCATCTTTAAAACATACTTTTTCAGTACACAACGAGATAAATACTATCTTTGCAAAAATTTTTTAGCGAAATGAATAACGGAAAAGGAAATAATAAAAGAGGTACTTCATCGGGAAAACCAAGTTTCGGGCCTAAAAAGGCTAAGCCATCGGGAGGTTCTTCTTTTAAGAAAGATGATAAGAAAGGTGGTTTTTCAAAACCAAAACCTTCTTTTGACAGAAAACCAAAGGCACCTAAAGCTCCAAAAACACCAGGTAATCCGGACGAAATACGTTTAAATAAATACATCTCTAATTCCGGAGTTTGCTCCCGTCGTGATGCGGATATTTATATCCAGTCCGGAAACGTAAAAGTTAACGGTGAAGTGATCACAGAAATGGGATACAAAGTGAAACTGAATGATGTGGTGAATTTTGACGGAACGGTAATCACTCCTGAGAAAAAAGAATATATCCTGTTGAATAAGCCAAAAGGATTTACAACAGCCGGCGACGGTGATGTAAACACCAGTAATGTACTGGATTTGGTGCGTAATGCTACAAGAGCAAGATTGCAGGCGGTAGGGCGTATGGATAAAACAACCACCGGTTTGTTATTGTTTACCAATGATACCGACATGGTTCGTAAATTTACGATCCCGAACCAGCGTTCTTCAAAAGTGTACCAGATATCGTTAGATAAAAACCTGAAATACGAAGACCTGGAAAAAGTGGCAGGCGGACTGACAATAGAAAATCACCGTGCTTTTGTAGAAGAGATCTCCTATATTGAAGAACAGCCAAAGAGTGAAATCGGGTTAAAAATGAAAACATCCAACGTAAAAGTGGTACGTTCTATCTTCGAACATTTGGGATATGATGTTTTAAAAGTGGACCGTGTTGTTTTTGCCGGATTAACGAAAAAGAACCTGCCAAGAGGAAACTGGCGTTTCTTAACAGAACAAGAAATTATCAATTTAAAGAATATATAATGATAAATCCTGAAGCGCGCTTCGGGATTTTTTTACACCTTTTATGACATCTGAAACATTACAATCGATTGCTTTTCGCTGGTTTGAAGCTTTTAATACCAAGCAGCTTGACAAATTGTTATCCTTATATGACGACGACGCAAAACATTTCAGCCCGAAATTAAAGATCCATCAGCCGGAGACCAATGGTCTGGTGGTAGGAAAAGAAGCAATGCGTGCCTGGTGGCAGGATGCTTTTGACCGTTTGCCTGGTCTGCACTATAAAGTAACATCGCTTACGGCCAATACCGACAGGATTTTTATGGAATACATCCGACAGGTAAACGGAGAAGAAGATATGTTGGTTGCAGAAGTGCTCGACGTTAAAAACGGAAAAATAATCGCTTCCCGTGTGTATCACGGATAAAACATAAAAAAGCCCCGGATATCCGGGGCTTTTTTTATGACAGCTTTCTTAGTTCTTTAATAACTTCGCACCATTATTAAGACCTCTTTTGTTTAATAAAGGAGTAATATTAGGTTCTTCACCTCTGAATTTTTTATACAAAATCATCGGATCTTCCGTTCCTCCTTTTTCAAGGACGTATTTACGGAACGCTTTTGCTTTTTCCTGGTTGAATAATGTCGTGCTTTTGAACGCTTCAAAAGCATCCGTGTCCAACACACCGGACCAGATATAGCTGTAATATCCTGCCGAATATCCGCCGGAGAAAATATGACTGAAGTAGGTACTTCTGTAACGCGGAATGATCGCACCGGTCAATCCGATTTTTTTCATTGCATTGGCTTCAAAAGTATTGGCATCCTGGCTGATATTCCCGGTTTGGGTATGGTATTCCATGTCCAGTAAAGAAGCTGCTAAATATTCTACCGTAGCAAAACCCTGATCAAAAGTTCCTGACTTTTGTAATTTTTCGATCAAAGCATCCGGGATTACCGCTCCGGTCTGGTAATGCTTCGCATACATTTTTAATACTTCCGGTTCGGCAGCCCAGTTTTCCATTACCTGCGATGGTAATTCTACAAAATCTCTCGGTACCGCAGTTCCTGCCATACTCTGGTAGTTCACATTCGAAAGCAATCCGTGTAAGGCATGTCCGAATTCATGGAAAAAAGTAGTTGTTTCGTCAAAAGTTAACAAGGTAGGTGCATCTCCGACCGGTTTGGAATAATTGCAGACAATGGAGATTACCGGAGGAATACGTTTGCCGTTTTCCATGCGCTGCGGACGGTATGAAGTCATCCAGGCACCGCCGTTTTTAGAAGAACGGGAATAGAAATCCATATATAAGGTACCCACTTCCGTGCCGTCTTTTTCCATAACTTTCCATACCGTAACATCGTCATGGTATTTTGGAACATCTTTCAGTTCTTCAAATTTTAAACCGTATAGGTTTTCCGTAACTTTAAAAATCCCTTTCTGAACATTGGCTATGCTGAAATACGGTTTTACTTCCTGCTCATCCAGGTTGTAACGCTCCTTGCGGATTTTTTCGGTATAGTAACGCCAGTCATACGGCTGTACTTCACCGGAAACACCGTCGGCAGCCATCATTTTTTTAATATCTGCCGTTTCCTGTTTGGACTTCTCCAAAGCCGGTTTCCATAACTTGTTCAGTAATTCTGTCGCTTTTTCAGGTGTTTTGGCCATACTTTCTTCCAGTACGTAGGCTGCATGGTTTTTATAGCCCAATATGCGTGCTTTTTCACCGCGAAGATTTGCCATCTGGATCACGTTCTGTTTGTTGTCAAACTCATTGTTGTTGTTACCGCGATTCTGGTATGCGGTCCAGATTTGCTTGCGCAGTTCGCGATTGTCGGCATATTGCAGAAATGGCATTACGCTGGAATTGCTCAGAGTGAACACCCATTTGCCTTCTTTTCCGGTCGCTTTAGCCTTGGCAGCAGCAGCAATGATTAATTCATCCGGCAATCCGGCCAGGTCTGTTTTTTTGTCGATAACCAATTCGTAAGCATTGTTTTCTTTCAGGATGTTGTTTCCGAATTTTAACGACAATAGGGACAGTTCACTGTTGATCTTACGCAGTTTTTCTTTATCGGTTTCCGATAAATTAGCGCCGCTTCTCACGAAGGCTTTGTATTTTTTCTCCAGTAAACGGGTTTGTTCCGGAGTGAGTTTTAAGGTTTTTTGTGCATCCCAAACTGCTTTTACACGCGCGAATAATTTTTCGTTCAGGTAAATGTTATCGTTGTGTTTGGAAGAAATAGGTGCCATTTCCTGGGCAATGGCCTGTAACTGGTCGTTTGTATTGGCAGAACTCATGTTGCCGAAAACGGTCGCTACCCTGTTTAATAACTGTCCGGCATTTTCAAGTGCCAGTATGGTATTGTCGAAAGTCGGTTTGGCCGGATTGTCTGCAATGGCATCGATCTCTTTTTGATGCACTTTGATACCTTCCAGCAATGCCGGTTTGAAATGTTCGTTTTTTATTAAATGAAACGGAGGAACTTCATAGGGAGTGTTGTAGGCTGCCAAAAGCGGATTGGTCGGGTCTCCGTTTTTTTCAGACCTATCGTCATTCCCCGAAAGCAGGGACATTCCTACGGTAGTAAGAATCAGAACAGTTTTTGTAATCATGAGGATTATTTTGATTAGTTTGACATGTAAAAATAACAGAAAAAGCCATAAGAGCAGATTCTCCAACATTTTGTTAACGAATTTTTATGAAGTCAATAAGGAATATTCTGTTAAAATTTCAAAATTAGATAGTACTTTTGCAGTATGAAAAGCAACATTAAAAATATAGCCCTCAAGACAGTAAAGATTACAGGGATAACCATTGTAAGTATATTACTGCTTTTATTTTTAATTCCGTTATTATTTCCGGGGACCATTGCCGAACAGGTAAAGAAGGCTGCCAACGAAAAACTGGATGGGGAACTGGACTTTAAAGAAACGCATTTGTCTTTCTACAAGCATTTCCCGTCGCTTACGGTTTCGCTGGACGAATTTTCATTGAAAGGCTCGGCGCCCTACAGAAATGAAACATTGGTTGCGGCCAAAGAGGTGGCTTTCGGGATCAACCTGAAACGCCTTATTTTTGACAACCAGGTTAGTATTGATGAGATCTATCTGTCCGATGGACTTGCCAATATTATGGTTGACGAAAAAGGACGGGCGAATTACAACGTTTATATTTCCAACGCACCGAAAACAACTTCCGATACAACTTCTGCTTCCATCCGCCTGGACAGAATCGAGATAAAGAATGTACACTTAAAATATACCGACCTTTCTGCCAAACTGGCCATTGAGGCAAAAGACTTTAATTATATCGGAAAAGGCGATTTGGATAAATCCATATTCGACCTGACGACCAAAGCACGGATCGGCTCACTGGATCTGGCTTTTGACGGGGAAACCTATCTGAAAAACAAAGTAGTTAACGCCGATCTGTTAACCCGTATCAACACCAATTCCTTATCGTTTGTATTCCAGCAGAACAACCTGAAAATTAATAAACTTCCCGTCCAGTTTATCGGGAAACTGAATTTCTTAAAAGACGGATACGATATTGATATCCATGTGGAAACAAAAGACAGTAAGCTGAATGACCTGTTTACCGCTTTGCCGCCGGCTTATGTGACCTGGCTGGAAAAAACAAAAGTAGAAGGGCAGACCGATGTGCTGTTCACCTTTAAAGGGATTTATAATGCTTCGCAAAACAAAAAACCGGATCTGGGTCTGGATGTGAATATCCGTGACGGTTTTATCGCTTATAAAGACACGCCGTTTCCAACATCGAACATCTTTTTAAAACTAAAAACCCGATTGCCGTCTTTGGATCCGAACCTGTTGGAGATCGACATGGATTCCATCCATTTTAATGTCGGGAAAGATTTTATGAAAGGAAAACTGTATTCGAAAGGAACTAAGAGCATCGCTTTGGATACGGATATGAAGGCTAAACTGGATTTGGAGAAACTGAATCGTGCGTTGGGTCTGGAAAAAGTAGAATTAAAAGGATTGCTTACTTCCAGCATAAAAGCCAAAGGCGATTATGATGCCGCTAAAAAGCTGTTCCCGGTTACCGATGGTTTTATAGCCGTTCAAAGCGGAAGGCTGAAAACACCATATTACCCGAATCCGATTGATTCGATCCGGATCAATGCAAGAATAAAAAATACGACCGGAAGCTATAAAGACCTGATGGTTAAAGTAACGCCGGCATCGTTCCATTTTGAAGGAAACCCGATATATGTGGCTGCCGATTTATACAATTTCGAAGACCTGGCGTATAAAGTAAAAGCCAAAGGCGAAATTGATGTGGCAAAAGTGTACAAGGTGTTTAAACAGGAAGGACTGGACGTTAAAGGATATATCAAGGCCGATTTGTTTTTACAGGGGAAACAGAGCTATGCAACTTCCGGGCAATACGGTAAAATGAACAACAAAGGGACGTTATTGCTGCGGGATATCAATGCGAAATCACAGTTTTTCCCGAAACCGTTCCTGATCAAAGAAGGACAGTTCAAATTTGACCGCGATAAGATGTTTTTCAATACATTCCTGGCAAGTTACGGACAGTCGGATTTTGCGCTTAACGGACAGTTGCAGAACGTTATCAATTTTGTACTCAATGATAAGAGTGTACTAAAAGGAAATTTTACGGTTAACTCCGGTTTGTTAAATATTAATGAATTTATGGCTTATAATCCGGAAGGCAATAAAAGCAATAATTCGAAAGTGAGTGCAAAACAGGCACCGCCAAAACAAGCTACCGGTGTTGTTATGGTACCGTCCAACCTGGATGTTTCGGTTACTGCAAATGCTAAGAAAGTGGATTATGACGGCTTGTTACTGGACAATATGACCGGGAAAGCCATCGTTCGGAAAGGAAAGCTGATATTGCGTAATGCCGGTTTTGGGATCATTGGCAGCCGGATGGCTATTGACGGGGTTTATAATGCGGTAACAGCCGATAAAGCCGATTTTAATTTGCATTACTGCGCCAAAGACTTCGATGTACAGCGTGCTTATAAGGAAGTGAAATTATTCCGTGATCTGGCTACCTCTGCCGAAAAAGCAGAAGGAATTATCGGAGTGGATTACCGGTTACGGGGTGTGCTGGATAACAGCATGCAGCCGATAATGCCTTCGTTAAAAGGACAGGGAACACTGTCTGTCCGGAAAGTGAAGATCAGCGGACTGAAACTGTTTTCGGCTATCAGTAAGAAAACAGGTTCTGACGGTATTGATAATCCGGATCTGAGCGAAGTGGAAATCAACTCAAAAATTAAAAATAACGTTATTACGATTGATGAAACATTAATCAAAGTAGCCTTATTCCGATTGAAATTTAAAGGGGAAACCAACTTTGCCGGACAGATGAATCTGAAAATGCGTCTGGGACTGCCGCCATTCGGATTAATCGGTATTCCGGTAGTGATCACCGGTAATAAAGACAATCCAAAAGTGAAAGTGTTTAGCAAAACCGGAGAAGACGTACAGGAAACGGAATATAAAGGCAATGTGCCCAATACACCAGTTACGCCGGGCGAACCGAAAGCACCGAACAGCAATGATGCGAAAGACGTAAAAGATACCCAAAAAGAAAATTAAACAGCAGCCACTCGAATGAGTGGTTTTTTTGTAGCCTCAAATTTTGATGTATAATGAATGGGTGAGAATGATCTTTTTATTAAGTTTACATAACCACAATTTTAATAAGCTTAGAATTACAAAATGATTTTTTTGAAATAGAAAAAGCAAAATTCCCAAAAGAAAACAGATTTCAGATTATTTAGAGGATTTTAAAATGCTATAAATTGATATTGAATGGAAAAATCAGCCCCAAAACCGGTAAACAGGATCAGCCATTTCATCTGGATGGTATGGGTCGGAACCTTGATTTTAACCTCCTGCTCCGGAGTTCAGAATACCCGGTTAAGATCACAGCTGTACACGAGCAACTGCAACCAGCAGAATGTGTATAACTATACCGTTGCAGCGATGCCCAAACCGATACACACCATCGAGGTGGATACGGTACTGAAATCCCGCTTCAGCTTTAAAAGCCTGAATGCGGCAAATGCCATCGGAATTTTGGACCTGGTAGCGGAATATGTGACGGCACAAAAAAAGTACAGCGAAAATAAAAGCATTGAAAACAGGCTTTCCATCCTGGAAATGTCTCAAAAAATAAACCAGCGGATCAATATGGCGTCACTGGAAGTTTCGGCAGTTTCTTCGGAGATGGATTGTGAAGAGGAACGTACGAGCCAGATTGCCGACTATCTGAGCGGAAAAGAGGATGAAACGGAAAGTAAGCTAACGGTGGGCGCTATAGTAGTGGGCGCAGCCGGAGCCATCGCTTCGGGTTTGCTGATTAATGAAGGAAATGTCGGGGATTATATCGGTATCGGAACCGGGATTACCGAAGCAACTTTCGGATTCCTGATCTTGCGGAACAAACGGAATATCGAGTTTTACCATTCCCGCAATGCCCTGAAAGATATCTGGGAAGGCGGACCGACCTCTGTGATTTTTCCGCCGGCAGTATGGTATTACCTGAATTATCACAATCCGAACGAACCGGACAAGGTTTCTTTTCGCCGGGAAATTATTGAGAAATGGATGAATTTCGGACAGATCGAATACGAGCGTTCCAAAAAGAAAACACAGTTGATCGAACTGTATTTTGGAAAAGGCGGTAAATATTCGGCACAGGAACTGGACAATCGTGCCAATATGTATGACCAGCTGGAATCGCAGATCAACCTGATGAAACAGGATTTAAAAGCCCTGTCAATGGAACTGGAAAACCTGAAAATATAAATAATTAGATTTATTATCTATAGTTTATAATTATCTTTAAGGAGATATTTTATAGTTTTAAATATTTCTAGAGAAGCCAATAAATAATTGTTAAAGAGAAGAGTAAATTATCAAAATGAAGCATAGAACTAAATTTATATTATTCCTATTATTCAGTTTTATATTAAGTTATTCGCAAGTGAATATATATGTATCTCCAAATGGATTAGATACTAATAATGGACTATCGGTAGAAACAGCTGTAAAAAACATTAAGAAAGGAAAGGAAATAGCAAGAGGGTTAATTGGCAATACAGCAATGACAAATGATATTGTTGTAAATATTTTACCTGGTGAGTATGTTTTAAATGAAACTTTGGTTTTTGATTCAAATGATGGAGGAAATAATGGATATTATATTATCTATAAAGCTTTTGATAGTTCCAATAAGCCTACAATTACTGGAGGTCAGAAAATTACAGGTTGGTTGCTTCATGACCCATTGAAAAATATATGGAAAGCAACAATTAATAGTGGTTTGTTTTCCAGGCAGTTATATGTTAATGGGGTAAAGGCATTTAGAGCGAGGAGTGAAGATAATTTTAATTTATTTGAAACGACTAACGGGTATTTTTCTACATGTAATGACTTTTCTACATGGGAAAATGTTAAAGACTTAGAGATTGTTTCTTGTATAAATTGGAAGACACATAGAATTCCGGTTGAATCTGTTTGTAAAAATAGACTTGTGATAAATTCTGCTTTTTGGGAATTTATACATTTAGAGAAACCTTTTAAAAGCGCACCAGTCAGATGGTTAGAAAATTCATATAACCTTATTGATAAAGAAAATGAATGGTTTATAGACAAAGCTAATCATGTTGTATACTATAAACCTTCTAATGCAATAACAACGCAAAATGCTATTAATGGATTAAATATTATAATTCCGAAATTAGAAAAACTAATAGATTGTAGAGGAACAAATGAAGCCAACGTTAGGAATATAAAGTTTATAGATCTTAATTTTTGCTACACTACATGGAATAAACCGTCGGAATTAAATACTTCAACGAATACTAATTATGGTTTTTCAACCAATTATGGAGCAGACGATACTTATCCTGTACAAATACCTGGAGCAATAGCGTTTATTTATAGTAAGAATATATATATTATAAAAAACAGCATTAGTCATATTGGTTCTACGGGGTTGTCTTTTTTAGTTGGATCTAGTAATAATGTGATTTGTAATAATCGGGTTGAAGATATTTCAGGTAGTGGAATTTATTTAGGAGATTATTTAAACTGGCCAGACCCATGTAAAAATCCAGATCTGGATCCTGCATATTATGCTGCAAATTGTATTGGTGTTAATCATAATAGTGATTTACTTGAAAATAATCAGATTACAAATAATTTAGTGAGTAATGTAGCTAATGAATATTATAGTTGTAGTGGAATAAATGTCTCTTTTGCCCGCCAAACAATTGTAAACCAAAATACAGTAACTAACTTTCCATATACTGGAATTTCTTTTGGTTGGGGATCAAACAGATATATCGATCATGGAATCAATAATAAAATAATTAATAATAAAGTAGACTGTTATGCACAGTTTATGGGTGATGGAGGGGGAATATATACATTGAGTAATTTAGGGAACAGTACAAATAGAGCTGAAATAAGTCATAATTATATATTGAATCAAACATCCTATTTGGGGGCTATATATTTAGATCAGGCATCTAGTAATATTGATATTCATGATAACGTCATAGATATACAACCGAGTGTTATAATTCCTGAAACAAAACAATGTATAGATAATATTGTGAGAGCTATCAATTGTCCGACATCTACATCAGCTTTGGCTATTATATATAGATCCTACAATGTTAGTATTTACAATAATTATTATAACAACAGGTACTCATTGCTTTCAAATGTGAATTATGATTCTGCGATGAATATTAATTATAATAATAACTATGGATTTGTAGGTTTTTTGAATCATTCACAGAATTCTATAATTATGAACTCTGGGCAACAATCAAATTTTAACTGTAATTAAAATTAAAAAATATGAAATTAAACTTTATAACGTTTCTGATTTTATTTGGGTTTACAACATCAATTTCATTTTCTCAATGTAATATTCCGGTTACTTTTCCTGCATCTAATGATTTGGGAGCTGGAGGAACTTTTTGTTTAGATGGTTCTCCGGATGATTCTACTCCATCTAGAAAAATTTGTTTTGAAAATTTAGAAGGAAATCTAAATTTGATATATAAGGAAGATTATAATAATAAATTGTTTTCTTTTTTTAATAATGGAACATTAAAAATTGGGGATAAAACTAATAATAGTGAGTCAAAATTAATAATTCAAGGTCCGGGTTTACCTGTTGGTAATCTTAGCAGAAGAGATATTTCTTTTGAGTTTAGTAATGGAGGAAGTGCGAAAGTGAGATCCTTTAGAGGTAATTCATGGGAGACAACTTTACAGTTTTTAACAAATTCGGCTAGTGCTACTGGTGATACACCTTCGGTTAGAATGCAAATCGGAGAGAACGGGAATGTAGGAATTGGTACTGTAACACCGAGTGAATTGTTAGAAGTTAATGGGAATGTTAAAATAAATAGTAATTATTTTAAGTTCTCTCCTGCTACTAATACTGATGCAGTTATACAGCGAACGACTTCGGGGAATTTAATTGTTAATTCCGGAGGAGGGACGTCTTCTTTATATCTGAATTTTTCACAAGGTTATGGAGCGGGTAATAATGGCGTAAATATTTTTGATGGGGGCTCTACAAATTTTGCAAAATTATGGATAACGAAAGGTAGCGGAACTGGATTAGAATCAGTAGGTGGTAATTTGGTCATAAGCCCTTCAGGAGGAAGGGTTATAATTTCTGACATTACGAATACTGCTTTGAAAATCCCGGATGGTAATTATAAATTAATAGTCCAAAATGGTATATTGACAGATAAAGTGAAAGTAGCTGTCCAAAATTCAACAAATTGGTCTGACTTTGTTTTTGATAAAGATCATAATCTAGTGTCTCTATATGAAGTTGAAAAATATATTTTAAAGAATCGACACTTGCCCAATATACCATCAGCGGAGAAATTGATCAAGGATGGACTGGATATTGCAGAAATGCAAGCTAGACAAATGGAGAAAATTGAAGAGTTAACGCTCTATCTGATTGAGATGAGAAAAGAAATAGATTCTTTAAAAAAGGAAAATTTAGAATTGAGAAATATGAATTCTAAATAAAGGTTATAAAAAAGAGTTGTTTATTTTGGGCTTTATCTAATTGTTTTTTAGAAGGGCAATATTTGACTAACTTAACTTTAACGAGTGGAAGTTTTAATACTCCATTGCTTGGTGAAAACATTATAACTATTTCAACTTTGGTAATAACGATATTAAGTTAAATTAGATGCTCATCTGATTATAGTTATATAGGGCTTAATCATCCGGGTTTTATTGTTATTTCAATAACAGGGATGTTTTTATATTAAGACACAAAATTTTCTGTATCAGAAACAGATTTTCATGATAAACCCTTTGAAATCTATAGGTAAGAATTGTGTCAAAAAACTCTTGCCTTGACAAAAAAAACACTAAGAAATGACGAAGGTAAAAAAGAAAAATTAAAACAATAGTTTTAAGGAAGTGATTAAAAATCCGAATCCTAACTTTTGAGGATTCGGATTTGATTTATCTGTTTATTTTTAATAGAAATTTACCATCCTAAATAATATTCCGGACTAAGCCAAAACGGACGTTCCATTCCGAAATATTCCTGAAGCATTTTTTCGGCTTCACAAAATGCGCCTTCAACCCATCCCTGCTGGTCGGAATAAGCTTCTCCGCAAATATGGATCTGCTCGTCGGCTTTTGGTTTGCGCATATACGGCATCACGTGTTTTACCGAATAACCGGCTTTCCAAGCGTGGTAACCGGCACCGAAAGGATCGTCTGTCCAGTCTTTAAAATAGGTTACATACGGTTCCGGTATGGTAACATCGTCGCCGTGTAGCTCGCGAAGCTGGTTCATTACTTCACCCACCATCATTTTGGTTGCCTGCACATCATTTAACTGAAGCAGCTCTTTTAATGATGCCGATTTTGCCGGTTTAACCTCAAACAGTATTTTGTCGTCAGAAAGGGCTTTCCAGAACGTTTCCGTTTCCATATCGCCATAACTGCCCAATAGCATGGAGTTATCGTTATTAGGGTCGGTGCCGAAATAGTAACACTGGCGCATTGGTAAATCGGTAATGGAGTGGCCGGAATCTATTCCCAGCTCTTTCCACCACGGATAAGGGAAGCCCATTAATATTTTAAAGGACGGTTCCATAATTACCGAACGGATATTTTTGTTGAGCACCTCATTTTCATTAATGTCAAAAAAGAAGTTTTCCTGATCCAGAAGTTCCAGGGATCTTCTCGGCATTGCCAGAACCAGCGTATTGGCATATACTTTCCATTGGGTGTTTGTTTTCAGATTCAGGAACGTAAGCTCATATTTGTGAGTGCCGATTTTGTGGTTTTTGCTAAACGTTATTAATTTGTTTTCCGACCAGATGCAGGCACCGTCATTTTCCATATAAGTATTGGCAAGGGCATAGGCAATGCTGTCGTAACCTTCTTTAATGGTTTTGTAAACCGGGTTTGAAGAAAAGTCACCAACCATATACGGAAACGCTTCGGCCGAATTCCAGTTGATTGTATTGGAATAATAACCGCCGGCATTGGCTAAAAACTCATAGCCTTCCTGGGAAACCTGATCCTTGATTAAATTCCAGAAACCGATATCGTTTACTTTTCGTTTATTATACGGAGAATTGTCAAAAAGGTAGGTTAATTCCGGTTTGATATCATCCCATTCGCGGCTGGTAATTTTAAACGAATAGTCGTATTCGGAAGTTTTTTCAACCTTGTCGGAATAATTCTTAACAAACCAGGGATCGGCCATTAAAACATCATAAATGATTTTATTGAATAACTGGTCCGAACTGAAACCGAAATCGTCTTCATTTAAATAATAACGGGTCTGCAGTTTTTTACCGGCATCCTGAGCCACATTCCAAGCGTCCTGTTTGCAGCGTTCTTTTCGCAGATACATCAGTAATTTGGATGGATCTCCCATTGGGAACGGTTCCGGTGTCATGGTGCCGGATAATATCGGGATGCGTTTGGTTACACCGCCTTCGGTAACCGGATAACCTTCAATCAGGGTGGTCACAATGTCTTGTGAGGTCAGGTAACGCATGCCGCCTAACTCTCCCCAGAAATCCATTCCGGGCAGAACTACCGATTCCAGTCGGCCGCCCAGTTTGCTGTTCATATCAAAGATCTGTACCTGATTGGCTTTGAATTTTTTATCCTGTACCAATCGGTAAGCGGTGTATAAACCGGAAGTTCCGGCGCCTATAATGGCTACTTCTATTTTTAAATCGGGATGCTTACCCGAATTTAAAGGAGTGTTTTTATTCATGGATATTAGCGGTTAAGTTAAAATGCTTTAAAAAATCGATCTCCTAACTGGAAAGGAGAAATGTCGAATGCGGTAGTGCCGTCCAGGGCCATATCGGACAAAATTTTACCCAGGAAAGGCGTGAATTTCGCGGCCCATCCGGTTGCGTAGACAACAATGTTTTTATGATTGGGGACATAATAGGGGGCAAAATCGATCAATAACTCTTTATTCGGGATTTTACTCAGGGCAATCAGACAGGTGGATGTATAGTACGGTTCCGGATCTAATCCCGTCATGTGATCTTTAATCCATTGGGAAGTATAGGCAAGCTCCTGTTCGTTAGGAATAAAGCTTCTGTCGTTCGGTTCCGGAATATCGTTGATAACGAAATCGGGTGCAACCCTGATGTATTCCGGGTGATCCCAGTCTACTTCCGGGAAGCCGTAAAACTGGTTGCCGTTTTCTCCTTCCGGATTCTGGAACACAAACCAGGTTGGGTACTGTATGGAAGGATCTGTCTTTTTAAAATAGGCAGATGCCATATTCCAGTAAGTTGCCTCTATCGTAAAATGCAGTAAATTAATAATGCTGTTTACATAAGGTCCCGGTACCACTACAATTTTTTTGGAAATATACACGCCGTTAGGAGTGGTGACTTCAAACAAATGGTCGGCCTGTTTGATTTTAATCACTGGAGACTGCTCTTCTAAGGTTGTATGAGGGTCTTTCTTACAAAGTTCCAATAATGTTTCTATCGTGGCTTTAAAATTGATACTGGCGCCGTCCGGCTGGAACAGGCCGGTATAGGTTTCCGGTAAATTTTTAAAATGGTATTTTTCTTCTATTTCTTTTGACGTTAGCGTTGTGTAAGGCACGTTCAGGGCTTCCAAAGCCTTTTCGGCTTCGGCAATATTGCCTTCGGTAGAATGAACAGCCGGATCGCCAAACCAGAGTGTGCCAACCTTGTCACGCAATGGTACGGAAGTATGACTTTGCAGTTCTTCCCAGAAAGGTTCCGAGTCCAGAGCCATCTGTACCATATATTCTTCCGGATACGGAATTCGGAACTGACGCGAAACCCCGGCAGAACTGCCTTGCTGGTTCACAAATGTAAATTGCTCTAAAACCAGTGTGCGGGCTTTTCGTTTGCCCAGGTGATAGGCTGTAGCCAGGCCCATAGCACCACCGCCCATGACAATCACATCATAGTGGTTGTTTGTATTTTCTTTCATAACGATATTTGTTGTGTGGTTTAGTGTTATCGCTTTCAAAAGGAATACAGTCTGTATTGCCTTTTGAAGAGGAATAGCGTGAAGCTATCCGTTTCAATATGAAGATAAAATTAGGGGCAAATTTTAAAGCGTTTGCCAGTATAAACACCTGTTTTTAACACTTTCCGGCTACGAAGAAAATGCTGTTTGGCAATAGAAAGTACGCGGTTTAATGACCGCAATGCAGACAGTTGTCCGGTAACTATTTATAGCAGGACTACAGGAAAAGAGGTAGATTTCCGGGTGTTTTAGGAATGGTGCTCCGGGAGTATTTTATAAGCTATAAATGAGCTGCAATAAGAATTTGTTTTCGGTAAATGTATTTTTGGTTTTAAAGAATTGATTTTTATCATCACTCTTGCTGAAAAATAAATGATTGGATTTTCCGGAGTTAAAATGCAGGGCAACCGAAATGTGGCTTGATATGGCATACTGCAATTCAACAAGGTAGCCTATCTGTAGTGCTTCGGCTTTAAAACGCTGTGTCTCGTCAAAGATTAAAGGCAGCTTTCCGGAAGAACCGATAAACTGGGCTTTATAAGTGCTTGTGCTGGCAAACGCCCCTATGGAAGGCGTGAATTTGTTTATTCTGTAATAGAGTTGAACCGGAAGCTGTAGTTGGAAATTTTTGTTGTCAATAGCCTGGAAAAGTTTAGGGGCATTATTGTTTGTAAAATAATAACCGTTAAGAATACCGTCATTTTGTGAGGCATTGAACGAGAAGGAACCCATCCAATAAAAGGCGTCAATTCCTATTCCAACAGAAAAACCGGAATTAAAAAGGGTTTTTCGTGTCCAGATGCCCAAACCAATACCGGTAGTATTCGGAGCATTAATTTCTTTAAACAGACTGTTGCGGGCGATACCAAGATGCAATTTTCCTCCAAAAAACCAGGTTTGTTTTTTCTCTTTATCCATTCGTTTTTTATCGGTGACCAGAATAAGAGTGTCGATTGCGACCTGGAATTTTTTTCCGTTTTGAACCAATTCCAGTTTGTCTTTTTTATTGGTTTCCGAAGTAAAAACGGCTTTGTCTATTTTGGTAAACGGTTTTTCTACAAAAACAGTGTCGTATACAACGACCTCTTCATAAACAAAAATAGTGTCTGTTTTTTTTTCCTGAGAAAAAACAAAACCGGTAAAGGCTAATAAAAAGATCAGGATTTTATCTCGTAACATAAATAGTGTCTTTTTTTACAATTTGTTTCTTAATGACAACTACTTTTTGAGGTTCTTCTTTTATCGAATCTTTTTGTGTTGTAACTATTGGGCTTGCCGTAGTATTCGGAGCATTATTTTTTAAAACCGTTGCTTTTTCCGGAGTGGAAACGGCTTTCGTTCTATCTGGTTTTGGAGTGCTGGTAGTTTTGTTTTGTACGGAATCTGTTGTGTTTACCAGTAATTGATCTGTAGTGGTGTTTTTTACCGGTTTCATATTGGATTCCGGTTCATTTTTTGGTGAAATAGTTTTATGGTTGTAGGTATAAGCATAAAAAATAACCCCGATTATCCCTGATAAAACAATGCTTGCAGCTATGGTCCTTGATGCGGAAGCTATTTTAGGTAAACCGATAAACTCGTTTGGAATGAGTGATTTTTCCGGATTTAATTCTAATTTTTTCTGTGGTTTTATTTCAAAATCCCGGAACTGTTTTTGGCAATAATTGGCAAACATCTGGTTTCCGAATCCCAGGAAAAGTAAAAAAGCAATGCGGCGTTTCTTTTTCTTGTCAACCGGTTTTCCCTGTATTTTTTCGAGTAAAAATGCCTGAATCGCTTTCCGGGCTCTGGACAGATGTGATTTTGAAGTGCCGGTTGAGATATGGAGTATTTTGCCAATTTCACTATGCGAAAACTGGTCGATGACATATAGGTTAAAAACGGATTTATGATGTTCCGGCAATTGATCGATTGCTTCTAAGATGTCATTTTTTTCTAAATCAGAAGTCAGAAGGATGCTTTTGATATCGGTTTCTAAGGTGTTCATAAGTGTAGTTGAATCAACAATTTCATAGTCCTGATCGGTTGAGAAGTTTATTTTTTTGGTCTCTTTTAAATGATGGATAGCCATGTTAATCACAATTCTGCTTAACCAGCCATTTAAAGCGTTTGCGTCTTTCAGCGTGTTTTCCTTTTGGATTGCCACAATAAAAGAATCCTGGATAATATCTTCGGCAGTGGCAAGATCTTTTATATACCTGCGACAAATCCCCAGTAATTTTGGGGATGTGCTGATGTAAATTTCATTCCAGTTGAAGGTTGCCATATTCTAATTTTGAACCACAAAAACCGACATAAATGTGCCATCGGAGTCATTTATATGCATCGTTTCCACGCCGTTTACAATTAAATAGCTGCTATAACCATCACCTAATGCTGCCTGTGTTATCTTGTAGGCACCATTGTTTTGCATTTTAAAATCGACAATACCTCCCAACTCCGGCTGACTGTTGTCGAATACAACGCTGTTTTTGTAAATGGTGTTAGAACCGTTTGTAAGATACATGTCATTTGCAAAATACATTTTTGTAATTCCGTTTATGGGTGCCGGAAGCGAGGTTTCGGAGCTGGTGTTTATGTTTTTATAATAACCGGTATTATTCAATACTCCGTAGGCAAATGCTTCGTTGTTGCTTACGGCCAGACCGTTTATTATGGCATTTGGAATCTCGTTAAAAACGCTGTTTGCATAATAGCCATTAATTGTTTCGTTGCCGCTGCCTGAAGCTGTTATATAAACATTGTTATTTAGCACTTTTATTTTAGGCAGGTTATGCACGTGGCTGCCATAATTGCGAACGCTTGTTTTAACGCCGTTTTTCCAATAGGCAAGCGTATAGTCATCAAAAGTTATGATCGGTTTTTTTGTGTAGCCAACAAAATAAACATCATTTCCGATTATTTCCATATCAGTAATGCTCACCACCTGTTCCTCATTTGTGCTTAAGCTGGTTTTCAGATTTGTGAAAACCCCGTTTTTCCAAAACATCGGAACTGTTTCGAGAACCGTTGTTCCAACGCCTATACCCAAAACATAAACATTGCTGTTTGCTACGATCACTTTGTTTGCCATAGTGCCCGAATAGCCTCCGGAATCTAATGTATTAGGCTGGTTGTTTTTCCAATAACAGGCCTGACTGTCTTTTTGACCGGCAACATAAACCTCTGCAGCATTGGTGGCTGTCGAATTAAAAATCAGGTCCTCACTACAGGACGTTTGTAATAAACCGGTTGCCAGGATTAGAACAAGTAGTATTTTTTTCATAATAAAAATAAATTAGGTTAATATACTTTAAATTTATTATAAGAGTGAAAAATCAATAAGGGTTGCAGTAAATAAATAAAAATAAAGCAAAAAAACAGCTCCGGATATAATGGAATCAGAATTGCTGATCTTGATTTTAATGTAAAGCAGTAGTTTTTTGAGAAGTATATAAGAGTGCAGGTATTGCTAAAAAGACAAAACGCTTTGACGTGTTGTTTAATCAACTTGTCAAAGCGTTTTTTTAAGTGGTGCCTCCAGGAATCGAACCAGGGACACATGGATTTTCAGTCCATTGCTCTACCAACTGAGCTAAGGCACCGTCCTTATTGCGGGTGCAAATATAGAATTGTTTTTTTGTTTTCCAATGCTTTTTTATGAAAAAATGTAATAAAAAACGTAACTGCTTAGTGGGTAATGTTTTAGTTTTTTGGAATTATGATGTCACTTATCGCTTTGGTTTGCTGCTTAGGTAAAAAGTGATTTCACTATTGTTATAAACTTCACTGTGCAGTAAATAATTCCGGTCAATTTCGTTACCGTTTAAAGTTACTTTCTGTACATATACATTTTCCGGAGCCTGGTTAACGGTCTTTATTTTTAAGGTTTTTCCGTTTTCAAGCTGTAAGGTTGCTGCTTTAACCATCGGACTGCCTATCGCGTACTGGTCGGAGCCGGGCAGTACCGGGTAAAATCCGAGCGCGCTAAAAATATACCAGGCACTCATCTGGCCGGCATCGTCGTTGCCGCACAAACCGTCAATAGAATTGGAATACATGGTATTCATAATCATACGAACGCGTTCCTGGGTTTTCCACGGTTTGTTTGTCCAGTTGTACAGGTACGGAATGTGGTGTCCGGGCTCGTTTCCGTGTACATAACTGCCAATGATGCCGTCGCGGGTAATGTCTTCATTTTTTTCGATATACTTATCGGCAAGCTTGATTGTAAAGATCTGGTCCAGATGGTTGGAGAATTTGTTTTTCCCGCCCATCATTTCGATCATGTCGTCAATTTTATGCGGAACATACAAGCCGTAATTCAAGGCGTTGCCTTCAATGAAACCCTGTCCGTGAGTGTCTAACGGATCGAAATTTTCCCGCCATTTTCCGTCACTTAATTTCGGACGCATATAGCCAATGAAAGGATCGTAAACATTCTTGTAGTTTTCGGAACGTTTGGTAAATGTTTCATAGTCTTTGGTTGCATTTGCTTTTTTGGCAATTTGCGCGATACACCAGTCGTCATAAGCGAATTCCAGTGTTTTGGAAACGGAATTGCCGCTTTTGTTTTCCGGAACATAACCAAGCTGCATATAGCTGTCCAGGCCGTCGAAATACGGAACGGTCACGGTATTTTTTCCGGCGGTCAGGGCGCGGTTAAGGTCGATGTCGGTAGTGTTTTTGGCAATGGCATCGGCAATAACGGCAATGGAGTGGTAGCCGATCATGCACCAGTTTTCGTTGGCATAATGGCTCCATACCGGAAGCATTTTGTGAACGCTTTGGTCGTGATGAGCCAGCATGGACTTGATCATGTCGTTGTTGCGTTTCGGCTGGATGATGTTGAATAACGGGTGTAAAGCCCTGTAGGTATCCCATAAGGAAAATACGGTGTAATTGGTAAATCCTTCCGATTGGTGGATGTTTTGATCCAGTCCGCGGTAGTTTCCGTCTGCGTCTTCATATAGGATAGGTCCCAGCATGGTGTGGTACAGTGCAGTGTAGAACGTTTCTTTCTCTGCGGGAGTAGTGGTTTCAACGGTAACTTTGGCCAACTCTTTATTCCATTTTTGCTGGCTTTCCTGTTTTGTTTTTTCAAAGTTCCAGCCCGGAATTTCCGTTTTCAGGTTTAATAAAGCTCCGGCGGTGCTCACAGAGGACAGTGCGAATTTTACACCGATTTTTTCGTTGTCATCCGTTTTGAAATTAAAGTAAGCGCGGATATTTTTCCCGGCCATTTCAGGGAAATTTTCTTCTTCATTAAAGCGTCCGTAAAAACCTTTATACGGGGTCTTGTCATATTTCTTGTGACCGTAGGAAGCAAAGGGTTTGGAGAACTGCATGGCAAAATACACTGTGCGTGTTCTTCCCCAGCCATTGGTCTGGCGGTAGCCGGTCACGGTGGAATCGTTTTCTACGCGAACAAAGACCCAGGTGTTTTTGTCGTCATAGTTATAGATGTTGTACATCAGGTCCAGCAGGATGTGTGCCGAATCGGATTTTGGAAAGGTGTATTGGTGATATCCTACGCGGTCGCTGGCGGTTAATTCTGCTTTAATGTTGTAGCTGTCCAGCTGTACTTTGTAGTAGGCCGGTTTGGCTACTTCGGTAGTGTGGGAAAATGTCGAAAAATAACCGCTGCCGGGTTCGTTGGCTTTGCCGGGATTTAACTGTAGTTTTCCGGTTGTGGGCATGATCAGGAAATCGCCCAGATCGGCATGTCCGGTTCCGCTGAAATGAGTATGGCTGAATCCGAAGATTGTGGTGTCGTCATATTGGTAGCCGGCACAATATTTATAAGTGTCGGGATTGTATTTGCCATCTGCAAACATGTTTACATTGTTGGTTTCCGGACTTAGCTGTACCATACCGAATGGGGTTGTAGCACCCGGAAAAGTGTGTCCCATTTTGTGTGTTCCGATCATTGGATTTACAAAGTCGATCATTTGATGAGCGGTTTGGTTAGGATTGTTTTGTCCGAAACAAATAGTTGTTACGGTTAGTAGTAAGCCTGCTATTTTTGAGTTCATGTTTTGGGAATCAGATTGGATATCAAAGATAAAGATTTCAGTGCTATTGTAATAGCGGGATGTGGTGTTAAATGTTTATGAAAAAAAGGATTGTAATTTAGCAAGATAGGACAGGTGTAAAAGACCGCTGCGTTATACTTTTGAAGAAACAAATAAGCCTATTGAATATGGTAAAAACAGAATTGTTTGTCCGGTTTTCGCACTTTATTATGACATTCAGCATTGTCTTTAATGTGTGGTATGTTTCAGGGAATAACGCCGGTAAGGTTTTAGGAGCCGGATGGCTTGTCAATATACTGATTGTGATGGTTTTTATTGCCGGGGTATATGCGGCAGAAATAATAAAGCTTTTAGGGTTATAATATAAAGAAAGTATGGAACAGCGAATAGCAACGATAGCAGAATATAAAAAACAGATTAATGTAATTGTGGAATACATCAATAACCATCTGGATGAACCGGTTGACCTGGTAAAACTGGCGGCAATAAGTCACTTTTCGCCGTATCATTTTCACCGCATAACCCGCGCTTTTATCGGAGAGCCCATCGGGAGTTATATTGTCCGGGTACGGCTGGAAACTGCGGCAAAACTAATACGGTATACAGATTTTTCCATTTCGGAAATTGCTTATAAAGTGGGCTATGAAGTGCCTACTTCGCTTTCCAAAGCATTCCGGCAGCAATATGGTATTTCACCATTGGATTACAGAACTAATAAAGAATATAAGATTATGAAAACAGCAGAAAAAAATGTACCGTTAAATATTACCGGTTTTAAAGTAATGGATATTGCGGCCAAACAGCTCATTTATATCAATCTCTCCGGTCAATACGGAAGTCTGGATTTTGCAGGATCCTGGCAGCGTTTGTGGCAGTTTGTAAAAGAGCATAAACTATTTTCGGCCGGAATGGAGCATCTGGCTATTTATTATGATGATCCTAAAGTAACAAAAAGTGAGAAGCTGCGTACGGATATTTGTCTTGCCGTTAAAAAGGAAGCGAAGCCGCAGGGCGATATCGGGGTGAAAGAAATTAAAGGCGGGAAATTTGCAGTGTTTCTTTATAAAGGGCCTTACCATAATCTGGATGCGGTTTACGACAGGATTTACGGTACGCTTTTACCGGAGAAGAATCTTCAGTTAAGGGATTATCATTCCTTTGAGAAGTATTGTAATAATCCGGACAAAACGGAACCGGAAAAACTAAAAACGGAAATTTATATACCTGTTGAATAATACAGGAGGCTGCCGGATTGGGCAGTGGTGGATTTACCGCAAAATAAAACCCCTGAATGATAAATCCAGGGGTTTATTTGTTTTGCGATTTTCTAGTGGTGCCTCCAGGAATCGAACCAGGGACACATGGATTTTCAGTCCATTGCTCTACCAACTGAGCTAAGGCACCTTCCTTATTGCGGGTGCAAATATAGGGGCATTTTTTATTTATCCAAAACAATTTGATAAAAAAATCTATTTGTATCTTTGAAATCTAATTAAAGAAAGAATGCTTTTAGCTATAGATGTTGGAAATACAAGAATAAAAGCGGCTGTATTTGAGGGGGATACCTTTGTTCTGGATGCGGTTTTTGATAAAAAAGAAGCGGTTGAAAAACTGGAAAATATTTTCCGGCAGTACCCGGTAATTACAAAGGCAACGCTGTCCAGGGTCGGTTTTTTGGATGAAACGGTTCTGGAATGGCTTGAAAAGAGAGTAGAGCTGTATAAAATAACGTCCGATAGCAGCATGCCTTTTGAAAACCGCTATGGAACGCCTAAAACCTTGGGTGTAGACAGAATGGTGCTGGCTGCCGGAGCGGTTTTTAAATACCCGAAACAAAACCGGCTGATTATTGATTCCGGAACCTGTATTACCTATGATTTTGTTGATGCAGACGATAATTATCTGGGCGGAGCCATTTCGCCGGGATTTCGCCTCCGCTATGAAGCCCTGCATAATTATACGGCAAAACTGCCGTTATTAACTCTGGAAAGTCCTGAGGGTTTTATTGGTGACTCCACAAAACAGGCGATACATTCGGGTGTGGTGAATGGGGTTTTACAGGAAATCGACGGATTTATAGAACGCTATCGTGAACAATATCAAGTTTTAACAGTAATTTTAACAGGTGGTGATACGGATTTTTTGGCGAAAAGAGTAAAAAACACCATATTTGCCAATCCAAATTTTCTATTGGAAAGTTTGAACCATTTATATCAATATACAATCAACAAATGATTAAAAAGATAATTCTAGGCATTAGTTTGCTTTTTTCTTCTGTGATTTTTGCGCAGGAAGGTACCGCTTCACCTTATTCGTTTTACGGTATTGGCGATGTTAAATACAGAGGAACGCATGAAAACAAGGCAATGGGAGGTTTGGGGATATTACCGGATAGTATTCACCTTAATCTGCAAAACCCGGCATCACTTGCCTCTTTAAAGCTAACCGCCTTTACAGTGGGAGCCACTACTAAGAATACGACTTTTAAGAACGAGACCCAGAAAGAGACAGCCAGCAGAACAACTTTTGATTATCTGGCTTTAGGATTTCCGATCAGCCCGAAAATGGGAGTGTCTTTTGGTTTGATGCCGTATTCCTCTGTAGGATATAAAGTGGATCAGAAAACAACAACCTCATTATCTACCGGAGAAACAGCAAATATTGATAAGCGATTCACAGGTGAAGGAGGCGTTAACAATGTGTTTTTAGGATTAGGATATAAAATTACTTCAAAATTGAGCATCGGAGCTGATTTTCAATATAACTTCGGAAGAGTGGAAACAAAATCGGTTGGATTTGTTGAAGATGTTCACTTAGGAAAAAGAGAAATCAATACGTCGCGATACAGCGGTGTTGCTTTTAATACCGGATTGATCTATCAGACAAAATTAAATAAGAAATATGACTGGATCAGCAGTTTAACGTATTCACCTAAAAGCACGCTGAAATCGGATAACACCGGATCGGTAGCAACCATTACCTATTCGGCTAACGGATCGGAACTGGTTTCGGATACTAAAGATTATGATCCTACAAGAACCGATTTCGAACTACCGGCTAAATATGCTTTGGGAACCGGTATCGGAGTTACTAAAAAATGGTTTGTGGGAGCAGAAATTACCATGCAGGATAAAAGTAAATTCTTAAACCGTTTTGACGAAATCACGAATGTGGAATTCGAAAAATCACAGCGATATGTTATCGGAGGGTACTTCACGCCTAAATTTAACTCTTTTACAAGCTATTTTGACAGAGTTACCTACAGAGCCGGTTTCCGATATGAAAATACAGGATTGGTAATCAACAATCAGTCCATTAAAGATTACGGGATCAATGCTGGTTTCGGATTCCCGATCGGAAAAAGTTTGTCAAACCTGAATATTGGTTTTGAATACGGAAGCAAAGGAACGACAAGCAGTAACCTTATCAAGGAAAACTATTTCAGCGTTTATATCGGTCTTTCCGTAAACGATTTGTGGTTTAAGAGAACAAAATACGAATAGTATATAACCTGATTGTAAGACGATGAAGGTCAAGTCTAAAAAATATCTTTTACATGTAGTCACAGTTCTTGCTGTGACTCTGTTTTTTTCATGCGAAAGCAATTTCAAAGAGGTACAGCGAATTAATGCCGTTCCGTTTTCTCCCATTGGTGAAGCGGAAAACGTTAATTTGAAATATACCGATTCCGGAAAGATAAAAGCGATATTGGTAAGTCCGAAGCTGCTGGATTTCTCAAATTTAAAATATCCTTATACCGAATTTCCAAAAGGAGTGTTTGTAACGCTTTTTGATGAAAAAGCACAAAAAAGCTATGTGGAGTCGGATTATGCCATTACCTATGCCAAAACAGATATTATTGATTTGCAGGGGCATGTGAAAATTACATCCAGCGACGGTAAAGTACTGCAGACGGAACAATTGTATTACGATCAGAAAAATGAATGGTTTTTTACCGAGAAATACTTTAAATTTACAGATGCCAATAGTTATCTGGAAGGAAAAGGAATCGATTTTAGTAAAGATTTTTCGGTTATGAATGCCCAACAGAATAGAGGAGAAATATCAAAATTGGAATAAATTATGGGAGTTTTAAAATATGTTCATTATCTGTATATCGTTGTTGCAGTATTGTTTATTTATGAAGGTGTAACGCAATTACAGGCAGGAGAAAATTATATCATCAGTTTTCTTTTTGCGGCAGCGGCACTTTTTATGTTCTTCTTCAGACGCCATTTCTCCGATAAAATGAAAAGGTAGTACCCCAAAAAAACAAGTATATGGAAATTGCGATAATCATAAGCTGTTTAATACTTTCCGCCTTCTTTTCTGGAATGGAAATCGCTTATATCGCTTCCAATAAAGTCTATCTGAGCATTGAGAAAAAACAAAATACCTTTTTCTCGAAAATACTGTCCAGACTAACCGAAAAACCGTCCCGATTCATCGCCTCGATGCTGTTGGGCAAGAGTGTTGTTTTTTCTATTTACGGTTATTTTTCCAGTGCACTTGTGGTTCAGCTGCTGCGGGAGCAGGGCGTGGCATTCACTCCTTTTGTAATGCTCATAATGCAGGTGGTGATTGCAACACTGCTGATTTTGCTTACTTCCAGTTTTTTGCCCAAAGTGATCTTTCAGATTTACCCGAATACCTTAATAAAAGTACTGGCACTGCCGGCCTATGGATTTTACCTGCTTTTTTCCGGGATTTCAAAAATTATTGTCGGCATAGCCGATAAAGTAATCGTTTGTATTTTTAAACTGGAAAGCGATAAAGAACAGCTGTCTTTTAATAAAGGCGAACTGGGAACCTATATCAGCGAGCAGATGAATGCGGCCGAAAACCAGGAGGAAATAGATACCGAAATACAGATATTTCAGAATGCTCTGGAATTTTCCGATTTAAAAGTTCGTGATATTATGACGCCCAGAACGGAGATTTCGGCAGTGGAAATTGAAGACCCGGTTAGCGAATTAAGAGAACTGTTTATCGAAACCGGATATTCCAAGATCGTGGTCTATAACGATACCCTGGACAATGTGGTAGGATATGTGCACTCTTTTGAACTTTTTAAAAAACCGGTGGATATTAAAACCGTCATGATCCCTATAGAATATGTGCCGGAAACGGTTTTAATAAAGGAAGTTCTGGATATACTGACCAAGAAACGGAAAAGTATGGCGGTAGTAATGGACGAATATGGCGGCACGTCGGGTATCGTTACCGTGGAAGATATCATAGAAGAGCTTTTTGGTGAAATCGAAGACGAGCACGATCTGGAAGAATTGATCGAAGAAAAAAGAAAAGATAATTCCTATTTATTTTCGGCCCGGTTAAACGTAGAATACGTTAATCAGAAATACAGTCTGAAAATTCCGGAGAGCGATTCCTATGTTACCCTGGGAGGCTTTATCGTGCATGCTACAAAGGAAATCCCGCAGGAAGGACAGGAATTGAACCTGCACAATTTTAAAATACTGATTCGGGAAGCATCCAATAAAAAAATTGAACTAATTGAGGTTCGCATCCGGGAATAAAGAAATATCCCAATAAAAAAGTAAAAATAATTGAAAATATAGCGACACATCTTTTATTATTAAATAGATAATTGTATTTTCGCCCACTGAATAAAAAAAATAATCATATAAGATGGCAGTTTTATCAAAAATTAGACAACGTTCGATTCTTTTAATTGGGGTTATCGGATTTTGTTTGTTAGCATTCGTAGTTGGTGACGTTATCAACAGCGGAGGGTTTAGACAAAGTTCACGTAACGTGGGGAGTGTTAATGGAGTAGATATCTCAGCTCAGGAATTTTTGCAGAAAGTAGCAATGGCCGAAAAAAACGGTCAGGGAATTACGAATACGCAAGCTTCAAACGGAGTTTGGGATCAGGAAGTTAAGCAAATCCTTCTAGGTGCTGAATTTGAAAAATTAGGATTGAAAATCGGAAAAGACCAAATGGTTAATGTTATCAAACAAAACCCGAATTTCGCACAGGATCCAAGATTCTTAAATGCTGCCGGTCAATTTGATAATAATAAATTCAACGAATTCGTAGCGAGCATCCGTTCGTCTCAGCCGGATCAGTGGAAAAACTGGTTGGATTATGAGAAACAATTGGAGCAGATGGCAACCGAGCAAATGTACTATACTATGATCAAAGCTGGTCTTGTAGTTACTAAAAATGACGGTAAAGAAGCTTACGGAAGAGAAAATAACAAAGTTAACTTTGATTATGTAGCCGTTCCTTATACAACAATCAATGACGATCAGGTGAAAGTTTCTGATACTGAAATCATGGATTATGTTAAGAAAAACAGCAAAAAATATAAATCAGACTTTTCTCGTGAAGTAGAGTATGTTTTCTTTGAAAACAAACCTTCAAAAGAAGATGAGGCTGAAATGAAAACAACAATTACCGGATTATTATCAGGTAAAGTGGTTTACAATGAAAAAACAGGTACTAACGATACTTTACCTGGATTCAAAGGTGCTAAAAACGTAGAAGAGTTTGTAAATGCAAATTCGGATGTAAAATTCGATTCTTCTTATGTAGCTAAAAAAGACCTTCCTTTAGAAAACCAGGAGCAATTATTCAACCTTCCGGTTGGAGAAGTTTTCGGACCATACATTCATGACGGTTACTACTGTCTTTCTAAAATGATGGGAAGAAAAGGAAATGCTACTGCAAAAGCAAGCCACATTTTAGTAGGATTTGCCGGTAAAATGCCAGGTATTACAAGAACTAAAGAAGAAGCAAAAGCAAAAGCAGAAGACTTGTTAAAACAAGCTTTGGCTAATCCTGCAAACTTTGCAATGTTGGCGATGACCAATACAGATGATCCGGGTTCTAAACAAACAGGTGGTGAGTATGACAACATCAGACCGGGACAAATGGTAAAAACATTCAACGATTTCGTTTTCAACAACCCGGTTGGAAAAATCGGATTGGTTGAAACAGAATACGGATACCACGTTATCAAAATTACCGATAAATATGATGCGGTTCGTTTAGCGACAATTGCACAAAAAATCGAGCCGTCTGAGGCAACTGCTGATGCGATTTACGTAAAAGCTACAAAATTAGAAGCAGAAGCTGCTGATAAAGATTTTGACAAAGTAGCTAAAGAAATGGGATTAGCGGTAGTACCGGCTATGAACGTTAAAGCTACAGACGAAAGCTTACCGGGAATTCAAAATCAAAGACAAATCGTACTTTGGGCTTTCAATAAAGATACTAAAGAAGGAGCGGTTAAGAAATTTGACAACTTGGAAGGACACATCATTGCGAAATTGAAAACTAAAAACGAAACAGGTTTCATTGGTTTAGAAGAAGCAAAACAAGTGGTAGCGCCAATCTTAAGAAACCAGAAAAAAGCAGAATTGATCAAAGCTAAAATGACAGGTTCTACTTTAGAAGCAGTAGCTCAGAAATCGGGCGCAACTGTTGGACTGGCTACTAATGTAACACTTGATAACCCAAGTATTCCAAATATCGGTCAGGAGCCAAAAGTTGTTGGTACGGCATTTGGATTAGGAAACGGTAAAACGTCAAAATTAATCGAAGGACAAATGGCTGTTTTCATGATCAGAACAAAAGATGTAGTAAAAGCTCCGGCTTTACCAAACTACTCTTCTTATATCACTAAGATCAAGACACAAACACAGGGAGCTTCTACTTACAGAGTTACTGCTGCACTTAAAGCTGCTGCAAAAATCGAAGACGAAAGAGCGAATCTGCAATAGTCAAATAAGCATATACAAAAAAGGCATCCGATCGGATGCCTTTTTTTATGGTTTGTTTTTTTATAAAATCATTTCAGAATAAGGAATGATAACCGGAAAACCTTTGTCTTTAAAATACTCTTCCGGATTGTTTTTGGAAACCGCCAACACAAAATCGCCGCCCCAGGCGCCAAGACTTTTAAGGATACCTTTAAAATCATAGAAGAAACGTTCTTTTACCGTTTCCATTTCTAAAATATCACTCAGCAGGATCTCGTGTTTTTCAAGCAGCGTTCCAAATTGCTGCAAATCGTTAGTGGCAGCTATAGCCGTTGTAATAGCGTCAATTTTAGGGATCATCGTGTCAATCCGGTGCTGTTTGTTGTAATAGCTCATGATAGCCGATTTACTGCTTTGCTTGTGGTTGAGATACACAAAGTACAGGTTACCGGTAAAGTCCGGATTAAAATCCAGCGCAGTAACGACCGGTGCTTTATCGGAATCCAGCCGGTATAAAATAGGCGTATTGTGCTGTGCGCAGGCAATATCATATCCGCTTCCGCCAAAACTGGCTTCCAGCAGCTTGTAAGCGTCAATGTTGAGCCATTGGGCAATATTGTTAATCAGGGTTGAAGAAGTGCCTAATCCCCACAAACGCGGAAATGTAAGCGTAGTGGTAATGGTATAGCCGTTTGCATCGTTCAGGAAATCCGGATTCAGGATGTTCGCTTCATGCAGTATGTCAATAAGCGTGTTTTTAATACCCGCTTCTGTACCGGCATGCTCTTTCCGGATAATGCTTTCAAATGAAATATCATCTTCAAACCACACGCTCGAATCGTTGTCGTAGCTTTTCCAGGAAATCGTTTGCTTTTTACCGTCTTCAATTTGAAGGTACTGCCCGAATTTTGTAGGCAAAGCAATGGCTGTTGCGCCATCGAGCACCATATATTCTGCGGTGAGCAAAAGCTTTCCGTTACTGTAAAAAGTTTTTTTCAAAGTAATTATGATCTTAGTTGTGCTAAATAATCCACTACGGCAGAATGACTAACCGTATGGTGCTCAAAATGAGCGACTACGTTTTGACGTTCTGCTTCGGTAGCATTAAACTGGTTTAAAATATTCATCAGGTGCATTTTCATGTGCCCCTGTTGGATTCCGGTAGTTGTTAAGGAACGCAAAGCGGCAAAATTTTGTGCCAGTCCGGCAACAGCGACCACCTGCATTAGTTCTTCGGCAGTAGGATTTCCTAATAATTCCAGCGCTACCTTTACTAGCGGATGCAATCCGGTTAAACCGCCAACGGTTCCCAAAGCCAGTGGAATTTCCATCCAGAAGGTAAAAATCCCGTTTTCAACTTTGGCATGCGAAAGGCTGCTGTATTTTCCGTTTCGGGAAGCATACGCATGAACGCCGGCTTCCACCGCACGGAAATCGTTTCCGGTGGCAATTACAACCGCATCAATACCATTCATGATCCCTTTATTGTGGGTAACCGCACGGTAAGGCTCGATTTCGGCGATCTGTACGGCACGGATAAATTTTTCGGCAAACTCTTCCTGCGAAATGTGTTTGTCTTCTTTCAGATCCGAAACCGGACAGGACACTTCGGCACGAACAATGCAGTTCGGTACGTAATTGGACAAGATGCTCATCACAACCTGAAGCTGTTTTTCGGTTTCCGAAAATAAAGCATACGTTAGCGCTTCTTCTTTTAAGGTTTTGGCAAACTGTTCCAGGCAGGAGTTGATAAAATTGGCTCCCATGCTGTCTTTGGTGTTAAAAGTAGCATGCAGCTGGAAATAATGTTCCAGTTCGGCTGTTTTGTCGCGCAGGACGATGTCTAAAATTCCGCCGCCCCGTTTTTGCATGTTTTTGGTAATGCTTTCGGTGTCGGAAAAGAATTTTGGTTTGATATCCTGAAAGAAAGTTTTCAGTTTTTGGGTATCTCCTTTATAGATAAAATGAACCTGGCCTATTTTTTCGGTGTTCAATACCGTAGTTTTAAAACCACCGCGGTTAGACCAGAATTTTGCTGCTTTTGCAGCGGCAGCCACAACAGAGCTCTCTTCGATGGCCATCGGGATCGTTGTGTTTTTCCCGTTAATCAGGAAATTTGGCGCCACGCCCAGCGGAAGATAAAAATTGGAAATGGTATTCTCGATAAATTCATCGTGAAGCTTTTGTAAAGCAGCATCGGAATTCCAATATTGGGTAATGATCTGTTTCGCATGTTCAGGATTGGCAAAATGGGTATTGGCAATCCAGTTTATTTTTTCGTCTTTCGATAACTTCGAAAATCCAGCAATAGCTTTCGTCATTTTTTCTTCTTCTTGAATTCTACTGCAAAGATATGATTTCGATAATGCAATTGAAGATAATTTTCAGAAGGCTTTTTTGAAGGAAATATAATTGTAAAATCTTAAAATATAGCACTCAAAATGGAATTGAAATTTTGCTTTTAACACAATAAGTTATGGCTAATTGATAAATTTTCACTAAAATTGGAAGTTTTTTACCATTTGACAAAATGAAACACTTTAAAAAATCGTTATTTTTGTTGTTACTGACTTCATTATCAGTAGTTGCTCAGCAAAAAATCACCTTAGAAGAGATTTGGGGTGGGGCTTTCAGGACGCAGGGAATGACTGCTTTAGAAGCCATGAAGAATACTAATCAGTATACTGTACTTAATTTTGACCGGAGTACAAAATCATCACAAATAGATTTGTATGATTTTGCGACTTTAAACAAAGTTGCGACATTAATTGATTCTAAAGACTTCAAAGAATTACAGGGAATTGACAGCTATACGTTCAATGCCGACGAAAAGAAAATTTTAATTGCAAACAATTCCGATCAGATTTTTCGTCATTCCTTCGTAGCATATTATTTTATCTACGATACTGCTGCAAAAACACTAACCAAACTTGCCGATTATAAAGTACAGGAGCCTACTTTCTCTCCGGACGGAACTAAAATCGGATATGCTTACGGAAACAACCTGTATGTATATGACCTGGCAACTAAAAAACACACTCAGATCACAAAAGACGGAAAGAAAAATCATATCATCAACGGTATTACGGATTGGGTATATGAAGAAGAATTCTCTTTTGTGCGTGCTTTCGACTGGAATGCCGGAAGTGATAAAATCGGATTTATCCGTTTTGATGAAACAGAGGTTCCGGAATTCTCCATGGATATGTACAACCAGGGATTATACCCAACGCAGGATGTTTTTAAATATCCGAAAGCAGGAGAGAAGAATGCAGTGGTTTCCTTACACATCTACGATGTAAAATCGGGAACAACTAAAAAAGTAAACTTAGATAACTATAACGATTTCTATATTGCCCGTATCAAATGGACCAATGAGGCCAATACGTTAAGTGCCCAGATACTGAACAGACACCAGAACAATCTGGATCTATTGTTTGTTGACGGAAATTCGGCAACGGCAAAAGTGGTGCTGAATGAGAAAGATAAAGCCTATGTGGATGTAACGGACAATTTAACGTTCTTAAAAGACAACAGTTTTATCTGGACAAGCGAAAAAGACGGATTCAACCAGATCTATCACTACGCTAAAACCGGAAAACTGATTAACCAGATAACAAAAGGAAACTGGGAAGTAACCAACTACTACGGATTTAATGAAAAAACCGGAACCATTTTCTACCAGTCTACAGAAAACGGGTCGATTAACAGAGACGTTTACAGTGTTAAACTAACCGGAAAAGACAAAAAGCGTTTAACGGAACTAACCGGAACAAACAGCGCTACTTTCAGCCCGAACTTCGAATACTTCATCAACTCTTTTTCGAGTGCTAAAAATGCACCGAAACACACGCTGCACGAAACAAAAACCGGTAAGCTTGTTAAAACGATCGTATCCAACGAAGCTCTGGAAAGCAAACTGGCGAAATATGATTTGCCAACAAAAGAATTTTTTGTTTTAACAACAGAAAAAGGAAACCAGCTGAATGCCTGGATAATCAAACCAAAAGACTTTGACCCGAATAAAAAATATCCGGTATTCATGTACCAGTATTCTGGACCGGGTTCCCAGCAGGTAAACAACGACTGGAACGGAACGGATGATTATTGGTTTATGATGTTAACCCAGCAAGGCTATATTGTGGCTTGTGTGGACGGACGCGGAACCGGTTTTAAAGGAGCAGAATTTAAAAAATGCACCTACAAAGAACTGGGTAAATTTGAAGTAGAAGATCAGATTGATGCTGCAAAAGTAATTGGAAACTATGCTTATGTAGACAAAACCAGAATCGGTATTTTTGGATGGAGCTACGGTGGATTCATGTCGTCCAACTGTATTTTCCAGGGAAGTGATACTTTCAAAATGGCTATTGCCGTTGCACCGGTTACCAGCTGGAGATATTATGACAGTGTTTATACAGAAAGATATATGCAGACGCCTCAGGAGAATGCCTCAGGATATGACAACAATTCACCTATTAACCATGTGAGCAAACTAAAAGGAAACTTCCTTTTGGTTCACGGAACTGCCGATGATAATGTGCATGTACAAAATACCATGAAAATGGTAGAAGCTTTGGTACAGGCAAACAAACAATTTGACTGGGCAATTTATCCGGATAAAAATCACGGTATCTACGGTGGGAAAACACGTTTGCAGTTGTACACTAAAATGACCAACTTTATCAAAGAAAAGTTATAATATAAAACCAAACCAAAAAACCAAAAACAATACAAATGAGCGAAAAGACAGTAAAACAAGGACATCCAAAAGGACTTTGGGTATTATTCGGAACCGAAATGTGGGAGCGGTTCAACTTCTATGGAATGAGAGCATTGTTAACCTTATTCCTGGTTAACTCGTTAATGATGAAAGAAGAGGAAGCTTCCTTAATTTATGGTGGATTTCTTGGTTTATGCTATCTGACACCAATGTTGGGCGGTTTTATCTCCGACAGATTTTTAGGAAACAGAAACTGTATCATGCTGGGCGGGTCTTTAATGGCTATCGGACAGTTATTGCTTTTTACCAGTGCAACCGTATTCCCGTCTAACTTAGAGTTGGCAAAAACATTGATGTATGCTGCATTAGGTGTTATTATTTTCGGTAACGGATTCTTCAAACCGAATATTTCCAGTATGGTGGGAAGTTTGTATCCAAAAGAAGAAAAAAGCAAATTGGATACGGCTTTTACGATTTTCTACATGGGAATCAACATCGGAGCATTTTTAGGACAATTTATCTGTCCTATTGTTGGTGACGTTAAGGATGCAGGCGGAATGAGAGATATTCATGCGTTTAAATGGGGATTCCTTGCGGCTGCATTAGCAATGACAATTGGTACCGCAGTATTCTTCTTCCTTAAAAACAAATATGTGGTAACGCCGGAAGGAAAACCTTTAGGAGGATTGCCTTCAGGACATAATGCGGCTGACTTTGAAGAAGGAGAAGCGCAAAAAGCAGAATTCTCTTCCCTGTCATTAATCATTGCCGTTATTGCATTTGTTGGATTAGGATTTTTCTTCCATTATGTATTTGGACAAAACGTAATTTACTCGTTAATCTATTCCAGTGGTTTAACATTGGCAGGATTGATTTTATCGGATAAATCATTAACTAAAATTGAAAGAGACAGAATTTTAGTAATCTATATTGTTTCTTTCTTCGTGATCTTCTTCTGGGCTGCTTTCGAACAGGCAGGTTCTTCGTTAACCTTTATTGCCGATAACCAGACCGACAGAAACTTCTTCGGATGGCAGATGCCGCCGTCAATGGTGCAGATCTTCAACGGTTTATTCGTGGTGATGCTTGCAGTACCGTTCAGTATCCTATGGGATAAATTAAGAGCAAAAGGAAACGAGCCGATTTCGCCAATGAAACAGGCTTTCGGATTAATGCTGATCGCAGTGAGTTATTTTATCATTGCTTACAATGTAAAAGATTTAGGAAACAGCGGATTGTTAGCCATCAAATGGTTAATCTTATTATACCTGATCCAGACGTGTGGGGAATTGTGTTTATCACCAATCGGACTATCATTGGTAGGGAAATTATCGCCAAAACGTTTTGCATCATTATTATACGGTGTATTCTTCCTGTCAAATGCTTCAGGATATGCTTTAGCAGGTACATTAGGATCTATTTTACCGGCTACCGGAGACAAATTCAAAAAAGCAGAGGAGCTTGGAATCGACCTTCAGGCAGTGTTGGATAAAACCGTTACACCAACGGCTGAGCAGTTAAAATTATTAGCAGACAATCAAATCAGCGCACAATACCGTGTTTTTGCCGGATTTGAGATCCACAACCTATTCGAATTCTTTATGGTATTTGTGATATTGTGTGGTGCTGCATCTGTTGTTTTATTCTTATTAACTCCGGTTCTTAAGAAAATGATGCACGGAGTAAAATAATTTTAATGCTTAAATAACAATATATGTGGAATAAACATCCCAAAGCTTTACCGTTTTTATTCTTGTCAGAAATGTGGGAACGTTTCGGCTACTATTTAATGATCGGAATTTTTACATTGTATTTAAAAGATGTAGAAGCCGGCTTTGCAATGACCGAAAAAGAAGCTTCTGATTTATACGGAACTTTTATTGCTTTAGTATTTCTTACTCCATTTATAGGTGGATTGGTAGCAGACCGCTACTTAGGTTACAGAAAATCAATTATCATAGGCGGAATATTAATGGGAATAGGGTACTTCCTGATGGGAGTACACTCCATTACCGTCTTATATATAGCCATGACACTGGTTATTTTAGGGAACGGTTTCTTTAAACCGAATATCTCGACCTTATTAGGAAACTTCTATTCCAAAGAAGAATACAAAGACAAAAAGGACGAAGGCTACAATATTTTCTATATGGGAATTAATGTAGGTGCTTTTATCTGTAACTTCTTTGGTGCTGCTTTGCAGATCCTTTTAGGGTGGCATTGGGCTTTTATGGCTGCCGGAGTGGGAATGTTTATCGGAGTATTGATATTCATGTCCGGAACCAAACACTATGTAGGTTACGATCAGAAAAAAGGAGTACAGGAAGGCGACATGCCGTTCTGGAAAATTATACTGTTCATCCTGGTACCGTCTGCGGTATTTGGCGTAATTGGCTGGTTGTTGAAAGGCGTGGCTTCCGATACGAATCCGGATAGCTATATCTTCGGTTCCGACAGTACCGATGCCTTTATCTTTGCGTGTATTCCGGTTGTATTATTTTATGCCAGTTTGTATTTCAAAGCAAAAACAGAGGACAAAAGACCAATTGCAGCACTTTTAGCAATTTTTGGTGTGGTAATCCTGTTCTGGGCAGTATTCAAATTAAACGGATCGGCACTGACTACCTGGGCAGACCGTTATACCGACAGACAGACAACCGAAACAACCGCAAATGTGTTTAACGGATTGAAACTGGCGAAGCAGGTTGAATTTAAAAAAGACTCTGTTGAATTATATGACGACCAGTTCCGACTGCAAAAAGAAAACGGCGTAGTCAAAAAAGAAGTAAGCTATCCGTTATATTTTAGAAATGTAGCACCGGAAAAACTGCCTCAGGAAGGTTCCACAGTAAGCTTGTGGGCGACCAACTTAAGTCAGTCCATAAATCCGGGATGGGTTATTATTTTAACACCGTTAGTGGTTGCATTCTTTACCTTTTTAAGAAACCGTAAAAAAGAACCGTCAACACCAACCAAAATTGCTTTCGGATTATTGATCTCCGCCTTATCGGTACTGGTAATGATAGCCGCGGTAAAAATGGGGAACAACGGAACCGAAAAAGTAAGTGTTTGGTGGCTGGTTGCCAATTATGGCATTATTACCATCGGAGAATTATTCTTAAGCCCTATGGGACTATCGGTAGTGTCCAAACTGAGTCCTACGAACATTACCTCGTTAATGATGGGCGGCTGGTTTTTGGCAACATCTATCGGAAATAAACTAAGTGGAGTATTAGCCAGTATGTGGGATACTTATGAAGATAAAACAGATTTCTTCTGGGTAAATTTCAGTCTTTTATTAGTGGCATCGTTAATGATGTTTGTACTGTTGAAATGGTTGAATGCGATTATGAAAGAAAAAGGAATTAATTAAACTATGAATACAAACTCGACTTTAGAGGAAATACAGAATTTTAATGGCAAGTACCCCAAACAATTGTGGTACTTGTTTTTTAGTGAAATGTGGGAGCGCTTTAGCTTCTACGGAATGAGAGGGATGCTGGTTATCTTTATGGTGAACCAGTTAACGATGAATGAAACGGTAGCCAACCTGCAATATGGCGCTACCCAGGCTTTTGTTTATGCCTTTACCTTTATCGGCGGTTTGTTTGCCGATAAGATTCTGGGGTACCGCAAATCCCTTTTCTGGGGTGGACTGTTAATGATCGTGGGAAGTATTATTCTCGCGGTAGATCCCAAACAATTCTTCTTCTTCGGAATCAGCTTTACCATTGTAGGAACCGGATTCTTCAAACCGAATATCTCCACGATGGTCGGAAAACTGTACCGTGATGACGACAACAGAAGAGATGCCGGATTCTCCCTGTTTTATGCAGGAGTGAATTTAGGAGCGCTGATAGGCGGTTATATCTGTATCGCTGTGGCAAATGGAAGCATGTTAAGCTCTTTTATTCCGGAACACCTGAGATGGAATGTAGCGTTCGGATTTGCATCAATTGTGATGATTATCAGTTTGCTGACGTTTACACAAACTCAGAAAAGTCTGGGCGAAATAGGACTGTCGCCATTGCTGAATCTGGAAACGTCTAAAAGAAAAATGTATGAATATGCGACTTATATCGGTTCCTTACTGATATTGCCGATTATCATGACCATGGTTTCCAAAACAGAATACACCGATATTTTTATGTATATCATCGGACCGTGTTCTTTATTGTACCTGTTCTATGAAATGAAAAATTATTCCATAGCAGAAAATAAAAAACTTTTGGCGGCTTTGGTATTCATTATCTTTTCCATTTTCTTCTGGGCATTTTTTGAACAGAGCGGTGGTTCTTTGAGCCTTTTTGCAGCCAACAATTTAAATAATACCGTTCTGGGCGTGAAACTGGATCCGAACGGGGTAAACAACTCTTCCAACTCCTTTTTCGTAATCACGTTTGCTGCTTTGGTGGGTATGGTGTGGTTATGGATGGCTAAAAAGAAAATTGAACCGAATACCATAGTGAAATTCGGATTAGGATTCCTGTTTTTAGCCGGAGGTTTTTATGTGTTTTACTATACCAAGTTTTTTGCAGATGCTAACGGGATGACTTCTTTAGACCTGTTTACTCTGGGATGGTTTGTAATTACTTTTGGAGAGCTGTGTCTGTCGCCGATTGGAATGTCGGCCATGACAAAACTTTCGCCGCAGAAACTACAGGCAGTTTTGATGGGAATGTGGTTCCTGGCGAGTGCCTACGGACAGTATTTTGCCGGATTATTAGGAGCTAATATTGCCAGCGCTTCGGAGCATGCCACCAACCTGGAAAAACTGACGATCTATGCAGACGGTTATAAACAACTGGCACTGTATGCCCTTATTGCGGGAGTTGTATTAATTGCCATTTCGCCTTTGGTGAAAAAATTAATGCAGGAAGTAAAATAATAATATTAAAATAGAATTGCTATAATGTCGACTGAATCTGCCAATCCGGATTTTTTCAAATCAAAAGTTTTAGGACATCCTTCGGGATTATTTGTACTGTTTTTTACAGAAATGTGGGAACGCTTTTCGTTTTATGGAATGCGGGTACTGCTGGTAAACTTTTTAACGATGGCTGTTGCCGGAGTGGCAATGCCGGGTTGGGGATGGAGTAGTGAAAATGCCGGAGCTTTATTCGGAACCTATGCCGGTTTGCTGTATCTGACCCCTATTCTGGGCGGAATGATCGCCGACCGTTTTATCGGGTACCGCTGGGCGGTAGTTGTCGGTGCCGGAATCATGACACTGGGACATGCCGCTATGGCCATAGAAACGGAATTCATGCTGTATTTCGGATTGGCTTTGCTGGTAATCGGAACCGGTTTTTTTAAACCGAACATGACATCCATTATCTCCGAAATGTATAAAGACCTGCCGGAGAAAAAGGACGGTGCCTATACCATTTTTTATATGGGGGTAAATGCCGGAGCCTTCTTCGGAATGATGCTTTGCGGCTACCTGGCCGAAAAAGTAGGCTGGAGCTGGGGATTCGGACTTGCCGGAATCTTTATGCTGTTAGGGACGTTGCAGTTCTGGATGGCCAAACCGCTTTTCGGAACAATTGGGGAAGTGCCGAAAAAAGAAAAACGCGAAGCCGCGGCAGCAGCTGCCGAAAAAAGAAACCCTTTTACGACTTTGGATAAAATTCTGATTCTTTTAACATCCGTTATCGGAGTTTTATTTATTTTTAATGACCCGTTATCAAAAATAGGCAATATCAATATCTTACCGCAGGAATTTATTGTTTCCAAAGAAACATTAGCCGGACCATTAGTGGTTATTCTGATCGGATTGGTCTTGTTCCTGTTCCTGATCGTGGGAAGGATTTTACGATATGACAGAATTGTAAGAGACCGGATGTTTGCGTTTATCGTATTTGCATTTTTCACGGTTTTCTTCTGGATGTCTTTTGAACAGGCAGCGACTTCTTTGGTGTTGTTTGCAAGAGATTTCACAGACAGGGCACTCGATGGAAACTCGCTGGTTATTTTCAATACGGTCAATGCCTTGCTAACGATTATTCCGTTAGGGATTATTACCTGGGTATTGGTACTGTTGTTCAAACAAACCAAATCGGTAATTTTAAAATCGAACATCACGCTTTTTGTTTGTTTCGGCTTAATGTGGGGAATTGTTTTGTGGATGCTGTACCGGGAATTTACAAGTGAAAACTCTGAAGTGACCGTTTCGTGGTTCAGTACGCTTAATTCGTTCTTTATCATTGTTTTTGCATCGTTATATACAAAATGGTGGGATAGCAAATACAACCCGAGTGCTGCCGTAAAATACGGATTGGGATTAATCATCATGGGACTTGGTTTTGCAGTGCTGGCTTACGGCTCTTCGGCTATACCGCAGGGAGCAGTGGCAGGAACGGTTAGAGTGAGCATGATCTGGCTTATCCTGGCCTATTTACTGCATACCCTTGGCGAACTATGTCTGGCTCCTGTAGGCTTGTCCTATGTGAGTAAACTGGTTCCGGGCCGGATGATTGCTTTTATGTTCGGAATGTGGTACCTGGCGATTGCCATCGGGAATAAGCTTGCCGCAAGTGTTGGAGGAATGATTGACGATATTGTGAGAGATTATGATATGTCTACCTTCTTTTTAATTTTTACATTTGTACCGTTGGTGGCCGGTGGTATCGTGATACTGTTGAACCCGGTATTGAAAAAATTAATGCACGGCGTAAAATAAATTAAGACCTGATATATGAAAAAAATAGGATTAGTATTGGTTTTTGTTCTGGTAAGCTTTTGGGCTAATGCGCAGGAAGCGGCAACATTAGAATGGCATACCGATGTTAAAAAAGCGGTACAGTTATCGGAAAAAGAAAAGAAACCGCTGTTCTTATTTTTTACAGGAAGTGATTGGTGCGGATGGTGCATCCGCTTGCAGAAAGAAGTTTTTTTACAACCGCAGTTTGTAAGCTGGGCAAAAGAAAATGTTATTTTAGTGGAGTTGGATTTTCCAAGAAGAAAAGCACTGGCACCGGAAGTACAGCAAACAAACAACCAGTTAATGAACATGTTTGGTGTTCGCGGTTATCCTACAGTATGGTTTGTAAAAGCCACTGAAAAAGACGGGAAAATTAATTTTGAAAAATTGGGAAGCTCCGGTTATGTTGCCGGCGGTCCCGCTGTTTGGTTAGAAGGAGCAAATCAGATAATAAAGAATATTAAATAAAAAAGAACATGAAAAAAATACTATTAATGTTATTCCTTACCGTTGGAGCAATAACGGCTCAGGCACAGGAAATCAAATGGATGACATTTGACGAGGCTATTAAAGCACAAAAGAAAAATCCGAAACCGATCTTTATGGACGTGTATACCGATTGGTGCGGACCATGCAAAATGTTAGATAAAAATACCTTTAGCGATAAAGAAGTAGCCGATTTTGTGAGCAAGAATTACTATGCTGTGAAATTTAATGCAGAAGGAAATTCTGAAGTAAACTATAAAGGTAAAAAATATGCCAATCCGGGTTTTGATCCGAACAGAAGAGGCAGAAACGGTGTTCATGAATTTACCATGTTTTTACAGGTTCAGGGCTATCCGTCTATGTTTATCTTAGATAAAAAAGGGGAGTTAAAAGCACCACTTGTTGGTTACAGAACTCCTGAAGAATTGCTAAAAGATTTAAAAGGTTAATTTGTATTAGCAATTTTATAAAATCCCTTTTTACTCGTAGCGTAAAAAGGGATTTTTGTTTTTTCGCAGCTTTTCTCCCATCGTTTTACATCCGATTTATAATTGGTGCCGTCTGCAATAACCAGTTCCGGCTGTAAGGCTGCCATAACTCTTTCCAGATTGATTTTCGGAGAACCCGTCAGGATAATCACATCCGGTTTTCCGCCAACAGCATACAACCCGGAATGATCGATAATAAGGATCTTCCGGTTCCCGTAAAAAAGCAGCTGCTGTAACGGAAAGCAACGCACTTCCGGATTAAACAAACCTTTACGGTACATTTTAAGATTGTAATTGTCTTCAATTAAACTGTCGTTGCTGAAAGCGCGAACGCCGCCCTTTTGTTTTACAGTAATCAAGGGATGCTTCCGGTTGTTAAAAATAACCAGTTCGTCTTTCTGCCGTATATTCGTCAGGGTCGCCATATAAACTAACTGCAAAATCATCACGGTGACCAGCCACCCGGCAAACCGGGGAAAGCTCTTTTTTCGCAGCCAGAGCAAAAAGAAAATAAGGCTCAGGTACAGGCTGATCATCAGCAAAAAAGTAAATGGAATATCTTTGATAACAAAATCTTTAAAAGAGGCGACCCAGGCAATATAATCATTCATCACTTCAATTAAAAAAGAAAGCAGGCGCCCGAAAAATACCGCAACAGCAGTAGAAACAAAATTCAGGACCAGGACGAATATTCCCAGGATCAGGATAACCGTAGAAAGCGGTATCACAACCATATTGGCCAGCAGGAAGAGTGAGGGAACCTGGTTAAAGTAATACAAACACAGCGGCATCACACCAATTTGCGCGGCCAGCGAAATAAGGGCAGTGTCCGTAAAATAATGGAGGATCCGGTTTTTGCCAAACTTTATTTTCCGGTAAAATGGCTGCAGCCAGACAATAGCGAAAACGGCAATATAGCTCAGCTGAAAACCAACATCGAAAAGAAAATCCGGTTTAAACAGCAGCAACAGCAATACGGATACCGCCAGCGAATTGTAAATATTGGCTGTCCTGTTCAGGAATAGCCCGAAACTAATGATGCTGAACATCGTCACGGACCGGACAACAGATGCCGAAAGTCCGGATAGTATGGCAAAGATCCAAAGAAAAGCAAGCACGGATACTAATTGCAGGATATTGCCCTTTTTGTGCTTTTTAAGCGGTTTAATTATAAAAAGCAGCATTCCGTATAAAACGGCAATATGAAGTCCGGAAATGGCAAGGATATGCACCACGCCGGCATCGGTATAACTGCTCGATGTTTCTTTTTCCATATCCTGTCGCTGTCCGAGAAGTAAAGCGTCAATAACATGCTGCACTTCCGGCCGGAAATGATGTATGGAAAAACCGGAAAGCAGTTTGTCGCGGTAGCGGGCAGTATAAAAATCAAAATTTCTTTTTTGGCCGGTCTTTACAAAATTACCGCTATCCAGGTGCAGCTGGTGGAACACATTTTGCTTTTCCATATACGCGGCATAATCAAAATGGTAAGGATTAATGGCCCTGGGAATGAGGGTTACAGGACCGTTAAGCAACAACACATCACCAATGGCCGGCTGTTCTATGGCAGTTGTTTTCGGGATGTTTAGCAGTAACGTTCCGAAAACCGGGTGCCGGTTTATTTCGGTAATGGTAAAATAGTACTTTTCGGCAAAAGCGTTGGGTTTTAAACGTTCGGAAAGTGTTCCCCGGATTTCATTATAGTCTTCTTTCAGATAACGGGTATAATGTCGCGGGTGATTCGGTTCATAATGAACATGATGCACGAAGCTTCCGGCAGCAAAAGAAAACAGGCAGAGCGTTAAGCCGAAATAATTTTTCTGTAAAAAATCTTTTTGTGAAAAATAATAGCTCAGGCAGAAGACAAAGCCGGTAACACTGCAAAACAGCAGCAGGTTGTTTGTGTCGGGCTTCCGGTAAAAATCATAGAGTATGCCCGATACAAAAAAGAATACAATCGCTATTATGGGATATCGCAATACCTTCATAAATTCTAAGGTATTGAAAAATAGCGGTATATAAAAATTATTTTAGTTCACCATTCGGTTGGCCTGTACAAAAGAACGCTCATAATAAGGCTCTTTTGTGGAAGAAATAATAACACCGCTGGAGGTAGAAGAGTGGATAAATTTAATTTCATCTTCCGCAACTTCCACAACAAGTCCTACATGGTTGATAATGCGCTTACCGTTGGTTCTGAAAAATACCAGGTCACCGCGTTTAATGTCTTTGAATTCCAGTCGTTCTCCCACTTTTGCCATATCGTTGGAACTGCGGGGCAGCGATAGATCAAAAGAACTGAATACGGCAGTTACCAGTCCGGAACAATCCATTCCTTCACGGGTCGTTCCGCCACCGCGATAGCGAACACCCAGGTAGTCCATAGCGGTATTGGTTAACTGTTCTGCGATATAGCTGTCGCTTCCGTCGCTTACAATAATATCGTTTTCCGGTTCGTCTTTTTCAACCAGTTTACGTTTTTTACGATCGGTTTTCCGAGATTCTTCTTCCGCTTTTTTATCAGCTTTAGAAGATTTTGAGGAGGAAGCTACAGTTTTTGATCTTTCTTTCTGAGTATAGGAATAGAGTCCTTTTTTTTCGGCTTCTTTTTTAGAAGTAATAATTGTTGGTGCTGTAGATTTACAGGAAACCACTAAAAATAATAAAAAGAATACTTGTATAACCTTTCTCATGATCAATCGCTTTTGAACAAAAATAGGGAAATATTTTCGCCGGCTTATGTTAAATTATTTATAATTAACTGTGCTGTTTTCTCGCTCGCGCCTTCGCCACCAAGCTTTTCTTCCAGTAAATCATATTCTTTCAACAGCTTAGCGCGGTGATTCGGTTCTAATAATTTAGAGAGTTCCTGTTTGATTTTTTTAGGATTGCAATCGCCCTGAATCAATTCGGTAACCACTTCTTTATCCATGATCAGATTTACAAGCGAAATGTATTTTAAGGTAATAATACGCTTGGCAATCTGGTAGGAAATCCAGTTTCCTTTATATAAAACAACTTCGGGAACCTTAAATAAGGCAGTTTCCAGTGTTGCCGTACCGGAAGTAACCAGGGCGGCATGTGCCACGCTTAACAGATCGTAGGTTTTGTTGGAAATAAAGTGTACCCTTTTGTTGGTCAGGAATTGCTGGTAAAAAGAAAAATCCTGGCTTGGTGCCCCGGCGATCACAAACTGGTATTCCGGAAAAGCATCCACTACAGAAAGCATTTCCGAAAGCATTTTGGAAATTTCCTGCTTTCTGCTTCCGGGCAGCAGGGCAATAATCGGTTTTTCATCCAGATCGTTTTCCTGTCGGAATCGTGCCGTATCGGTTTTTTCGCGATAGTGAATCGCGTCGATCAGCGGGTGGCCTACAAAAGCTACCGGGAAATGGTGTTTCTTTTCGTAAAAATCTTTTTCAAAAGGCAGAATAACATACATTTTATCCACATCCCGTTTGATGGCATTGATACGGTTTTCTTTCCACGCCCAGATTTGCGGGGAAATATAATAATGGGTTTTCATGCCCAGCTCTTTTGCCCATTTTGCAATGCGCATGTTAAAACCGGGATAGTCAATGAATATCAGCACGTCCGGCTGAAAAGCCAGTATGTCGGCTTTGCATATTTTAATATTGTTAAGGATCGTTTTAAGATTCATAACCACTTCCGCAAATCCCATAAAAGCAAGGTCGCGATAATGTTTAACTAAAGTGCCTCCGGTTTTTTGCATCAGATCGCCACCCCAAAAACGTATTTCGGCATTTGGGTCGTGTTGGTAAAGGCGCTTCATTAAGTTCGAACCATGAAGGTCGCCTGATGCTTCTCCGGCTATAATGTAATATTTCATCGCTTGTTGATTTCTGTGTACTGTTATAGGATAACGGTTAATATTGCTAAAACGATAGTGGCCAGGATGACGCCACGTGCCATTTCTTCCTTGCGGAATTTTAATAATAAAAAGAACGAGATCAGGTTGAAAACAGCGCCAAGGGTAATGACCTTTCCGGATAAGTTTTGCTGACGGATAAATTTCAGACCCTGAATGGTGTGAATGTCCGTAAACAATAACAGGAACAGGCAGGAGCCAAGGCCTGCGGCAAGTATTCCGATTATAAATCCTATTATTAAATCTTTTGTACGCATCATCGTTTTAATCTTAATTGTTCAGATTCCAGGTGTTCAGCTGCTGGATGGCATGGTGTGCGGTAAGGTCGAACTGAACCGGCACAACGGAAATATAACCATTGGCCAAAGCCCATTCGTCTGTATCTTCTCCTTTATCCTGGTTGACAAACTCACCGGTAAGCCAGTAATACTCTTTTCCCTGCGGATTTGTTCTTTTGTCAAAACGCTCTTCCCACATGGCTTTTGCCTGACGGCATATTTTGATTCCCTTGATTTCCTGAGCAGGAAGTTTCGGTAAATTCACATTCAGAATAACGCTGTCCGGCAGGCCTTTTTCCAGAACCTCCAGGGTGATTTTTTTGACAAATTCCTTTGCCGGCTCAAAATCGGCATTCCAGCTAAAATCCAATAATGAGAAACCAATGGCGGGAATCCCTTCAATACCGGCTTCTACAGCGGCACTCATGGTTCCGGAATAAATAATATTGATAGAAGAATTAGAACCGTGGTTGATGCCCGATACGCATAAATCCGGTTTGCGCTTCAGGATTTCATGAACGGCAATTTTAACACAGTCTACCGGAGTTCCGGAGCAGCTGTATTCGGTATCCAGATCGGCATCAATGGTAACTTTCTCTACATGCAGCGTATTGTTGATGGTGATAGCGTGTCCCATAGCCGATTGCGGACTGTCCGGAGCGACTACCACAACTTCCCCGATTTCTTTCATTACACTAATCAGTGCTCTGATTCCCGGTGCCACAATACTGTCGTCATTTGTAACCAATATTAAAGGTTTCTTACTCATTTTGGGGGTATTTTTTTAGTTTCGCTAAAGTAAGCAATTTCTAAATTTGTCCTGGTACAATTTTTGATTTTTAAAGTTTTGGAATATCTGTGATAATTCCGTAATGAAAAGAAACCTTTAACAAAAAATTATCCGTATATTAAGAGAGTAACATCCTTTTTTATGTAATTTAGTTGAAAAATAGTAATGAATACTTTTTGGCAATTTATGAAGAGAAATTATAAGATTGTATTGGTGATAACCGCTTTGTCAGCAATACTTTGGAGTTTTATGCCTAACAAAAAAGCAGATCCTGAAAAAGACAAGCTTTTGCTGGAACTGTTGACATTTGTTTTAGAAAAAGGGCATTATGATCCTGTGGCGATGGATGACGCATTTTCAAAAAGTGTTTATAAAGAATATATTTCTGCCTTAGATCCTTCGAAACGATTCTTTATTCAGTCGGATCTGGATGAGTTTTCCAAATATGAAACGCAGATCGATGACATGATCAAAAATAAAGATCTGACCTTTTTTGATCTGACTTACCAACGTTTGATGGAACGTATGGCCGAATCAAAAAAAATCTACAAAGATGTACTGGACAAACCGTTTGATTTCAATACAAATGAGGAAATCAGCGTGGATTATGACAAACAGCCGTTTTCTAAAAACAAATCGGAACTGAGAACCCGTTGGGAAAAACAGTTAAAACTGAATGTCTTGTCTTCGGTTACCGACAAGCTGAAATTACAGGAAAAAGAGAAAGAAGGTACAGCAGATAAAAAAGGAGCGGAAGGAACTAAAAAAGCTGCTGATTCCAAACCAAAAACAGTTGAAGAATTAGAGAAAAGTTCCCGTGAAACGACTTTAAAATCGTTAGACGAATATTTCGGATTCATTCAGGAATTAGACCGTGAAGACTGGTTCTCTGTCTATCTGAATGCTATTGTAGAGCGTTTTGACCCGCATACTTTCTACTTTGCTCCGGATGATAAAGAGAAATTCGATATCAGCATCAGCGGAAGCCTGGAAGGAATCGGAGCCCGTTTACAAAAGAAAAACGATTTCACCGAAATTACAGAACTGATCCCTGGCGGACCAGCCTGGAGAGGAAAACAACTGGAGCAGGGTGACCTGATCATGAAAGTAGCGCAGGGAAATGACGAACCGGTTGATGTGGTTGGAATGCGTCTGGACGATGTGGTGAAAAAAATTAAAGGTAAAAAAGGAACGGAAGTTCGTTTAACCGTTAAAAAAGTGGATGGAACCATTAAAGTAATTCCGATTGTCCGTGAAGTGGTTGAAATTGAAGAAACATACGCAAAATCGTCTTTAGTTAAAAAAGGGGATGCGACTTACGGCGTAATTTATTTACCGAAATTCTATATCGATTTTGAAAATAAAGATAAAAGAGATGCCTTTAAAGATGTAGCACAGGAAATCGAACGATTGAAAAAACAGAATGTTCAGGGAATCGTAATGGACTTGCGCGATAACGGCGGAGGTTCTTTGCAAACCGTTGTGGACATGGTAGGGTTGTTTATCGATCAGGGACCGGTGGTACAGATCAAATCGGCTAACGGTAAAAAAGAAGTACTGTACAACAAACAGTCAAAAGTACACTGGGATGGTCCGCTTGTGGTAATGGTGAATAACTTCTCGGCTTCGGCATCAGAGATCTTTGCAGCAGCTATCCAGGATTATAAAAGAGGTGTGATCATCGGAAGTAAACATACTTATGGTAAAGGAACGGTTCAGAATGTAATCGACCTGAATCAGTTTATCCGAAGCAATCCTTATGGTGATTTAGGCGCTTTAAAAACGACTACTCAGAAATTCTACAGAGTAAACGGTGGTTCTACACAGCGTGAAGGGGTATTGAGTGATATCGTGATGCCGGATCGTTATTCTTATATCGATATGGGCGAACGTGATATTGACAATGCAATGCCTTGGGACAAAATTGATCCGGCAAATTACCAACCGGTAAAAGGACTTGATTTTTCAGGAACTATTGCCAAAAGTAAAGAGCGAATGGCAGATAACGAGCAGTTTAAACTGATCGATGAAAATGCAAAATGGATCAGCTCCCGTAAGGATATGAATGTGTACAGTCTGAATTTCAAAAAATTCAAAGCAGAAGAATCGGCAGTGGAAGCGACTGCTAAAAAATTCAAAGCTTTGGCAGATTATAAAAACAGCCTGACCTTTACATCATTGCCATACGAAATGGAATTGTTTAAAAACGATACCTTGTTAGCTCAGAAAAGACAGCGTTGGCACGAGAGTTTAAATAACGATGTGTATGTAGACGAAGCCTTGAATATCTTAACGGATATGAAAAGCATGAATGCCAATGTGAAAGGAACGATAACGTTAAAAGACAAAAAAAATAAAATTGTTGATAAAGTAAATTAATGAGTTTATCGAATCAATCTCTTACAGCTTTAGCGCTCCGGAAGTTTAGAAAAAACTTCTGGGGCGTTTTCAGTTTTGTGTTTATTGCAATATTAATCTTTGTAGCCGTGTTTGGCTATTTTATTGCTCCGGATAATTCCAAATATGCCAACTGGGGTGATTTGGCAATACGTTCCAAAGAACCCGGTTTTAAAGTAACCATACTCCATATTCCGCTGGAAACACAGCCGGAAAGCCATTGGTATGATTACTTTACAGGACATCCGGATTATTTTACCAAAAAACCGGTTAACGCCTATAGAATAGCAAACGATTCCCTGTATTTTGACGAATACTCGGAAGACAAGAATATCGTTATCACCGATAAAATTCCGCTTTCCGCCTTCGGGAAAGAAAAGGATCCGGAAATGCTGAAGGCAAAATACATAGTAGAGAAAACCTTTTTTTTGGGAACGGACAACCAGGGGCGGGACTTACTGAGCCGCCTGATCATTGGTTCGAGAGTTTCAATTGCGATTGGTTTTGTCTCGGTACTGATTTCTCTGATTGTGGGGATTTTCTTTGGTGCCATTGCCGGTTATTATGGCGGTAAGGTCGATGCATTTGTCATGTGGCTTATTAACGTGATCTGGTCTATTCCTACCTTGCTGCTGGTTATTGCGATAACACTGGCTTTGGGAAAAGGTTTCTGGCAGGTATTTGTAGCGGTCGGATTAACGATGTGGGTAGAAGTGGCCCGTGTGGTCAGAGGGCAGGTTATGAGTATCCGGGAAATGCAGTATGTAACGGCAGCCCGGGCATTGGGTTATAGAAACAGCCGTATCATTTTTAACCATATTTTACCCAACAGTATGGCGCCGGTAATTGTAATTTCGGCAGCTAATTTTGCTTCGGCCATATTGGTGGAAAGCGGACTGAGCTTTTTAGGACTGGGCGCACAGGTTCCGGTTCCGAGCTGGGGTTCCATGATTAAGGATAACTATAATTATATCATATTAGGAAAGCCGTATCTGGCGATTATCCCGGGAGTAGCGATGCTGCTGCTGGTATTGGCCTTTATGATGATAGGTAATGCGCTCCGGGATGCCCTGGATGTAAAAGCATCATAAATAGCAATAATAAAAAAAGCCATCGTGAAGATGGCTTTTTTTATTAGGAATTAGGATTCAGGTTTTTTAATGCTAATTGCGCTTCCTGTAATTCTATTTTTCGTTCTTTATTTTTATTGGCAAGCTTTAAAAGCTTCTTTTTCCATTTGATGTCGTCTTCATCAGTAAGCTTGTTGCGGTCTTTCAGATTTCGGTATTTTTCATTTTGTTTGTCCAAATCTTTCTGACTGCTCTGAACCCTGTCGGTTGCTTTATGCACATTCTTTTGTGCTTTTTCAAGATTGGCATGTGCCTTTTCGGCTTTCTTTAATTCTTTAGCCAATCTTTTTTGTTCCTTTTCGGCTATTTTTCGCTGTTTTTCGGCTTCCTTAAGTGCCAGTGCTTTTTCATTGTCGAGCTTTTCTTTTTCAATACGCTCTTTTTCTTCTTTGATTCTTTTTAATTCGTTCTGTGTTTCTTTAATATGTGTTTCAGCATTGGTTGTTGTTTCTTTAGCGATTTCCTGTCCAAAACTAAATTGTGTTGCCATAATCAACACAGCCAACATTAATTTCATTCTCATAAATTATACTTTTTTGAATTGTAAAATGCGTTATAACTATTTGCTATCTTTACAAATGTAACAAAAATTATACCATATACTGATTAATTGCGATGAAGAGTATTGTAATCCCGATAAAACTGGCTGTCCTGATTTTTTTGCTGCATTCGTGCCGTCAAAACACTGAAAATACAGTGGTAATCAGTAATGAACACCCGAAAGAGAGTATTGTATCGCCGGTAAGTCCGGTCCTGCAAAATGGGTTCGATTATTATCCGACCTCTACTACCGGTGTGGTTATTACCCACAACAGTTATACGTTTTCGTATGCCGAAGATTATGAACAATCGGAGTGGGTAGCCTATACGCTAACGAAAAACGACTTTTCAAACAGGGATTACAAACGACCTTTTTTTATTGAAGATAATGCGGTAAAAACGGGTTCTGCCAGTTGGAAAAACTATAAAAATTCCGGTTACGATAAAGGACATTTGTGTCCGGCGGGCGATCGGAAAAAAGATTATGAAATGTATCAGGAAACATTTTTAACGTCCAATATTTCGCCCCAGCGGCATGATTTTAACGATGGTGTCTGGAACAGGCTGGAGCAGAAAGTACGCTACTGGGCTACAAAATACGACGGGCTTTATGTTGTGACCGGCGGTGTATTGTCGGATAATCTGAAGACAATCGGGAAGGAGCAGGTAGCGGTTCCAAACTATTTCTACAAGGTTTTAATGACTAAAAAAGGCGATAAGATGATCGGTTTCCTGGTGCCGCATGAAGCCAGCGAGAAACCGCTTTATGAATTTGTTGTGGATGTGGATACCATCGAAAAATTAACCGGTATTGACTTCTTTCCGCAATTACCGGATGCCGTAGAAAACAAATTCGAAAAATCGAGTGATTATAAAGGATGGAGTTTTAATTAACTACCATTCGTTTACCTTATTCGCATCCATTTTCAGGAAGATAAACAGTAAAATCGTAAAGGCCCACAAGCTGGAACCACCGTACGAGAAAAAGGGCAGTGGTACTCCAATGGTCGGGAACATTTTAATTAGCATTGAAATGTTTACAAAGAAGTGGGTAAACAGGAAAGTGGCTACACAATACCCGTAGACACGGCTAAACTTTGTTTTCTGGTGTTCGGCCAAATAGATGATCCGCAGGAATAGCGTCACGAATAACGCGATAACAACTGCTGCTCCGGCAAATCCCCATTCTTCACCAACAGTGGTAAAAATATAATCCGTATGCTGTTCGGGAACGAAACCGCCTTTTGTCTGTGTTCCTTCCAGGTAGCCTTTTCCGATCCAGCTTCCGGAACCAATCGCAATCATGGACTGGTTTAGGTTGTATCCTTCTTTCTGCATGTTGACATCTTTACCCAAAAGTACATTGATCCTGTCTTTCTGGTGCGATTCCAGTACATTTTCATATACATAGTCTACCGAGAATACAAAACCGGTAATCAGTACGAAAATGATACCGTACACGAGCGGATTCCGGTTAATTCGCCGGTTAAAGATATAGTGAATGATCATGATCATCAGTGCCAGGATTACAATGAAAACAGGCTTGATAATCAGGGCAAGGACAAAGAGTATAATCGCGATAAATCCGGTCCATAAATACCAGCTTGGCAAACCTTCCCGGTAAAGTACGAATACCAGTGAGATAAAAATCATCGCACTACCGGCATCGGGCTGGAGCATGATCAGGATAACCGGAAAGCCAAAAACGGCCAGTGCAAGTACCTGATGGCTGAATTGTTTGATGTTTATCTGGGTGTCACTCAGTAGTTTGGCGAGTAGCAAGGCTGCTGCGGTTTTCACAAACTCCGAGGGCTGGAAACCGAAACCGCCAAACTGATACCAGTTGGTCTGTCCTTTAATGGTTTTACCAAAGGCGAAGAGTCCTAATAACAACACGATACCGAGGGCGTAAAAGACGACGGCATATTTCTCAAAAATCTTGGCATCCACAGATAGTATTGTGAAGATCAACGGAATTGCCAGAAGAATGAACAGCATCTGTTTTCCGTAAATCTGACTCAGGTCAAATATGGACGTTTGTTCCAATGGTAACGAAGCAGAATAGATATTCATCCATCCCATGGCAACTAATACAATATAAATAAGTATTGTAATCCAATCGATATTACTCGCTACACTTTGGTTCTTCATTATTTGTTGTTAATTGTAAAAGGTAATCCGCTGGTAACCTTGTCATATTCGTGCTGTAGGCTTCCTTCCAGCATTCTTTTTTCTAAATCTGTTCGGGTAATGGTACCTCTGAGGTATTTTTCAATCATTAAGCTGGAAATAGGTCCTGCCCAACGCGCACCCCAATATCCGTTTTCAACCAATACCGCAATAGCGATCTTAGGATCGTTTCTGGGTGCAAAAGCAACGAACACGGAGTGGTCAGTAAGCTGAACACGTTTTCCGTTAATCTTGGTAAAGTTTTCGGCAGTACCGGTTTTACCGCAAATTTCAATGCCGTCTACGCGCAGGCTTCTTGCCGTTCCCATATTGTACACGTCAAAAAGACCGTCAATAACCGGACGGAAATATTGTTTGTCAATAGTGGTAACGTGTTTGGTCGTGAATTTTTTATCGATCTTATGCTTTTCAATCTTTTTAATTACGTGAGGAGTGTAATAATACCCTTCATTCGCAATGGTAGCCATCATGCTGGCTAACTGAATAGGTGTCATGGTAACCTCACCCTGGCCGATAGAATTGGAAATAATGGTTGTTCCTTTCCATCCGCCGTTTGGATACCAGCGATCATAATACCTTGATGTCGGAATATGTCCTTTTCTTCCCGGAGGTAAGTCGTAGCCCATAAAGTTACCCAATCCGAAGCTTTTCAGATGGCCGCTCCAGGCGTCAACTCCAAATCTCGGTTTGCTGTATTTTTCGATCGTTCTTTTGTAAACATTGGCAAAATAGGCATTACAGGATTTGTAAATACCGTTGTGAAGCTGGATGTTTCCGCCCGGGCAGTGGCATTTCATAAAAGCACCTCTACCATAAGAAAACCCGTGATGACAAACAAATGAGGTGTTTTCATCGATCACTTCTTCCTGTAAACCGATCAATCCGGTAAGTATTTTAAACGGTGATCCGGGAGGATATTCGGCCAGTAAACCCCTGTCGTATAACGGTTTTGCGATAGAATCGTTAAACAGCATGGTGTAGTTTTTCGAACGCTCGCGACCCACTAAGATAGCCGGGTCATAGGACGGAGCGGTTACCAGTGCCAGGATCTCACCGCTTTTCGGATCGATAGCCACGATACCGCCTCTTTTGTTAACCATTAAGGATTCACCGTATTTCTGAAGCTCGGCATCAATGGTTAGTGTAATGTCTTCTCCCTGTATGGCGATCGTGTCATAAATACCGTCTTTATAAGGACCGATATCCCTGTTGAAACGGTCACGCTGGATATATTTTACCCCTTTGGTTCCTCTCAGGATGTCTTCATACATTTGTTCGACACCCTGCATACCAATCAGGTCTCCGCTTTTATAATACGGGTGTTTTTTGATAATGTTGTCGTTAACCTGGGTAATGTAACCAAAAATATTGGCACCAACATTTACCTGGTAATCCCTTAGCGAACGCTTTAAAATTTCAAAACCGGAGAACTTTCTGATTTTTTCCTGAAAAGCCGCATATTCCATCTTGTTCAGCTGTGCGATGAACACAGAAGGAAGCATTGGACTGTACACGCGGGCTTTCTGAATTTTTTTGATGAATTCTTCTTTTGTGATGTTTAACAGGTTGCAGAATTCAAGGGTATCAATATTTTTAACGTCTTTTGGGGTAACCATAATGTCATAAGACGGCTGGTTAGCAACCAAAAGCTGTCCTTTACGGTCATAGATATAACCGCGTTCCGGATATTCATATTTAATTTTAATCGCATTGTTATCCGATTTCTGAATATACGAATCATCTAAAATTTGCAAATAGAAAAGCCTTGCCATTATCAGCAGTGCTGAAATAACAATCAAACCAGGTAATAAAAGTTTTCTCATCGTTTGCTAGGCTTAATTAAATAAATAATTATGATGCAAAGTAGTAAAGTAAATATTGTGCTTAGTAAAGTTCGTAATAAAATATCCCAAATAAAATTAAAACGGAATATTTCTAATAAATAGAGTACCAAATGGTGGGTTACCACAGCTATTAGTATAAATGAGAAACGCTCGGGGGAGAGCTTATCGGTTATTTTGACGGTTTGGTATTCGTAACTCACTCCAAATGAAAACCGGAAGAAAGCTGGTCTGAAATAAGCCAGTGTAACGCAGGCTGCCGCATGTACGCCTCCCGAATTGGAAAACATATCCATGATAAGGCCCAGGAAGAAACTGGCCATCAGCAATCCTGCTTTATTTCCGTTAACCGGATATAAAATTATAAAAAGGATATACGGATAGGGATTGATAAAACCCAGAAAATTGATGTTGTTAAAAATAACAACCTGTATGGCAAGTAGCATTACAAACCGTAAGCTATTTGTAATAAACGTGCTATTCATTTTTTGTTTCTTCTTCTAGTTTCTGGATTTCTGCTCTTTTCAAATTTTCAATTACATACACATGACCTAAGTTCGTCATGTCGTTGAATAACCGAACATTAAGGGTGTAATAATTGGTCGCCTTATCGATATATACTTTGTCAATCGTTCCGATAGGAATGTTTTCCGGGAAAATTTCCGAACGCCCACCGGTTACGATGGTGTCTCCTTTTCTAACGGAAGCCAGTCGGGGTACATCGATTAACTGTGCAAAACCAACATTACGTCCGTTCCAGATCAGGGAACCGAAATGGTTGGACTTTTTGATTTTCGCATTGATCTGCGATTTGACGTTTAAAACACTTTGTACAGTCGAATAACTGGACGATGTCTTTTCGATAATCCCGACAACACCTAAGCTGTTCACAACGCCCATATCGGCTTTTAAACCGTCTTTTTCACCGCCCAATAACGTCAGGTAGTTTTCTTTACTGTTAAAAGTGTTGTTGATTACTTTGGCATTATACACTTTAATATTCTCCAGGCCGGACGGTTTCGGCATCGAAACGTTAGTGCCCAAAGAATCCACTCCGTTGTAAAGCAGTTTTTTCAGTTCTGCATTTTCGAAAGCCAACTGGTTGTTTTGCTCGCGAAGATTCAGGTATTCTTTTACATTATTGATTTTTTCGTAAACAAAACCGGTAAATGTATTTGCCGAACTGATATAACGGCTCCTGTGATATGAGTGCGATTGTATCGTTAAAGATAAAGAAATGCCCAAAAGCAGCAAAAACAGTAACTTGTTACTGTTTTTTAATATAAAGTTAAAAATTTGCTGCATGAATTATTTCTTTATTTGATAAGTATCCCTTTAAATTTCTGAATGTTTTTTAATGCCATTCCGGTTCCTCTAACTACTGCCCGCAATGGATCTTCAGCGATGTAAACCGGTAAATCAGTTTTTTGTGAAATTCGTTTATCAAGTCCTCTTAGCATCGATCCTCCACCGGCAAGATAAATTCCGGTATTGTAGATATCTGCTGCTAATTCCGGAGGTGTCTGCGATAAGGTTTCCATAACGGCATCCTCGATACGCTGAATGGATTTATCCAAAGCTTTTGCGATTTCACGATACGATACATCCACCTGTTTCGGTTTTCCTGTTAACAGGTCACGTCCCTGAACAGACATGTCATCCGGCGGCGTATCCAGATCTTCTGTCGCAGCTCCGATAGCAATTTTAATTTTTTCAGCCGTGCTTTCTCCAACGAAAAGGTTGTGCTGGGTTCTCATATAGTATACAATATCGTTCGTGAAAACGTCACCGGCAATTTTAACCGATTTGTCACATACAATACCGCCCAAAGCAATAACTGCAATTTCTGTTGTTCCACCACCGATGTCTACAATCATGTTTCCTTTCGGTTGCATAATGTCTACACCAATACCGATAGCCGCAGCCATAGGCTCATGGATAAGATATACTTCTTTCCCGTTTACTCTTTCGCAGGATTCTTTTACCGCACGCATTTCCACTTCGGTAATACCGGAAGGGATACAAACCACCATTCGCAAAGCCGGTGTGAACATTCTCTTTTTAAGCGCAGGAATACTTTTAATGAACAAACTGATCATTTTTTCCGACGCATCAAAATCAGCAATTACACCATCCTTTAAAGGACGTATGGTTTTAATGTTTTCATGAGTTTTACCCTGCATCTGGTTTGCTTCTTTACCAACGGCAATAATTTTCCCAGAAACACGATCACGAGCAACTATAGATGGACTATCAACGACAACTTTGTCATTGTGGATTATAAGGGTATTTGCGGTACCAAGGTCAATCGCAATATCCTCAGTCATGAAATCAAAAAATCCCATACAAAAAAGGGTTTAATATATTTATAAATAATTAGCCTACAAAAATAATAAAATTAATGTTTAAAATGACGAACACCCGTAAATACCATTGCAACTTTATTTTCATTGCAATAGTTAATGCTTAATTCGTCTTTAATAGAGCCACCAGGTTGAATTACAGCTGTAATACCAGCATTTTTTGCTAACTCAACACAATCCGGGAACGGGAAAAAAGCATCGCTTGCCATAACCGCTCCGTTTAGATCAAAATGAAATGAATTGGCTTTTTCTACTGCCTGGCGTAACGCATCAACACGTGATGTCTGACCGGTTCCGGAAGCACACAATTGTTTGTTTTTAGCAAAAACAATAGTGTTGGATTTAGTATGCTTACAAATTTTAGAAGCAAATAGTAAATCGTCAATTTCTTGCGCTGTAGGTGCTGTAAAGGTAACGGTTTTTAAGTGCTCTTTATTGTCTGTAATGTTATCTTTATCCTGAATTAACATTCCGTTAAGACATGTTCTTACCTGTTTTGTAGGTAATTCCACCTCATTCTGAATCAGGATGATTCTATTCTTCTTTTCTTCTAAAATCGCAATTGCTTTTTCGTCATAAGCCGGAGCAATTACCACTTCACAAAACAGCTTGTTGATTTCTTCGGCAGCCGCTTCGTCAATTTTTCCGTTGGCGATTAAAACACCTCCGAAAGCAGAAGTCGGATCACCGGCTAAAGCATCAAGATAAGCTTCTTTCATCGTGTTTCGGGTAGCAATACCGCAAGCGTTGTTGTGTTTTAAAATGGCAAATGTAGGATTGTCATTTTTAAACTCGTTCATCAGGTTTACAGCAGCATCAACATCCAACAGGTTGTTGTAAGAAAGTTCTTTACCGTGTACTTTGGTGAACATTTTATCGAATTCGCCAAAGAAATATCCTTTCTGGTGCGGGTTCTCGCCATAACGTAAAACCTGACCGTCTGTAATACTTGCTTTGTAGATGGTTTCGTCTGTGTTGAAATAATTAAAGATCGCTCCGTCGTAATGCGATGATACATGGAAAGCTTTAGTGGCTAACAAACGTCTGTTTTCAAGAGTGGTAGCGCCATTTCCAATAGTGATCATTTCTAAAAATAAAGCATACTCGTTAACGGAAGGAACAATAACAGTATCCTTGAAGTTTTTTGCTGCTGCACGGATTAAGGAAATTCCGCCGATATCGATTTTTTCAATGATATCTGCTTCACCGGCTCCGGAAGCAACCGTTTTTTCAAAAGGATATAAATCTACAATTACCAAATCAATTTGAGGGATTTTGTATTCCTCCATCTGCTGCACGTCTCCTTCGTGATCCTGACGGTTTAAAATTCCGCCAAAGATTTTTGGGTGAAGCGTTTTTACACGTCCGCCTAAAATAGAAGGATAAGAAGTAACATCTTCTACAGGAACTACAGGAATACCCAGGTTTTTGATAAAATCTTCGGTTCCGCCCGTTGAATAAATGGTTACGTTATGGTCGTGTAATTTTCTAACGATAGGTTCTAATCCGTCTTTATCAAATACTGAAATTAAAGCAGATTGAATGGTTTTTGTAGTGTTCATTGTGTTGTTGTGTTTTTAAAGGTGCAAAAGTAGTTATTGTTACTTTAACATTCAAGATAATAGGGGTTAGATTTTGATGTTTTTTTATTTTTTTTCATTGTTTTCGTTACGATTAACAGCTTTATTTAGAGTGCTACTTTAGGCTTTGGAGTTTACTTGTGCCGCTGCCGGTAAAAGTGTGATTTTCGTTCTGTTAATGCCTGTGGATATTTGTCTTGTTTTTCTGTAACATTTCCGGTGTTTTAGGTACTAATTGTTTAGGATATTATTGAAAAAATAAAGAATTTTACAAAAGTCAAAACAGACACTATGCTTTTATATTTAAGACTGTTAAAAGAAAGCCTGAGTTTTGCACTCAATGCTTTGCGAAATAATAAGCTGAGAACCTTATTGTCCCTGTTAGGGGTGACGATAGGGATTTTTTCGATTATTGCAGTTTTGGCGGCTGTGGATTCTATGGACCGGAAAATCAAGAATGATTTAAGCGGTTTGGATAAGAACACGGTTTATTTAATGCGTTTTTCTTTCGGGCCTACAGATATCCCGCAATGGAAACGCGAGCAGTTTCCGGATGTTACCTACGAAGAATTTGATTATTTAAAGCGTTCGCTGAAAGAGATGGACAAAATTTCGTTCAATCTTTTTACCCGTGCCGAAAATATTAAATATGAATCGAACACTGTTAGCGGTATCAGTATTAATCCGTGTACAAACGAGTTTGTCGATATTGAAAAATTAAAATTTGCCAAAGGAAGATTTTTTACCGAATCGGAATCCAATTCCGGAACACCGGTCATCATTATCGGAAGTGAAGTGGCAGCAGGTTTGTTTAACGGTATCGATCCTTTGGGTAAAAAGATCCGCTTATACGGACAGCGGTTCACGGTAATCGGAGTTCTGGATAAAGAAGGTGCCAGTACGTTCGGGAAAAGTAAAGATATTTCCGCTTTTTTACCGGTAAACTTCCTGAGAAGGCTGTATGGCGATAACAGCGATATGTTAACGCCTGCCATTCTTATCCGTCCAAAAAAAGGAGTGGATATTGATGCGTTTAAAGGAGAGCTTACGCAGAAACTGCGAACATTCCGCGGTTTAAAAACCAGCGAGATTGATAATTTCTTTATCAATGTATTGTCCGGTTTTACGGATTTTATTGACAGTATTGTCGGGCAGATGAATGTCGTGGGCTGGATTATCAGCGGATTCTCGTTATTGGTTGGCGGTTTCGGAATTGCGAATATCATGTTTGTTTCCGTAAAAGAACGAACGAACCTGATCGGGATTCAAAAAGCATTGGGCGCTAAAAACCGTTTTATATTATTCCAGTTTTTGTTTGAAGCCATTATCCTTTCCGTTATCGGCGGATTGGTAGGGATGCTGTTGGTCTGGATAATCGCAATGGTGATGTCCAAGGTCCTGGATTTTGAATTTGTCCTGGGATTCTGGAATATTCTCATCGGAACCTCCTTAGCCGCTTTTATCGGTTTGATCTCCGGGATTATTCCGGCTATATCCGCATCAAAATTAGATCCGGTAGAGGCCATCAGAAGTGGAATGTAATAAAAAATACAGCTATAAAAAATCCGGAAGCATTGCTTCCGGATTTTTGTTTTATATAAGGTGCAGACTATGCAGAAGCGGTAGCCACCTCTTTGTTGATTTTATTTACCAATCCGATCAATACTTTTCCGGGACCTACTTCTGTAAAAGAAGTGGCACCGTCAGCAATCATCTGTTGTACGGACTGTGTCCATTTTACCGGAGCGGTTAACTGAATGATCAGGTTCTTTTTAATTTCGTCCGGATTTGATACGGCATTGGCAGGAACGTTTTGATAAACCGGGCAAATCGGATTTGAAAACGTTGTCGCTTCAATCGCTGCGGCCAGTTCTTCACGGGCCGGTTCCATCATTGGCGAGTGGAAAGCACCACCAACCGGTAAGATCAATGCGCGTTTTGCGCCGGCTTCTTTCATTGCCTCACAGGCTTTTTCAACCGCTTTTAATTCTCCTGAAATAACTAACTGCCCCGGGCAGTTATAGTTGGCAGCCACTACGATACCGTCAATAGCCGCGCAAACGTCTTCCACAACTTTATCTTCAAGACCTAAAACAGCAGCCATAGTAGATGGTGTGATCTCGCAGGCTTTTTGCATGGCTAAAGCACGTTGGGAAACTAATTTCAGGCCATCTTCAAAAGAAAGCGCTCCGTTAGCGACCAAAGCAGAAAATTCACCAAGAGAATGTCCGGCAACCATTTCCGGTTTAAAATCGGCTCCTAATGTTTTTGCTAAGATAACCGAATGTAAAAAAACTGCCGGCTGTGTTACTTTGGTTTCTTTTAATTCTTCGGCAGTTCCTTCAAACATAATGTCGGTAATGCGGAAGCCTAATATCTCGTTTGCTTTTTCAAATAATTCCTTTGCTAATGCTGAATTTTCATATAAATCTTTACCCATTCCGGTGAATTGGGCACCCTGACCCGGAAATACATATGCTTTCATATACTATTCTTTGTTGGTTTTGTTTGTTTATTGTCCGGACAAAAATAGTACTTTTTAGATTAAGATAATGCGGGTTGCTTTGCTGACTGCCGGTTTGTAAAAAAAATATCCCTGGAGTTCATTGGAATTCCAGGGATAACTTACTTAACCAAAAAAATAATGATTACCAGATTATTGTTTTAATAATTGTAATTCTATATTCAAACGAACATCGTCGCTCACTAAAACACCACCGGTTTCCAGTGCAGAGTTCCAGTTTAGCCCCCAGTCTTTACGGCTTATTTTTCCGCTAATGTTTAAACCGGCTTTTGTATTGCCCCATGGATCTTTCATCAATCCGCTGAATTCTACCGGAAGGGTCACAAATTTTGTAACACCTCTTAAACTTAAATCACCGGATAATTCATAGTTCTCATCATCAACTTTTGAAAAAGAAGAGGCTTTGAACGTTAATTTCGGGTGGTTTTCCGCATCGAAAAAGTCAGCACTTTTCAGGTGGTTGTCTCTGTCGGTGTTACGGGTGTCTACAGAATTAACATCTGCTGTAAAGCTAATGTTTGCATTTTCAAAATTGTCATCTTCAGTAGTGATGGTTGCCTCATAGTTTTCGAATTTTCCGGAGACATTTGTAAACATCATGTGTTTAACTTTAAAACCAATTTCGGAGTGTGTCGGGTCAATTGCCCATTTTGTTGTTGCCATAATAATGTTTTTTTAAATTATTGAAATAATATGTTGTTTTTGTTTTATTTACAGGACCATGTTCATTGGAACATCCATCAATAAGAATTCAGCATCGGTGGCAGCCTTAATGTTAACGCTGTCAATATCCCAGATACCAAAACCGTCTCTGGTGTTTAGTTCCTGTCCGTTTACGGTAAGGCTTCCTTTCAGTACAAAAACATACAAACCGTTGCCTTCTTTTTTTATACGGTATTGGGCTTCGGTATTCTGGTCAAATTTTCCCATGTGAAACCAGGCATCCTGGTGGATCCACACACCGGCATCGTCAGGGTTAGGCGAAAGGATCTGCTGTAATTTATTGTGTCTTTCTTCTTCGTTTAAAGCAATCTGGTCATAGCGCGGACTAACATTCTTTTTGTTCGGGAATACCCAGATCTGTAAAAATTTTACTTCTTTATCGCTGTTTTTATTGTATTCGCTGTGTTTTACACCGGTTCCGGCACTCATGACCTGGATATCACCTTTTTTAATAACGGTTTTGTTACCCATGCTGTCCTGATGTTCCAGGTCGCCTTCCAGTGGGATACTGATAATTTCCATATTGTCATGCGGATGCGTCCCAAAGCCCATTCCGGCTGCAACAGTATCGTCATTCAATACTCTCAGTACTCCGAAGTTTACTCTTTCGGGATTGAAATAATTTGCGAAGCTAAAAGTGTGATAACTTTGTAGCCATCCGTGATTAGCGTTGCCACGGGTATCTGCTTTGTGTAATACTATATTTTCCATGATCTTTGAGTTTGTGTTTTGAATATGATTGAATCCTATTGTTTCTTCTGTATTTGAAAGGGCTTCTTTTGCCAGTGCCGATCCGGTGATAACTGCTCCGGTACCTAATAAACTTTTTCTGATAAAATCTTTTCTATTCATAACGGTTATTTTGATATGTCAAAGATACAACCACTTGAAACAGAATGTACTTAACCTAGATTAAGAAATAATTATCCCCGTTAGTGTTTGAAAACTAACGGGGATATATGTAGTAAGCGAGGTGTTATTTTTTGAGCATCCGGGCTTTCATTTTACTGAAAAATTCCGGCGTTACTCCTATATAGGATGCAATTTGCTTTTGCGGCAGGCAGTGGATCAGGTCGGGGTGCTTTTTAGTGAACTTGTCATAACGGGCCTCGGCTGTAAAGCTGAGGTTGTCAATGAGTCGCTGCTGGTTTGCCACAAGCGAGTTCCCGATCAGGATTCTGAAAAAGCGCTCTATTTTTGGAACTTTATCGTAAAGAAGCTCCTGATTTTCTTTGGATAGCAGTATTACTTCGGCATCTTCATTGGTTTCAATAAAGAGCTGTCCGGGACGCTGTGATAAAAAACTGTACATGTCGGCTATCCACCAGCCCGGTGAGGCAAAACTCACCACGTGTTCCACGCCGTTTTCATCCACGGTATAACTGCGCAGGATGCCATGGGTCACAAAATAGGAATACAGGCATACTTCCCCTTCTCTTAATAAGACCGTTTTTGCTTTATAGCTTTTCGATTCGGTTAACGACAACAGCAATTCCTGCTCTTCCGGTGATAGCGAAACATGTTTGGCAATATTGGTAAGGAGAAGATTCATTATTTAGGCATTTACGGTTACTAATGCGGCTGTTTTTTTAGCTCTGTCGGTAATTTCCTCTATAGCGGTACCGGTAGTGTCACTGGTGAGTACAACTCCCATTCTCCGGTAAGGTCTTGAGGTTGGTTTGCCAAAGATTCGGAAATCGGTTTTGGGTAAAGCAGCAACCTGTTCAATTCCGGTGTAACCGGGTTTTTCAGAATTTTCGGTTGCTAAAATTACGGCACTGGCACCATTTTTTTCCAAAGTAATTTCGGCAATCGGTAAGCTTAAAATAGCGCGCAAATGAAGTTCGAATTCGTTGAAGTTTTGCGTTCCGGCTAAAGTTACCATTCCGGTATCGTGCGGACGAGGGGAAAGTTCTGAGAAATATACGCCTTCGTCGGTCAGGAAAAATTCCACACCAAATAATCCGGCGCCACCCAAAGCTGCGGTCACTTTTCCGGCCATATCCTGTGCTTCGGCTATGTCTTTATCGGAAACACGTGCCGGCTGCCAGCTTTCCTGATAGTCGCCGCGTTCCTGGCGGTGCCCGATTGGTGCACAGAATAGCGTAGGGTTGTTGTTCTGGGTTACGGTTAATAAGGTAATTTCCGAATGGAAGTTTACAAAAGCCTCTACGATTACTTCAACCACATCACCACGGGAACCTTCCACGGCATATTGCCAGGCTTTTTCAATATCTGCTTCCGATTTGATGGTGGACTGTCCTTTGCCGGATGACGACATTAAGGGTTTTACCACACATGGGATTCCGACTTCTGAAACGGCTTTTTGCAATGTTTCGGCTGAGGTTGCATAACGGTAGTTGGCGGTTCGCAGTCCCAGGTCTTTAGCGGCCAGGTCACGGATCGCTTTTCTGTTCATTGTAAAGTTTGCTGCTTTGGCAGACGGAACAACCTGTATACCCTGTTTTTCATAATCGTAAAAACGTTCGGTACGGATGGCTTCTATTTCCGGAACAATAAAGTCCGGATTGTGTTTGGCAACGATACGGTCTAAAGCGTCACCGTCCAGCATGTTGATCACTTCAAAACCGTGGGCTACCTGCATAGCGGGGGCGTTTTCATAACTGTCTACTGCAATTACGGTCTGGCCGATGCGCTGTGCGGCGATAACAAATTCTTTTCCTAATTCTCCGGAACCGAGTAATAATATTTTCTTATTCATTGTGTTGTGTTATGGTTTTAATAGTTTGTTTTCGGGTTAGTCCGGCAGCCACCGGCCGGATGAAGGCGGTGCCTGTATTGCAAAGGTGAAAAATACGATAATTATCACGAATTTAAAAAGCAGTACCGGACTACAGGGATAGTAAAAAAAAGCCTCAGGAAAACCTGAGGCGTACATTTATGCTAAAACTTCGGAAGATGCTACCGCCTCTTTAATTCGGCGCAGCGCTTCTTTTAGTAAATCTTCACTTGTTGCGTAAGAGAAACGGATGCAGTTCGGGTTTCCGAAAGCATCACCGGTTACCGTTGCCACATTGGCTTCCGATAAAAGGTACATGGAGAAATCATCGGCATTATTGATCTGGATTCCTTTTAATGTTTTTCCGAAAAATGCGGAAACATCAGGGAAAACATAAAAAGCACCTTCCGGAACATTGATTTTCATTCCCGGAATTTCTTTAATAAGGCCTACTACTAAATCTCTTCTGCTGTGGAAAGCCTGTACCATGTGTTTTAATACGGAAGGATCGGCATCTACTGCTGCGATGGTAGCGCGTTGTGCAATAGTATTGGCACCGCTGGTTACCTGGCCTTGCATTTTGGTGCAGGCTTTGGCGATGAATTCCGGTGCTCCGATATAACCGATTCTCCATCCGGTCATGGCAAATGCTTTGGCCACACCGTTAACGGTTATGGTTCTGTCTAACATACCCGGGATAGAAGCAATACTGCAATAGGTTCCTGTAAAATTGATATGCTCGTAAATTTCATCGGCAACAACATAAATGGAAGGATGTTTTTCCAATACCGCTGCTAATGCGGTAAGTTCTTCTCTGCTGTAAACGGAACCGCTTGGGTTGCAGGGAGAACTGTACCATACCATTTTTGTGGCAGGTGTAATCGCCGCTTCCAGTTGCTCCGGGGTAATTTTGAAATCGTTTTCAATACTTGTCGGAACTTCTACCGGAATACCTCCGGACATTTTGATGATCTCATAATAGCTAACCCAGTAAGGAGCCGGAAGGATGATTTCATCACCCGGATTGATCATTACCTGGGCAATATTGTATAACGATTGTTTTGCTCCGGTTGAAACTACAATTTGTGACGGTTTATAGTCTAAATTATTATCTCTTTTGAATTTTCTACAAATGGCTTCTTTTAAGTCTAAATAACCTTCCACAGGAGGGTAATTGCTGTAATTGTCGTGAATAGCCTGAATGGCAGCTTCTTTAATAAAATCAGGAGTATTGAAATCGGGTTCACCCAAACTTAAACTGATAATATCTTTTCCTTCAGCTTTTAATTCTCTGGCTTTTGCAGCCATAGCTAAAGTTTGTGAGGTCGATAAATTATTAATTCTATCTGAAAGCGGATTCATAAAAAAAGGTTTGTTGTTAAAAATTGTGTTTTAGTAGTATCGTTTAAGCAGTAGCGGGTTTTTGCCCCATTTCTTTTAAATGTCTGAAGTGGGAAACAATCGCCATGCGCATGCTTTTAAATTCATAATACGGTAAGTTGCATTCCTCGGCCGTTTGTTTTACAATTTCACCAATCTTGCTGTAATGAATGTGACTGATGTTTGGGAAAATATGGTGTTCAATCTGGTGGTTCAATCCACCGGTGTACCAGTTTACAATTCTGTTTTTAGGCGCAAAGTTAGCGGTAGTGTACAATTGGTGCACAGCCCAGGTGTTTTCCAATTCTCCGTTTTCGTCCGGTTGCGGATGCTGGGTGTCTTCTACTACGTGTGCCAGCTGGAATACCACACTAAGGATTAATCCGGCGGTATAGTGCATGATGAAAAAGCCAAGCAGTACTTCCCACCATACAATGCCTAAAATAATAGGCAGGATGATCCAGATGGAAAAGTAAATGATTTTTGTAATTACCAGAGTTGTCCACAATTTAAAAGGACTTGGGAATTCGCCATAAGACAGTTTTCTTTTGATATAACGTCTCATTTGTTTGAAATCGGTAGTAATAGCCCAGTTAAACGTTAGTAATCCGTAAAGGAAAATAGAGTAGTAGTGCTGGAATTTATGTGCCGGTGACCATTCTGCGTGTTTGGTAAAACGAATGATTCTTCCCGCTTCCAGATCTTCATCGTGTCCGTGGATGTTGGTGTACGTGTGGTGCAATACATTGTGCTGTACCTGCCAGTTGTAAACATTTCCGGCAAGGATATACATACTGCCGCCCATTATTTTATTCAGCCATGGTTTGGAAGAATAGGAACCGTGATTCCCGTCGTGCATTACATTCATTCCAACGCCTGCCATCCCGATGCCCATTACAATGGTCATTAAAAGATGGATCCATAGCGGCATGCTTATGGTTAAAATCAGGAAATACGGAGCAAAGAAAAGACTGAACATAATCAGTGTTTTTAAGTGCAGCTTCCAGTTGCCTGTTTTTTTGATATTATTTTCCTTAAAATAATCATTAACTCTCTTATTTAGTGTCCTGAAAAATTTTAAACTATCGGTTTTGGAAAAAAGCGGAGTCTGTTTTATCATAAGTTTATTAAAATGCAAAATTTTCGCTCAAAGGTAATTATTAATCAATTTGCAATAGGTTAAAAATGCAAAAAAAACTACCATAAAATGTTTACTTTTGCATAAAATTTAGAATAATGCAGGATATTGTAAAGTATTTTCCTAACCTTACCGAAAATCAGGTATTTCAGTTTCAGCAATTGGAAGGATTGTATCAGGATTGGAATGCCAAAATTAACGTGATTTCCAGAAAAGATATTGAAGAACTCTATGTAAAACATGTTCTTCATTCTTTAGGGATCGCTAAGATTCAGGAGTTTAAGCCGGGTTCCAAGATCATGGATGTGGGAACCGGAGGCGGATTTCCGGGGATTCCTCTGGCGATATTGTATCCGGAAGTAGATTTCTATCTGATCGATGTAATTGCCAAAAAAATCCGTGTGGTTAATGAAGTTGCGGCAGCCCTGGGATTGAAAAATGTGAAAGCAGAACAAAAGCGTGCAGAGCTGGTAAATGAAGACTTCGATTTTATTGTGAGCCGTGCGGTGACCAATATGCCTGATTTTGTAAAATGGGTAAAAGATAAGATTGCCAAAAAGCAGCAGCACGAGCTGAAAAACGGTATCCTTTATTTAAAAGGAGGCGATCTGACCGAAGAGCTGCAGGATTTTCCAAAAGCGACACAATATGATTTGTCGGACTTTTTTGAAGATCCGTTTTTTGAAACGAAAAAGGTGGTTCACCTTCCGTTGAAGTATAAAGTGTAATACCATCAGTAATAAAAAAAGGTCCGTTATATAACGGACCTTTTTTGTTGTATACTGTTATCCTAAGAACGGATATTTATAATCTGTTGGCGGAACAAATGTTTCTTTAATTGTTCTTGGTGATACCCAACGAATAAGGTTCAATACCGAACCGGCTTTGTCGTTAGTTCCCGAACCTCTTGCACCTCCAAACGGTTGTTGTCCTACAACAGCTCCGGTTGGTTTGTCGTTGATATAGAAGTTTCCGGCTGCATTTTCCAATGCTTTGGTTGCTTCTTCAATAGCATAACGATCCTGGCTGAAAATAGCTCCTGTTAAAGCATATTCAGAAGTTTCGTCTACTAAAGCAAGTGTTTCTTCCCATTTAGCGTCTTCGTAAACGTAGATCGTTAAAACAGGTCCGAATAATTCGGTTTCCATGGTTTTGTATTTCGGGTTGGTTGTTACGATAACGGTTGGCTCAATGAAGTACCCTACAGATTTATCATAATTACCTCCGGCAATAATTTCAGCATCGCTGTCTTTTTTAGCCTGGTCAATAAAACCGGCTAATTTATCGAAAGAGCTTTCAGAAATAACAGCAGAAACGAAGTTGGAAGGATCTTCCGGCGATCCCATTTTCATGGACGCTAAATCGGCTACTAAAACTTCTTTGATGGCCGGCCATAACGATTTTGGTAAGTAAGCTCTTGAAGCAGCAGAACATTTTTGTCCCTGGTATTCGAAAGCACCTCTTGATAAAGCGGTAGCCACTTGTGCCGGAATAGCAGAAGGGTGTGCCAGAACGAAATCTTTTCCTCCGGTTTCTCCTACGATTCTTGGATATGTTTTGTATTTGCTGATGTTTTGTCCGATCTTAGCCCACATGTCGTTGAATACGCCTGTAGAACCTGTAAAGTGAATACCGGCAAAATCAGGACTTGCCAATAACGTATCGGAAATCATCGCTGAGTTTCCATACACTACGTTGATAACACCATCCGGTAAACCGGCTTGTTTGAATACCTCAACAATTACATTTGCCGAGTAGATTTGTGTTGCACTTGGTTTCCAAACGACAACGTTCCCCATTAATGCCGGAGAAGCAGGAAGGTTACCGGCGATAGCCGTAAAGTTAAACGGAGTGATCGCATATACGAATCCTTCTAACGGACGGTGCTCCAAACGGTTCCAGATACCTTCAGAAGAGATAGGCTGTTCTGCATATACCTGTGTCATGAACTGAACGTTGAAACGTAAAAAGTCGATTAATTCGCAAGCAGAATCAATTTCTGCCTGGTGAACCGTTTTTGCCTGAGCAATCATGGTTGCTGCATTGATTTTTGCACGGTAAGGACCTGCTAATAAATCGGCAGCTTTTAAGAAAATAGACGCTCTGTGTTCCCATGAAAGGGCAGCCCATTTTTTCTTAGCTTCCAAAGCAGTTGTAATCGCTTTTTCAATATGCTCTTTTTCTGCTTCGTGGTATTGTCCTACGATATGTTTGTGGTCGAATGGAGGCGTTAGGTTTTTTGTTTTTCCTGTACGGATTTCTTCTCCGCCAATATATAAAGGTACATCAACATTTGCGCTGTACATTTTTTTGAAAGTAGCTAAAACTGCCTCTCTTTCCGGAGTACCGGGAGCATAAGATTTAACGGGTTCGTTAACTGCTTTTGGTACATTGTATATTCCTTTTGGCATAATAATCTGTATTTTGTATTGATCAAATTTTTCGCGTAGCGAAGATACAAAATATTCACTAAAAAGGATTTTTTTGTTGTGTTAATGCTTTGATAAATTATCGGTTAGTTCAGCGCGAAAGGGGCACTCAACCGGAATGTAGGAATAATGACACGGAAACTTCTGGTCGTTGTAAAATTGACCATATTAAAATAACCGCGCATCGCGCCAAATGGCGATGAAAGCAGGCAGCCGGAGCTGTAAGTGTGTTTTTCTCCCGGTTTTAAAACCGGTTTTTTACCAATAACACCTTCGCCGTCTACAATTTCAATATCGTTTAACGAATCGTATATTTCCCAGTGGCGGGAGTTTAACTGTACGGAGTCTTTGCTCTGGTTTTCAATCGTGATCTCATAACTAAAGGCAAAGTGAATTTTGTAGTTTTTGAAGTATGTACCTTCAAAACTAGTCAAGACGGAAATTTTTATGCCTCTCGTTATTTGTGAAACCATATTTTCGATTGCTTTTTAAAAGAAATAAGTCCAAAAATAATAAATATTTGTATCTATTATGTTAAATTTAAAACTTTTTTAGTTAGTGATATTTTCTGAAGTAGCAAATCCGCGCCCGATGATTTTGTCATAACGGTCGTTGTTTCCGCGGTAATATACAATTACAAAGTAGTTGTTTTCGGTTTGGTAAAAATTGCCGTCAAAAGCATTTTCATTGTCTACTTTTCCTTTGGCATCTACCGTTACATACTGGTAGTTGACAAACCCCTGCTTGAGCAGCATGGCTTTTTCATAAACCCCTTTTTCGGTGTTAAAATCCATTTTGTTTTCTGAAGACAGGGCATAGTTGTTAAACATACCGTTTACATAAATATCTTTTCTGGTCAATGTGGTTTGCGGTATCAGGGTGAAATATACCCAGGCATAATCCGCTTCCGTTTCCCCATTGTCTGAATTGATGTTGCGAATGTAAAAACTGCCGTTAATATCCGGATTATAGGTATACGGCCTGTCGGCTCTCGAAGAATTGGCATACAAAAGAGAATTGTAAATTTCTCCGGAAGTTACCTTGCCCACATTGTTTCCGGGATTTCGGATGTCTTTGTTGTCAAAGTATAAAAACTCATTTCCGCCCCAGAATTGTGTTTCCTTGTTATAACGGTAAATCAGGTCGGAACCTAAAGTGTATTGCGGTTTGATATTCATGATGGCATTGTCCCATCTTCCGTTTTGCAATAGCGCCACTTTGACATTCTGTATTGGATTTTGCAGGTTGTTATCGCCCATTTTAATGGTGAAATCCATATTCTGCTTTTTCTCAATAGTTGCCAGGTCACGGGAACGTTTTATTTGCAGCGGTACGCTCACGGTTTCTTCATAAATGATAAAGCGTCTTGAAAAAACCAGTTCCTGGTTGTCGTTAAAAATCTTAACCATATAGTTACCGGTTAGTAAAATACGGTTAAAACGGTTGGGGAATGCCTGTTTGTAATGGGAATAGATCTGTAAGGTATTAAAGGAGTTCTGATAGGTCATAATCCTTTGGTTGTCCATGCCCTGCAAATATTCAGACTTTGCCAGTATCGTAGGCGTCCAGTCGTAATTGTATTGCGTGATGGTGTAATAATAGTCGGCTTCATTGCCAAACAAATCGTCAAACTGGAGTTCAAAAGTATCGCCCAGACGAAACATCGGAATCGTGTTGGCGCCGCTTTGTACAAAGGAAATCGTTTTAATGTTGAATGGCGGATTTACTTCGGTTTCAACCTGTGAAAAAGCAGAAACAGTACTTAGAAATACACAATATAGCAGCGTTAAGATTCGTAGTTTTGTATGAAATAGCATAGTCTGTTGAAATTGTCTGAGAGGTAAAGATAATCAATTCTCCTAAAACAATTCATACAACTATTGATCCAAAAAGCTTTTATTTATAGCAAACCGGAATAATTTCACCTTTGGCCAGGCAATAGCGTTCTACTAAATCGGATGCGATTTTTTGGGTGTAATCTTCTTCCACAACGGTAAAACCAATGTTTCTTAACTTGTCGAAATAATCCCTTCCGTAAACGCGAACGTGGTCGTACTGTCCGAAGATACGGGCGCGTTCTTTAGGGTCGGTAATGGAATCATCTTCAAAAGTTTCGGCTCTCGATAAATCCTGCGGGATTTGAAAAATGCCCATGCCGCCCGGTTTTAAAACACGGTATAATTCCTGCATGGCTTTGGTATCGTCCGGAATGTGTTCCAAAACGTGATTGCACAATATCAGATCATACGAATTGTCTGCAAAAGGCAGGTTGCAGATGTCGGCCTTTACATCGGCTAACGGCGATAATAAATCGGTAGTGGTATATTCCAGATTTTTCTGGTTCCGGAATAATTTGTAGAAAGCCTGCTCCGGAGCAAAGTGCAGTACTTTTTTGGGAGCGGTAAAGAAATCGGTTTCATTTTTTAAATACAACCACAATAAACGGTGTCTTTCCAGTGAAAGCGTACTGGGAGAAAGAACATTGTTGCGCTGCGTGCCGTAACCGTACGGAAGGAATGTTCTGAAACTTTTCCCGTCTATAGGATCGGTAAACGCATTTCCTTTTAAGGCTAAAGCCAAAACAGGTCGTGCAACATAACTCAACCTTATTAATAAAGGTCTTGGGATGGTATTCAGGATAAATTTGAAAGCGGATTTCATTTACAGATTTTTGAAATACAAACGCTGCAATTTTTAGGGATTACAGCGTTTGCACTTTATATTTAGAGTACTAAAGCTTCTTTTCTAAATTCTTTTTCTTCATCAGATTGAATGCCTAAAACCTGATAAATATATTCGAAAGTGGATAATAATTCCGGTTTCCCGTCCACGATAGCCACATTGTGTTCAAAGTGAGCACTTGGTTTTCCATCGCGGGTAACAATCGTCCATCCGTCTTTTAAATGTTTGATGTTTTTGGTACCCATGTTAATCATCGGTTCAATAGCTACAACCATTCCTTCTATAAAAAGTTTACCGCGGCCTCTTTTTCCGTAGTTTGGCATTTCCGGTTCTTCGTGCATTTTTTTGCCTAAACCGTGACCTACTAATTCACGAACCACTCCGTAACCATGTGCTTCGGTGTATTTCTGAATGGCATTTCCAACGTCTTCCACGCGGTTCCCGATTTTGAATTCACGGATACCAACATATAAGGATTCTTTGGTTACCTGGAGTAACTTTTTCGTTTCGGGAGCTACCTCGCCAATCTCGAAAGTATAGGCATGGTCACCATAAAATTCATTTTTAATAGCACCACAATCTACCGAAACAATGTCGCCTTCCTGGATTGGTCTGTCGGTTGGTAAACCGTGAACAATCTGGTCGTTAACACTTGTCAGTAAGGTGGAAGGACAGCCGTATAATCCCAGAAATCCGGGAATCCCCTGATGGTCTCTGATGAATGTTTCGGCTAATTTATCAAGTTGAAGCGTGGTAATACCAGGTTTGATTTCACTGGCAATCATTCCTAAGGTCTTAGAAACCAATAGGGCACTCTCTCGCATTAATTCTATTTCTTCTCTTGTTTTGGGAATAATCATAACATTGAATTTCAAACCGCAAAAGTACAACATTCTGTTGATTATTCATTAATTGAAATTTCCACATGAGTTTCGTCATATTTTCGTAACTTATGTGGGTTTAATTTTACATAAAAATTAGAGGTATGAGTAAATATGTTTCTGCAGCAGAAGCTGTAAAGATTATAAGGTCGAATGATAGAATTTATGTACAGGCAGCGGCCGCAACGCCCACTGTTTTAACAAAGGCGCTGGCCGAAAGAGCCTCCGAGCTGAAAAACGTTGAAGTATGCCATTTGCATACGGAAGGAGAAGCTCCTTATGCAAATCCGGAACTGGCGGAAAGTTTTCATGTGAATTCCTTTTTTATCGGTCAGAATGTACGGCACACTTTGGCGGCCGGAAACGGTTCCTATACACCGGTTTTTTTAAGCGAACTGCCGCATTTATTCCGTAAAAAGGTGATTCACCTGGATGTGGCTTTTATCCATGTATCGCCACCAGACAGCCACGGTTATTGCTCTTTGGGTGTTTCGGTAGAAGCGACTATGGCGGCAATTGAAAACTCCAAAACGGTTATCGCACAGGTCAATCCGAACATGCCGAGAACTTTTGGCGACGGAATCCTGCATATTTCCGAAATTGATTACCTAGTTGAGGTAAATGAGGTGATTCACGGGCACGGTTCGAAAGAGATCAGCCCGGTGGAAGCAAAAATCGGGGAATTGGTTGCCGGATTGATCGAAGATGAAAGTACACTTCAAATGGGAATCGGTTCCATTCCGAATGCCGTTTTAGCGAAACTCGTAAACCATAAAAATTTAGGATTGCACACCGAAATGTTTTCCGACGGGGTAATTGATCTGATCGAAAATGACGTGATCAATTGTAATTATAAAGGAGTAAACCGCGGAAGGGCTCTGGCTACTTTTTTAATCGGTTCCCAGCGTTTGTATGATTTTGTAGATGACAATCCGTTTATTGAAATGCGGGAATCGTCTTATGTGAATGACACGTCTGTTATTCGCAGAAATCCCAAAATGATAGCGATTAACTCGGCGATAGAAGTGGATGCTACCGGTCAGGTTTGTGCCGATTCGATCGGGGCGAAAATGTATTCCGGTGTGGGCGGACAGATGGACTTTGTGCGGGGAGCCTCTTTAAGTAAAGGCGGAAAAGCCATTATTGCGCTGCCATCGGTTACCAAAAGAGGGGAAAGCCGTATTGTGCCGTATCTGAAACAGGGTGCGGGAGTGGTAACAACACGTTCCCATGTACAGTATATCGTAACAGAATACGGAATTGCTGATCTATATGGGAAAACATTAAAGCAGCGTGTTCAGGAACTGCTTCGGATTGCGCATCCGGATCATCAGGAATGGATCGAGAAATCGTATTATGACATCAGTCGTTTTAAATAAAAAAAAGCTCCGGATAAGGAGCTTTTTTTATGGGTTTATTTTTCAAAAGGTCTTAAAAGAGAGTGCTGTGTCATGACAGCCGGTTTTTCAATACCCATTAATTCTAAAATAGTAGGAGCGAGGTCGCCTAAAATTCCGTTATCGATATATTTCAGGTCTTTGTCCACTAAAATAATCGGAACCGGATTTGTTGTATGGGCGGTGTTTGGCGTGCCGTCCGGGTTGATCATGGTTTCACAATTTCCGTGGTCGGCAATAACAATCGTGGTATAATTGTTTTCCAAAGCGGTTTCAATAACTTCTTTTACGCAAATGTCAACGGCTTCACAGGCTTTGATTGCCGCTTCCATAACACCGGTATGGCCTACCATATCGCCGTTGGCAAAGTTTAGGCAAACAAAATCCACGTCGCCTTTTTTAAGTTCCGGAATCAGGGCATCTTTTAAGTCAAAAGCGCTCATTTCGGGTTTTAGGTCATAGGTGGCTACCTTTGGCGACGGACATAACAGGCGGCTTTCTCCAACAAAAGGAGCTTCGCGCCCGCCGGAAAAGAAGAAGGTAACGTGCGGGTATTTTTCGGTTTCGGCGATACGGATCTGTTTTTTACCGTTTTTCTCCAGTACTTCTCCCAGTGTTTCGGTGATGTTGTCTTTGTCGTAAATCACATGAACATTCTGGTAGGTATCATCATAGTTTGTCATGGTTACATAATACAGATCCAGTTTGTGCATGTTTTGCTCGTGAAGGTCTTTCTGCGATAAAGCTTCGGTTAGCTGACGGCCTCTGTCGGTTCTGAAATTAAAGAAAATCACAACATCCCCGTTTGCTATTGTGGCAACCGGCTGCTGATTGTTGTCCACAACAACTATCGGTTCAATAAATTCATCGGTAATATTGTTGTGGTAACTGGCCAGTACACTCGAAACAGGATTTTGGGTTGGAACACCTTTTCCGTTTACGATCAGGTCATAGGCAAGTTTAATACGCTCCCATCTTTTGTCACGATCCATGGCGTAGTAACGGCCAACAACCGAAGCCAGGCGTGCCGATGATTTGTGGAGGTAGTTTTCCAGGTCTTCTATATAGTGTACCCCCGATTTTGGATCGACGTCACGTCCATCGGTAAAAGCATGTACAAAAACATCTTTCAGTCCGAAATCCTGAGCCGCATCCAATAAGCCTTTCAGGTGTGAAGTGTGGGAATGCACCCCGCCATCAGAGAGCAGTCCTAAAAAATGTACTTTTTTAGTGTTGTTTTTAGCGTATTCAAAAGCATCCCGTAAAACCTTTTCGTTGTTTAATGTTTTGTTTTGTACCGCCAGGTTAATTTTTGCCAGGTCCTGGTAAATGATCCTTCCGGCACCCAGATTCATGTGGCCCACTTCGGAGTTGCCCATTTGTCCTTCGGGTAAACCTACATTTAAGCCGTCCGTTCGCAGGGAAGCATTTGGATATTGGGTATAAAGACTATCTATAAAAGGAGTATTGGCATTGTCAATTGCAGAAACTTTTGGGTCGGGAGATTTTCCCCAACCGTCCAAAATCATTAAAATTACTTTCTTTTTCATGTTTTAAACCATTTTTTTGCATTGTTGTAATCAATATAGTAACGAAAACTAATTGAAAATGTGTTGTTTAGATTATTGCTTAAAGTGTTGTCTAAATTATCAATAATATTTTTATTTAAGTGCTTTTCGTTGTGAATTGCATTATTCCGGTAAAGAACCGAAAGCTGGCTGCCGGGTGCGAACCACCAGGAGTAGGATAAATCGAAATTCCAGATTTTAAAATTGGAGTTTTTGTCCTCGTTATAACCGGGATTGGGCGTGAAATGTCCGTCGTTTGTCAGTGAAAGAAAATTCAGGTTTTCGGCATACGACCAATAGTAACGGGCTTTCAGGTTGAAGGTCATTTTGTTGTTAAGCGAAAATTTCCCAACGATGGTATTTTCAATGGTATTCCGGTTTCTGTTGGCAAAAATAATCGCATCCTCATCAAAATCTACCCAGCCTTTATCGTCATTCTGACGGGTCCAGTCAATAGCGTACACTAAGGTTAGCTTGTCGTTAAAACGATAACGCGGACTCAGGCGGATGCCATAGGTATGCCTTTTGTCCTGATCGAAAAGATCGAGGTAAATATTGGCATCCAGGGCAAAAGGGTAGTTGTAATTGGAAGAAATATCAAGCCACATACTGAAATATCTGGGATTGTACACAAAACGTCCTTCCCGGCGCGGCTGGTAAAAATCGTAGGTTTCAAAAGGAGATAAGCCTAGGCCTCCGCCGATATAATGATTTTTTTTACTGTCGGAATCCAGGGTCAGCTCAAACGTAGCTTCCTGCAAACGGCCGGTGGTATTCTGGATTTCGATATAATTAATCGTGCTTATCTTGAAGGAATTAAAGGTGGTGTTCGGATTCAGGATACGGTAATTCCCGTTCACATAAAAGTTGTGGTAATTGGTTTCAAAAATGATTCCCATATCATTAATGTCGTAGTCTTTCGAGATATAGGTAGTGTTGGCACTAAAACGGTATTTGCCGCTGGTTTTGCTAAAGTTCAGATAGGTGGTATACCCGTTTTGCTGTTTTTCGGCAGTGTTGAGATGGCTGTATTTTGCGTTTCCGGCAAGGTTGTAAGTATTGGCTTTGGTGTTGAGGTCGAACAGTACTGCCGATACATTTGCATCCCGGAAATTTCCGTTGCGAAGCACGCTGGTATTCACCAGGGATACAGAGGAGTTTTTCCGGAATCGCTGGTCCAGTACCAGGATATTATAGTTCGTTAACGGTTCGACAACTTCAGTCCGGGTAGCCCCGGTAACGGTATTCCGGACGGTGGCTTCGGTTTTTTCGGTAATGGCATTCATCACGCCTATGCCCAGTCCTTTGGATGTTCTTCCGGAAAGTTTTAAGGCATTCAGTAAATTGACCCTGCCCGGAAAATGGGTGACTTCTTCGTCTTCAGTGGTGGTTGGAGTAGTGGAAGGCTCGCCTCCGATTCTGCGGGAATACAGGAGTTTTCCTTTGTTGAAAAGATCGGTGCCTTCCGTAAAGAAAGGGCGGTTTTCGTTGAATTCCTGTTCAAAAGGTCCCAGGTTCAGGATGACATTGTCGAAAGCTGTCTGGCCGAAATCGGGTACCAGAATGGCATCCAGTGTAAAAGAATCACTGAGCCCGTATTTGATATCCATTCCGGCTTTGAACTCTGTTTTGGTACCGTCATCATTATGGTTCAGATATACGGAAGAATAAGGAATCAGGAACAACCGGGTAGGCGGTTTTATATTGGCAATGCCCTTTAAAATACCGGCCTGCGTGATGGTGGCGCCAATTTTATTGTCAATATGGTTCCAGGTATATTTTTGGCGGTCACGCCGGATTTCCCTGAAAAAGTTCACACCCCAGATCTGGTCTTTCTGTTCGGAAAACCGTATGGCGGCATAAGGAATTTTCATTTCAACAATCCAGCCAAAGTCGGTAATGCTGACGCTGCTGTGCCAGATGCCGTCCCAGGTATAATCTTCACCGCCCGCGGTGGCAATGCAGTCCAGCTGCGTGCCGGCAGTAGTTACAAAAAAGCGGAAATCCTGCTGCCCGTCGTTATAGCCGTTAATAAAAATACCAAAGAAATCGGAGGTTCCGAATTTGTCCCGTTCGGTAATTTCTTTTACAATTTTGGCAGGATCATCATAAAGCATGGCGCCAATATAGATACCGTCATCGTCATACAATACACGGACTTCGGTGCGTTTTTCCGGACTAACAAGGCTTCCGTTATCGGGCTGATAGGTGATAAAACCGGATGCTGTTTCCGCTTGCTCCCATGCTGTTTCCTGCAACTTTCCGTCAATCGTTACAGCGGAAGAAGACAGCCGTGCATTGAGTATTTTTTTACGGATTGCAATTTTTTCAAGTTCATTATTTATTTCCTGACCGGAGAGAAAAGTTGTGTTCAGGATAATAAAAATGAATAAAACTGCGTTTTTCATATAGTTTTTCGCATTAAAATTAACAAATGTACTTTTTTGAAGTGTTTTTTGTAAGAATTAGCAAGGTATTAAATGTTAAAATTTAATAAAAAGCGATTAAAATGTTAAAGTTAGCCGATTAATGTCAAAAAAAATTTGGTCGTTTAAAATTTATATATATTTTTGGACTCAACACACAGTAATATAATGAATAGATTATCAATGGTTTACAGAATTTTCCCGGTTTTGTTTCTTTTTTTATTGTCTTTTAAGCCAGTTTCAATCAAGGAAACAGACCCGCCAAAGTTAGTAGCAGCCAATGCGAAAGCCTCATTTGAATTAAAAGTTAAAAGCTTATATACAACCCTGAATACCAAATCCTACTCGATGCCGAAACTGGAAAGTTTTACAAAAGCTTTGGAAGGTTTCTATCAGTTAAAAGAACAAGGCGTTATCAAAAAAGATATTTTGACTTTAATAGATTTTAGTCTGTCCTCCACTCAAAAAAGACTTTGGGTGATTGATATGGCTACGAACACTATCTTACTTCAGTCTGTGGTTTCCCACGGGAAAAACAGCGGAGATGAATTTGCCAACCAGTTTTCCAATGAAACCAATTCGTTCAAAAGTAGTTTAGGATTCTATGCTACCGGAGAAGTTTATCAGGGTAAACACGGAATGTCCCTACGTTTGGACGGACTGGAATATGGCATCAATGACAATGCAAGAAACAGAGCAGTTGTGATGCATGGTGCTGATTATGCTAATGAAAGTTTTATTTCTTCACAAGGAAGACTGGGAAGAAGTCAGGGTTGTCCTGCTGTTCCGGTTGCACTTCACAAGGAAATCATTAACCTGATAAAAGACCAGTCGTGCCTTTTTATCTACCATCCATCACGCAATTACGAAATGAAATCAAAATTAATCTCGTAATTTGCTGTAGAGCTCTAAATCAAGATCGTAAATATCGTTTCTGAATACCAGCCCGTCTTTGTCCATCCATGCTGTCCAGTACAGCTGATGTACAAAGGTGGGCTTTTTCAATACAATGCTCTGCGTTTTATTGGTCGCAATCATTTTATCTACTTTTTCCTTAGTCCAGTTGTTTTCTTCATTATCCAGAATATAACCGGATAATTTAAAAGGATCCTCCACCCTGATACAGCCCGAACTTAAGGCGCGATTGTTCAGTTTGAAATAATCGCGGTGGTTTGTATCATGCAGATATACCAAATGCTTATTGCTGAAATTAAATTTGATTAATCCCAGGGAGTTGTTGCTGCCCGGTTTTTGTACATAACGGTAGTTGTTCGACTTGTTGGCATTCCAGTCTCCCGGACTCACCACATTGCCTTTCATGTCATATATAGTAATCCCGGTATTGGCAAAATAGTTTCTGTTTTTGCTGGCAGAAGGTGTCAGGTCCTCTTTTAAAATTGTTGGCGGAACGGTCCAGGTAGGATTAATAATCAGATTGCTGAATCGGGACGAAAGTACCGGCGTTCTTCTTTTGGCACGACCAACGACTACGCGGTGATTCTGAACCGTGTCGTTATCTTTGACTACATACAGGTTAAAATCGGGGATGTTGATAATCACATAGCTTTCGCCCAGATCTCTCGGGAACCATCTCCAGCGTTCTAAATTGGCAATAATCTGTTTTTTCCGGGTCGCTTTGGAAAAGTTTAAAGCACTAACGGTACCTTTTCCGATAACGCCATCGGCAGTTAAACCGTGTCGTTTCTGAAATTTTTTGACCGCGCCGGCTGTTTTTTCATCATATACCGATGTAAGCGAATCCTCTTTTTTATAATCACCCCAGTAAGCCAGTCGTTTTTTTATCGTGACCATGGCCGCATTGGTGTCATTCAGCACAATTTTGTCACTCACTACGATGTCTTTAACATTGTCTTTCGGCATGTTTTCAATCTTTTGCAAAGCATCTTTTAAACGCTTGTAAACAATGTGATCGGGCTTTAAAGAATCCAGACTTTCCTCGATGGTATGGTGCTTTAACGCATTTTGCAGTTTGGCGTTAAGATTGATCTCTTTCGGATACAAATCCCAGTCGCTGTATAATTTGGTCGGGACAACTTTTCCGTTGTATAAATGATTTGCCAGTTTGTAAAAAACAGCCGTTTGCAGAATATCATTCGTGATCAGCTCTTTTTCAGAAAGGGTTTTGTGGCCGGCTTCCTGTTTTTCAATGGAGCCAATGGAATAATCGTCCGGATTGAGGCCGTCAAATTCACTGTTTTTAATTGCTGCTGTCAGCGCCTTCCGGTCTTTTTCGATGGTCCAGACCGTTTTGTACAGGTTGTTTTTGTAAAACTGTTTTACTTCTTCAGGATAATCTGCAAAGTAAGCGGTGTCAATAGCGATAGCTTCCGGAAAAGCAAGGGGAGTTACTTTTATGGTATCTTTCTGAATGATTTGTTCGGCAATAACCGCCTTTTCTTTTTTACAGCCGAAAAGGAACATGGGAACCAGTAATAAATAGTAACGATGTAGCATAATTTGTAAAAAATTAATAGTAAGGTACGAAAAATAAACAGCGTTTTTAATCCTGTTTAACGTTTTGTACACATTTTCGCATTACAAAATGCGTGCCGATTGTTGGAATCTCAAATTTTTCTCCCATAACTTCGTAACCCATTTTTTTGTAAAAGGCAACAGCAATTTCCCGTGCATTAAACCAGATAACAGTACCGTCCTGTTCTTTAATATATCTTTCGGCTTCATTTACAAGGCGTTCGCCATATCCTTTCTTTTGAAAATCTTCTAAAACCGCCATTCCGCGAAGCTGATATTGCTCTTTTTCCGGAAAAGCGGCGTTGCTTGTCCTGAATATGGAAACGATTCCGGCTAAAATACTGTTGTTATACAGGCCTAAATGTGTTGTAGTTTCCAAATCATCGCCGTCAAAAAAACAACTTTCAACAGGTTTTCCGGGTCTTAAAACCGGCTGACGAACTGAAAAAGTTGTTTTGGCATCAATCTTTTTTATAAAAACCATAAATTTTCGGTAATCAAAGTATTCCTGAAATAAAACCTAACGTTTTAATAATAAATAATTTATACTATAGATGCAGTAAAACGGGAATAGTTGCTTCAAAAAAACTACTTTTTTTTCAATAAAAAATTTGCATGTAAGGAAATTTATTAGCTATATTTGCACTCACAAATGCGGAAGTAGCTCAGTTGGTA
>NZ_DFUB01000009.1:117657-233370 GCF_002379575.1 Flavobacterium sp. UBA4197
AGCCTCGTCTTCCGCTCCAAAAGAAAACCCGAAACTAAGTTTCGGGTTTTTTGTTTTATAGCCTTATCGTAAATGGCTTAAATCGCTTCCTGTTGCCATTTCTTCCGGCTGCTGGTTGCGTCGGAACAAACGGGCCGTTAAGTCACCTTTTAATGTAATGGTGTCGTTGTTTACAACAAGCCAGCTTCCTTCTCTTAATCCCAGTACCGGCTGGGTATTGAAATGATGAAATTCGTTAATCCGGGTTTCGCGGGTTTCACCCATATGTGTGGAATTTACATCCGGATCCAGATAATGTGGATTGATGTTAAATGGAACAAAACCCAGTGTTTTGAAACTTGGCGGATAAACAATAGGCATGTCATTAGTGGTTCCCATTGTTAAACCGCAGATATTGCTTCCTGCCGAAGTGCCTAAATAGGGTGTGCCGTTTTTTACGGCTGTCTCAAGAGCGCCGATAACTTTGGTCTGGTATAATTGGCTTACCAGTAAAAAGGTATTGCCGCCGCCGGTAAAAATTCCTTCTGCTTTTGCTACGGCTTCGATGGGATCTTCAAATTCGTGTAGGCCTTTTACCGCTATATTGATTTTTGAAAAAGCCTCGCTTACTTTTTGGGTATAATCTTCGTGAGAAATACCGCCCGGCCTTGCGTAAGGGATGAAAAGCAGTGTTTTTACGGCTGTAAAATGCGATTGAAGCGCAGGAAGCAGGTATTCTAAATAGCTTCCGCTGTGCAGCGTTGAGGTGCTTGCAATTATTATTTTCTTCATTGTTGTGAGTTCTAATCATTCAAAGATACGTTTTATTAGAAATCGGTGCGAATTCGAAATTCGTATAATTAACATAATTTTACCAAGTTGTTGGCAATAAATTTTGAGAATAAGCCGATACTTTTACCCTGTTAACCGCTATTTATTGCATATTATAAGAATCTGAATGAAGCAACCATTACTCCTTTTTTTACTGTCCTGTTCGTCTTTAGTCTTTTCTCAGAATGAAAAGGCGCTTAAAGGAAAATTAACTGCCGGGAAAGCAGGCGAACTCGAAGGAATTACGATTGCGAATAAACAGACTAAAAAAACGGTTATGTCCGATAAGAACGGCTCTTTTACGATTCGTGGAAATGTAGGGGATACCCTGTATATTTCTGCTGTTCAATACCAGGATCAGCGGTTGGTCCTGCAGGCAATAGACTTTGAAACAATACCCTTTATAGTGCCCTTGACTGTGAAAGTCCGAGCGCTCGATGAGGTAGTGGTAGCAAAGCAGACCATTACCTCGGAAAGCCTGGGACTGGTTTCGCCGGGGCAAAAAAAATATACTACGGCGGAAAGAAGGCTGAAAACGGCCGGCGATTTTAAACCAATACAGCTGTTGGGACTTTTGGGTGGACAGCTGCCTTTTGATCCTATTTTGAATGCTATATCGGGTAAAACAACAAGGCTTAAAAAAGAGCTGGAAGTGGAAAGGCGGGAACTCCTGACTTTAAAACTGCAGTATTGGTTTAAAGAAGATTATCTGGTTGAAGAACTGAAAATTCCAAAAGAAAATATCGACGGTTTCTGGATATATACCCTGGATGATTTGCCGTTTAAAAATGCCGTGAAAAGCCAGAACAAAACCCTGGCAACGTTTTTGGTTACGGAACTGGCTGTAAAATACCTGAAAATAATCGCTGAATAAGTTGTTGCCCGCCGGATTTTTTTCCTGATACTCAATATGAAAAGAATATTTCCTTTGTTTTTGTTGCTATTTTCTGTAACTTCATGGTCGCAGAGCCAAACCGTTCTGAAAGGTAAGATCATGGCGAATTCTACCGATCTCGATGGGGTGCATGTGATTAATAAAAATACGGAAAAGGCAGTAGTAACAGAGAATGGAGGATATTTTGCCATTCATGCCCAGCCTAACGATACCCTGATAATTTCTGCCGTTCAGTTTAAAGGGAAAAAGATTAAACTGGAAGAAAAAGATTTTAAGGAAACCGTTTTTTATATCAAACTGGAAGTAATGGTGCGGCAGCTGAGTGAAGTGGTAATTAATCCTTATGGGAAAATTACTTCCGAAAGTCTGGGACTGGTTCCCAGAGGACAAAAAAAATATACTCCGGCAGAAAGAAAGCTAAAAACCGCTTCCGGTGTGGATGCCCAGCTGGGATTAAGCAGTTCGGCTTCCCTGGATCCGCTGCTTAACTGGTTTTCCGGCAGAACATTAATGCTGAAGAAAGAACTGGAAGTAGAGAAAAAAGAAGTATTCCGGAGCAGGCTGGAAGGCATGTATGAAGAAGATTATTTTGTGAATACCTTGAAAATTCCGGAAGAATATGTACAGGGATTTATTTTTTATACCGTAGAAAACGAACGATTTACAGCGGCTATAAAAGCAAAGAATAAAACATTGGCCACCTTTTTATTAAACGAATTAGCTGTGCAATACAAAAAAATAATCACCGATGAAAAATAAGCTGCTTCTGATTTTATTGTTCTGCTCCTTTTTAGGATTCTCCCAGAATACCGACAGAGAATTGCTAAGAGGGAAAATTTTTATTGACAGTCTGGATGTGGATAACATCACGGTCTTAAATACAGCAACGAAAAACAAGGCAGTGACCGACAAAGCCGGTGCTTTTCAAATTTATGCCAGGGCAAAAGATACACTGGTTTTTACCAGTCTGTCGTTTAGTCCGCTGCTCATAGTACTGGAAAAGCGGGATTTCGATCTGGAAGAACTGAAACTGAAACTACAGGTGGAAGTTAACCAGCTGAATGAAGTGATTGTAAAACGGCTTTCGGGCGATCTGGAGCGCGATACCCAGAAACTGAAAGACCGGAATGTGAAGGTTGCTGTAACCCAGAAAATGCTATTTGATACCGACTTTAAACCCGATTATCTGTCCAAGCCGGCAGAAGCTCCGTTAATTACACACCTGAGCCCGCTAACGGGAGTCGACTTTATAAAAGTGGGTGCTTTAATAGGTAAACTGTTTAAGAGTACCCGGAAAGAAGGCAAAAAAGAAACACAGTTTATTACCGATAAGATTTTTGCGGATGCCGTCAGGGAAAAGCTGTCTGATAGTTTTTTTACCAATGTCCTGAAACTTAAAAAAGAGCAGATCGGGCCATTCCTGACCTACTGTGATGCAGGCGACGCGAACAGGGCACTTTTAGCCCCTCAGAAAGAGTTTGAACTTATCGACTTTTTAATCAGTAAGAGTAATGAGTATCGTTTGTTGCAGAAAAAGAATTAATTCTATCTTTGAAGCATGATAAAAATGCTGCGATACGGACTTTTGATAGTACTTTTTACAGGACTCAGCGCTATGAGCCTGCATAAATTCTATGTTTCTATTTTCCAGATGAACTATGTCCCGGAGAAAAAGACCATGCAGATTACGGCAAGGATTTTTACAGATGATTTAGAGAAAGCGCTGGAGAAAAAAAGCAAAAAGAAAATTTACCTGGCAACGCCTAAAGAAGCCCCGGAAACAGAAGAATTACTAAAAAAATACCTGGCTGAAAAGGTGCGCATCAAAATCAACAACACCGAAAAAACAATCCGGTTTTTGGGAAGAGAAACAGAAGACGATGTGGTAATCTGTTACCTTACGGTGCCGGTATCTGAAAAAATAAACACCCTGGAAGTTTACAATACAGTGCTGACGGAAATTTTTCCGGATCAGCAAAATATAATTCATACGAGTGTTAACAGTAACAAAAAGAGTCTTTTGCTTACTAATAGTAAACCAAAAGAACTTATCGAATATTAGAACTTAATAAAGTGATTCAGATTATGAAAAAATCGACCTCTATTTTTTCAATATTGGCATTAGCAATTCCGTTAATTACTATTGCTCAGGAAACAAAAAATACAGACAAGAAACGGGAGCCGGGACATTATGACACGAATAAGTTCAGTCAGATGTACACACAAATGGCAACCCCTAATATGTTCCGAACGGCATCCGGTGCACCCGGACCGGCTTACTACCAGCAGCAGGCAGATTATAAAATGAACATTGAGCTGGATGATAAGAATACCAGGCTAAGCGGTGAAGAAACCATCACGTATTATAACAATTCTCCCGATCCGTTAACGTATTTATGGGTGCAATTGGATCAGAACGAAAAGAAACCGGATTCCAAATCCCCGTTAGTGGCCGATCAGCGAATGAACGGTGCGCTGACTCCTGACGGTTTTGCCAAGAATTTTTTACAGGAGCCTTTCCAGGGTGGTCATAACATCGAGTTTGTTAAGGATGCCAAAGGAAATCCGATGAAATACATCATCAACCAGACGATGATGCGTATTGATCTGGACAAGCCTCTTAATAAGGGAGAAAAGATCTCATTTTCCATCAAATGGTGGTACAACATTAATAACTACCGCGTTGACGGTGGTCGTTCCGGATATGAACATTTCGAAAAAGACGGGAATAATCTGTATGTAATTGCACAGTTTTACCCGAGAATGGCGGTTTATAATGATGTGGAAGGATGGCAGAACATGCAGTTTTGGGGAGAAGGGGAATTTGCATTGCCTTTCGGGAATTTTGAAGTGAATATTACAGTACCGGCCGATCATGTCATGGAAGGAACCGGTGATCTGATGAACAGAAAAGAGGTTTTAACGGAAGAACAGCTGCGCAGGTATGAACTGGCGGAGAAATCGTATGACAATCCGGTTGTAATAGTGACCCAGTCGGAGGCCGAACAGCGTTCCAAAACCTTTTCCGATAAAAAGAAAACCTGGAAATTTAAAGCGACGAACGTAAGGGATTTTGCTTTTTCGACTTCGAGAAAGTTTATCTATGATGCGATGGCTGTTAAAATAGGCGGAAAAAATGTAATGGCAATTTCCTTATATCCGCCGGAATCCAATCCGTTGTGGGAACAGTATTCGACCAGAGTGGTAGCCCATACGCTAAAAAGCTATTCCAGTTATACTTTCGATTATCCGTATCCGAAAGCCGTGTCTATCTCGGCAGAAGACCAGGGAATGGAATATCCGATGATTTGCTGGAACTACGGACGTCCGGATGAAAAAGGTTATGTGAGTGAGCGTATCAAATATGGTATGATGGGCGTTATTATCCATGAAGTAGGACACAATTTCTTTCCGATGATTGTTAATTCCGATGAGCGGCAATGGACCTGGATGGACGAAGGGTTAAATACCTTCCTGGAATATTTAACAGAACAAAGCTGGGATAAAAATTTCCCTTCGAGCAGAGGTCCGGCAGCGAAGATCGTACCGTATATGAGCGGCGACCAGAAGTTCCTGGAGCCGATTATGTCTAACTCGGAAACGATCCATCAGTTTGGCGCTAACGCCTATGCCAAACCGGCTACAGGCTTAAACATACTGCGGGAAACGATTATGGGAAGAGAATTGTTTGACCATGCTTTCAGAACGTATGCCAACCGCTGGAAATTCAAACATCCAACGCCGGAAGATTTCTTCAGAACCATGGAAGATGCCTCGGCAGTAGACCTGGATTGGTTCTGGAAAGGATGGTTTTATTCGACCGATTATGTGGATATCGGAATCAAAGAAGTAAAACAATTCTATGTTTCAGATGTGCCAACGAAAGAGATGAAAGATTTTGCAGCAAAAAGAGGACGTTTCCTTCAGGACAACGGACCGTTTGTATATATGGTTTCGGATAAGAGCGAAGACTTTAAAGCCGATATGAAAAAACCTTTTGCAATACAGGATGTGAAACCTTTAAGCGATTATGTTGATGGCTTGTCGGCAGACGAGCGAAAAGCATTAAAAGCCCCGAAATATTTCTATGAGGTAGAATTTGACAAACCGGGCGGAATGATGATGCCAATCATTGTTGAATTACAGTTTGAAGACGGAACAAAGGAGCTGCACCATTTCCCGGTTCAGATCTGGAGAAAAGGAAATCAGACAGCAAAACGTGTTTTTGCAACCGGAAAACCCGTTAAAAAAATACAGCTGGATCCGAAGCTGGAAACAGCAGATATTGACGTTAGCAACAATGTCTGGCCAAAAGAAGAAGTCAAATCCAAGTTTGATGAATTTGAAAAAAAATAAAAAAAGCACTCGTCAGAGTGCTTTTTTGTGTTAATAAAAATCAAAAACAGGGGAGTTAAACTAATCTAACTTTGTAAATTTGCTACTTTATAACTTTCAAACCGGAAAAAAATGTTTGGTATAGGAGGCGGAGAAATTTTCTTCATAATATTAGTGGTCTTGATGTTGTTTGGTTCTGATAAGGTTCCTGAAATTGCGCGTACGCTTGGAAAAGGTATGGCACAGATAAAGAATGCTACGAACGATATTAAAAACGAAATTCAGAAAAGTGCGGAAGAGAACGGTATAACGAAGGATTTGGATTTTACGAAAGACCTGGATTTTACAAGCGGCATTACAAAAGAAATTGAAAAAGCCAAAGAAGATATTGAAGATATTTCCGGACCTATCAAAAGACAAATGTAATCTTGGAGCATATAATTGAGCTGGACAAGCAACTTCTCGTTTTTTTAAATAGCCTTGGCTCCGAAAACTTTGACGGACTCTGGCTGATCATTACCAAACAACTGTACTGGACACCCATCTTCCTGTATGTGTTTTACCTGCTGCAAAAGAAACTGGGATGGAAGCACTTACTATTGGTAATCGTGTTTTTAGCTTTGCTGATCGCTTTTACAGATCAGGTTACCAATCTGGTGAAGAATAGCGTACAGCGTTTGCGTCCTTGCAATGACCCGGAAATTAAAGACACTATCAGAGCGGTAAAACCAAGCTCGTCATTTAGCTACTTTTCAGGGCATGCTGCTAACTCTATAGCGTCGACAACCTTTATTGTGTTAATCCTGAGAAAGTACTATAAATATGCCTTTTTGTTCTTCCTGTTCCCGCTGATATTTGCATACAGCAGAATTTACCTGGGACTGCATTTTCCGGGTGATATCCTTTCCGGATATATTTTCGGAATCTGTACCGGGTATTTGTTTTCAAAAGGGTATGAAGCCTATAGAAAGAAATATTTTCCGGATATTTAATATGAGATACAATATCGTAAATCAAACTTCAAATTTAAGGGGCAATTAGCAAGGGGTAAAAGGCAAGCCTTGTATTGTGGAAGCTGATAGCTGTAAATTATATTTATGATATAAGATATAAGAAGTATGAAGTACGCCTATCGTATATCAAACTTCAAACCTCAAATTTAAGGGGTAATTAGCAAGGAGTAAAAGGCAAGCCTTGATTGCGGAAGCTGGTTGCTGTAAATTATATGTATGATATAAGATATATGAAGTATGGATGTCGTATATCAAACTTCAAACTTGAACTTTAAGGGGCAATTAGCAAGGGGTAAAAGGCAAATCTTGATTGCGGAAGCTGGTTGCTGTAAATTAGTTATAACGGCATTATTTTTCCATCTACCATTTCAATAATTCGATCACAGTTGGCAGCAAATTCCTCATCGTGGGTGACGGCTATAATTGTCTGTCCTCGCTCTTTTGCCAATTGTCGGAAGATATCAAAAACAATCGCTGTATTTTTTGAATCCAGATTGCCGGTAGGCTCATCGCCCATAATGATAGCCGGTTCATTGATCAACGCTCTGGCGATAGCCACTCTTTGTTGCTGACCACCGGATATTTTAGAAGCTTTCTTTGTTTCGTGTCCTTTGACATCTAATAGGGTTAGTAGTTCCATTGCCTTTGCTTCTATTTCTTCCTTTGATTTTTTTCCGAGCTTCAATGCCGGTAACATTACATTGTCCAGTACAGAGAACTCCGGTAGCAGATAATGAAACTGGAACACAAAACCGATATGTTCGTTTCTGAACCTTGAGAGTTGATTTTGTGTAAGCCCCGTTACTGTTGTTCCATTAATAGCAATGTTGCCTTCATAATCGGTATCCATTGTGGAAAGCAGGTAAAGCAGGGTGGATTTACCAGAACCGGATTTTCCAACAATGGCAACAAACTCACCCCGGTCTATTTCAAAACTCACGTCCTTTAATACCTGAAATGTTTCAGGTTCGTGAAAATATTTGTTTATTCCTTTTGCTGACAAAGCTATATTCATTTCCTTAAGATATTGGTGTTAAGCATTAGCCTCTGAGTATTTCCACAGGATCTACTTTCGAAGCTTTTTTGGCAGGGATATATCCTGCGATAAATGTAATGATCATCCCAAAGACCATCGCCATTATATAATCAATCGGACGATAAGAAACCGGTAGTGTATCAAATGACGCTATGCTGAAAGGGATGTGGTCAACAATGGAAGCAATACTAAACCCTAATAACAAACCAACAAAGCCTCCTATAAAACCGATAACAATGGATTGCATCAGGAAAATCCGCACAATGTCTTTGCCATCGAACCCTATGGCTTTTAGTATTGCTATTTCACGCATTTTCTCGTTGACGGTCATACTCATAATATTATAAATTCCAAAACCGGCTACGATTAATATGGTGAGTGAAACAGTAATTGCCATGGTATCCCGCAGAATATTGGCTGATTCCAATTGTCCGTTACCTTCCTGCCAGGCTTCCGTTTTATAACTGATATAAGGACGAAGCGTATTGGCAACAATTTGTGCATCATTGTAATTCTTTATATTGGCTAATACTTCTGTTGCGTAACTTTTATTCTTTGACAACAACTGCCTTGCGGTATTGATGGATATCATTGCCCGGCTTTTATCTACATTGCCCGAGCCGGTCTGTATCAGGCCAATCACTTTAAGTATTTTGTTAACTCCGTCCGGTGTTGAAAGCATAACATTGTCTCCTACCGCTGCATTAAGCTTTTCTGCCAACCCGGTTCCCAATACTACAGCATCAGAACGTCTGCCCAGTTCGTACAAATCCCCCTCAGTCATATACTGTACACTATTGAACATCTGAATTTCATTAGTTACATCTATACCCGAAAGGGTACTGCTTATTTTGGTTACCCCATTTCTGAAAAACACATTCTGGTTCACCTGTTCGGTAACAGCAACAATTTCCATGTTTTTTTGCAGTAACTGTTTTACCTCATCCGCATTTCTTATTCCTTCAGTATAATTGATGTGTTTTACATTACTTACATTACGGATGGTGTCATTGCTGCTATTCAATAGAAAAGCTTTTGAAGGAGATCCCCCCAGATCATTATACACCTTTATATGGGCCATTGACGTAAACGTAATTTCAGTTTGTGCGCTGTTTACACCGTTCATGAAACTATTCATAAAAATGTACATTGAAATACCAAATGTGACGCTTAGTACTGCAACAATCAGCTGTCTTACTTTTGAGGTAAGATGCACCCAGGATATTTTTGTATTTACGCTCATCATTTCTTTTCTTTTTAATAAGCTTTCGCTACGGTTAGCCAAGTATCCGTACCCTTTATTTTGTCTTTTTTTCCTTAGGTAAAAGAATAATATCCTGTTCGGTTAGCCCTGATTTTACCTCTACCCAACTTCCTAAATTTTGCCCGGTTTTGATGGCTCTTTCTGTTCCGTCCTTTAGCTCTACAAAACGACCTCTCACCAGAGCTGATGATGGAATGACCAAAACATTTCTGATAGTTGCCTGATTAATATTTGCCTGCAACTGTGTTCCCGAGAGCAGCAGTTTCGGTGGATTCACAAATACAGCTTCTGCAATATAGGATTGCTCTGTCTGGTTGAATTCAGGAAGTATTCTGATAATGGAAGCCGTGAACGTGGTGTCCGGGTAATTATTCATTTGCACGATGACCTGCTGCCCGATACTGATCTTGGTAATATCATCTTCTGCAACAAAGAGTTTCAGGATGTGTTTACCGCTACCAATCTTGGCGATCACCTCGCCTTTACCTACCAATTCCCCTTTCTTTTTAAAAACATCTAATACAATACCCGGTTTATCTGCTTTGACCACATACTCGCTTAACATCGCCTGTTGTGTTTTGACCTGTTGCAAACCTCTGTTAGCATTTAATCGAAGAGCATTCTGTATCTGAATATAATTCTTCTCCAATATCTGAAGGTTAGCTTGCGAAGTTTTGTATTGTAGTTCGGCCTTTTCAAGATCAAGCGGTGACACTGAATTTTTCTTTCTTAAAGCTGCATAACGCTCGTAATTCAGTTTGTCCTGATTAAGCTGCTTTCTGGCGATATCGATCTGTGACTGAATCTGTAATAACTGTGGTGCATCCGGAGTTGCATTTTGCAGGGCATCATTGTATGCAATCTGTGCATCCCGCAATTGCGCATCCTGTACGTCGCTTTTTATGCGCACCAGTATCTGGTCTGCCGTCACATTATCCCCTTCATGAATATTCAGCTCCCTAATAATCCCATCCGCCGTACTCGCAATAACGTATTCATTTTCCTGTTCCAGGTGTCCACTCGCAAATACAGCTTGTTGCAGGCTTTTTCTTAAAGGATGCATTTCCTCTTGCTTGTTACATGCCGTAAAGCTGAGGCATATTAACAGCAACGGTATAATGGTTATGATGCTATTTGCTTTCATTGTTTATGGTTAAAAATTTAAAGTTAGAACAGCTTTCGGATGTAAAGCGTATAATAATTGATGTAATAATTACTGAGATTTTGCATATACTGGTTTTGCTCCTGAAGTAAATCCTTGAATTTATCCAACCGTTCATCCAGCCCGATAATGCCACTTTCGTACCTGTTTTTTGAATGGTTGTCATTCCTGTATTGGAGTCTCAGAATTTCCTCCTGCTTCTTTAAATCTTCAGTACTCTGCCTGAATTGGATCTTAAGGTTGTCGTCTTCCTTTTGGGCTGTAAGTTTCTTGTTGTCCAGCACTTGCTGCTGCTGACGATATTGTATCCGGGATTGAACAACTTTTTCTCTTGTGGACAGACCATTGAAAACAGGAATATCCAGTTTGACATTCCAGAATTGTTGGGGTAGATTATTAGCGCTGGAAAGGTCAAACATTTTATCCATGGCCCAATTCCGGTTGAATTGGTAGCCTATTGTAAATGTAGGATATTGCATTGATCTTGCTCCTTCCAGCTGCCGTCTGTTCAGTTCCAATTGGGCTTGCTCTATCTGTACATCCGGAGCGACAGTACTAATAACTTCTTCCTGCTCTAAACCGGGCTGAACTGCAGAAAGCTCATCCGTCAGAATAAGACTATCTGTAGAATTCAATTGGGACTGCAATTGATTATACAATTGCCCTAAAGAGGAAGAAAGACTGCTAACCTGCTGTTCCGTCTGCATTTGCTGGATTTTGCTGCGATTAAGGTTTTCTTCAGTAAAGATTCCCGCCTCATATTTATCTTCTGCAATTTTATAGATACTGTCTGATGCTGTAATATTGCTTTCGCATATTTTTATATACTTCTTGGTAAGCAAAATAGAATAGTAGGTTTGCGCAAGCTGGTTATACGCCTGGTATCTTGCCTTGACGGTATTGGCCTCATTTAGCTTTTGTGTCGCTTCCGTCGTTTTTATAGCAAACCACTTTTGAAAGTTGACGATATCCCAGCTTGCCTGCACGCCTGTGCTGTACATGTATTTTTTGCCGAAAGTGTACTCTTTGAAAGTCCCCGCAGGAGCACCCGGGTTAAACAGGTTTGCAGGAACCAGCGTAGGCTGGAGGATGATGTTGTCATTAAACCCGGCAAAACCATTAACCGATGGTAGTAAAGCCGCTTTCGTTGCCCTGTACTTTGATTCTGCAATTTTTTCCTGGTGCATAGCACTCTGTATGCTGATTGCATTTCGATCAGCATAGTCCAATACTTCCTTTAATGTAGAAAATCGTAACTGTGCCTGGGTGTTAAGGCCACCGGCACAGATCAAAAGGATTATAATGAGTAATTTGGATTTCATCGCTATTCCGTTACGCTATTTTTGCTTTAAATATAAAAATGAAGAATTGAGGGTAATTTTGGACACGGTAAAAACCGAAAAAGAATGGTAAAGCCTTCGTTTAAAGGTTTTTTTGTTTTCTTCTATTTTATTCTTGTCCATATTTGCGATTTGTTTATGAATCCAACCTTTACCGTCAATTCAATTGAACCATCGTTTTTTATCCTGAGCCTGCAAGGATAGCTTTTGCCTTTTTTAGGGAAATTGACCTTTCCGTTGTATATGCCATTGCTATAGATAATATCGGTAATCTGATTTTTACCAACGATGCTCTCGTCCGGAGCTTTCCTGATTATGGCATTATAACTGTTACCAGTGTTTACAAATTCCACAACGCGGGTTTTGTCTTCATTTGTCCATTTTCCCAAAACAGCATCCCGACTGTTTTGTGTCTGTTTAGGAACAAAAAATGTGGTAATAATAAAGACTGCCAGATAGAAAGTTTTCATTGCTTCCTCATTTAAAATATGATGCAATTTGGGTATTCTATTATGTTTCTTAAAGCGGTTATTGGTCAAAGCAGGCAAACAGCTCTTTGAGGCAGGCATTACAGGTAAAAAAATACCATCGTACTTACTTTAGAACTGCATTTTCCGGGAAGTGTTAATGGTTATTCTATTTGTAGTAATAGGCAATAAATCAGTGTGTTATTCTTGTATATGTCAATTCTGGTTGGCTGCATTGATGTCCACGATAGTACTGTAGGGAGAGCAGTAGTGGTGAAAAGGTTGTCTTCTTTATTTTTTGATAATTTTAAAAATGAACGATGGTTATGTTAAGACGAAAAAAAAGCCAATTGAACGATTACAGGCTATACCGGGTGTTTGTTAATTTATCCATTAAAATGAGCAGTTAACATAATGTTTTAAGCTCCCTCCAGCCAATGTAAAAATTCAGCTGCTTTAGCTTTGCTTACGACGATGTCTTCCGGGGTTTTTACCGTTAGCTTGATGACCAGTTTCCGGGCAAAGAACCTTTCAGCATTTGCAACGGCGGCCCTGTTAATCAGAAACTGGCGGTTGGCCCTGAAAAATACTGTCGGGTCCAGCACTTTGTTAAGTTCCTCAAGCTTTCCGGAAAGATAATATCGCTGACCATTTAGGGTTGTAATGTTCACTATTGTTTTATCCAGATAAAAGAACGCAATATCTTTTACCTGTACAGGTATTATTTTTTCCTTTTGATATACTAACAGGGCTGTTTTGTACTGATGCTTAATCTGTTGAAGTAAACCTGTTAGTTTTTGCCTTTCCTGCAGGGTTTCAAAGGCTGATTTCAGTGAATAGAATTTATCCAATGCTCTTTCAACCTGATTGCGGGTAATGGGCTTTAACAGGTAACTAACCGCATTGGTATCAAAGGCATTTATCAAATACTCATCAAAAGCTGTACAAAAGATAACGGGACTTTTAATGTCAATCTGGTTGTAAATGTCAAAACATAATCCGTCGGCCAGCTGAATATCCGAAAAGATCAGGTCAGGCTGTTCATTTTCGGCAAACCAATTGAGTGCCTGCTCTATGGAATCCAATGTGGCTAAGATTTGTATGTCGCGGTCTATATGGCCTATCATATTGGCAAGTTCTCTTGCTGATTTGGCTTCGTCTTCGATAATTAACACGTTAATCATATAAGTGGTAATTTTATGGTAAACACTGTATCTTTCTTTTCTATTCCGATTTCCTTACCAAAGAGAAGGTGATAGCGTTGCATCACATTGGCCAGCCCGATACCAGTGGTATGTTGTACGGATGTCTTGGGTTGCAGGTTATTGGTTACTTCCAGCAAATCATTACCGGTATTTTTTATAGCAATCCTCAGTTTTCTTGTTGGTGAAGCAATATTGTGTTTAATAGCATTTTCAACCAGAAGCTGGAGCGTGAGCGGTGGTATTTTCTTATTAAAGACCTGCTCATCTACATTAATAGCTATCTCAATAGCATCTTCCAGCCGCATTTTAATGATATAAAGATAAGAGTCTATAAAATTAAGCTCCTGTTCTATGGTAGCGGTATCAATATTCTTATACCGGAGTACATAACGGTACACATTTGCCAACTCAGAAACATATTCTTTTACACTTTGTTCCTGTGTGAGGGTACTGAGTGTATTGAGTGTATTGAAAAGGAAGTGCGGACTCAGCTGCTCTTTCAATGAGGATATGTTAGCTGCCAGTTGTGCCTGTTTAAGTGCCGCGATCTCAAGCATATTCCGCTGCTTTTCTGAGAGTATATGGAGGTAGTAAATAATGAAATAAAATAACCCGCTGATTACTATTCCCCGTAACAGCAATATATATAATCGTTTGCCTCCTTCAGCATCGGGTAATAATAAAGGGTTATCACTTACCAGGGAGAAAATCATATCCAGTAAAAAAACAAAACTACTGACGACGACAATGGAAAAGGCAGCAATTACCCCATTATTGATATTAAATTGTTTTGATTTACTTAATATAAACTGGTGCGCTAACCAGCAGAAAATACAAAAAGTAAAATTATAACCAACGCTTATTATAATAGGATGAAATTGAAACTTTTCCATACGAATCACTCTGGGGAGTGCTGCAATGAGCGACACACCCAATGATACGATCAGGCCGGGAATCCAGTTTTGTTTTTTCACAATAACAAATATAAAGCTTAGTATGCTAATAATACTGCAGGCAAACCGTAGAGCAGGCAAAAACGCATATAAAGCAGACATCTCGCGGCTTATATCTTACGTGCCTCAATAACGGTTACATTCTTTCAGTATTGATGTTGTATGCATAATAAAGCGTCCGTTTAATCCGGGAATATATAACCACCGAAAGCGGGCAGTGACCATTGTTGCCGAATTGCCAACCTCAAAGCTTTCTATCTAATTTTTACAAATAGAGTTGTAGGGGGGATTGTCGGTAAATGCCAATGTACTCCGTCTATATGATTGCATTTTTAAATTAAACAGTTACACCAAAGAGATAGCCTGCAAATGCGGAAAGTCCCATTGCAATTGTTCCCCAAATGGTGATTCTTATCATAGCTTTTAAGGGACTTGAGCCACCTGTTTTTGCAGCGGTAATCCCTAAAATTATAAGAAAAATGATAGTAAATCCATATAGCCAGTATTCCATGCCTTTTACCGGTGCAAAAAGAATTACTAATAAAGGTAATAGACCGCCACCTGTAAAAGCTGCCCCTGATGCTAATGCTGCCTGTATGGGTTTTGCCTTACTGATTTCGTTAATACCCAGTTCGTCTCTGATATGTGTCCCTAACGCATCTGCTTCTGTTAACTCTATTGCGACCTGCATCGCTGTTTCTTTCTTTAAGCCTCTTCTTTCATAAATTTGAGACAATAGCTTCAACTCTTCTTCCGGCATCTCTTTAAGCTCTTTTCTCTCTCTTTCAATGTCACCTTTCTCAATATCAGTTTGAGAACTAACAGAAACATATTCACCTGCCGCCATTGACAATGCACCCGCTACAAGCCCGGCGACTGTTGCCAGAACAATTGGTTCCCTTGCTGTACTTGCTGCTGCAACACCAATTGCAAGGCTGGAAATGGAAATAATTCCGTCATTTGCTCCAAGAACAGCTGCCCGTAACCAGTTACTTTTGTGGATGTAATGGTTGTCTAAATAGTTATCTATAGTGATCATGGTATCAGGTTTAGTATATTAAAAGTACTCATTTTAATGATACCCCCTAATTAAAAACAAGAGGTAAAAGGCAAGTTTTGATTGCGGAGGCTGATTGCTGTAGATTATATAAGATATATGAATGTCGTATATTGAACTTCAAACTTCGTATATTAACTTTAAGGGGCAATTGGCAAGAGGTAAAAGGCAAGTTTTGTATTGCGGAAGCTGATTGCTGTAAATTATATATATGATATAAGAAGTATGAATATCGTAAATCAAACTTCAAACTTCGTATATTAACTTTAAGGGGCAATTGGCAAGAGGTAAAAGGCAAGTCTTGTATTACGGAAGCTGATTACTGTAAATTATATAAGATATAAGGAGTATGAGGTGTGAAGGGATATCGTAAATCAAACTTCAAACCTCGTATATCGACATTAAGGGGCAATTAGCAAGAGGTAAAAGGCAAGTCTTGATTGCGGAAGCTGATTGCTGTAAATTATATAAGATATAAGAAGTATGAGGTGTGAAATATCGTATATCAAACTTCAAACTTCGTATATTAACTTTAAGAGGCAATTAGCAAGAGGTAAAAGGCAAGTTTTGATTGTGGAAACAGATTACTGTAAATTATATATATGATATATGAAGTATGAGGTGTGAAGTAATACATCGTAAATCAAATTTCAAACCTCATATATCAAACCTTATAATTGCCTTTTGCTATTTGCCAATTGTTTTTTCGCCAATTGCTAATTGCTTTTTCGCCAATTGCCAATTGCTTCTTGTTCTTATAAAACGCGGCTCACCGTCAGTCCGTCGCGTATGGGTAATAAAACCGTTTCTACACGCGGATCGTCTTTCAGGAGCTTGTTGTAGTCCAGTAATATCTTTGTGCTTTTGTCGTTTGCTTTTAAAGGCTCCAGTACTTTTCCGGACCATAAAACGTTATCAGATAAAATAATACCGCCTTTATGCATTAACGGAACGATCATTTCAAAATAATGAATGTAGTTTTCCTTATCGGCATCGATAAATACCAAATCAAATTTTTTATTTAAGGTTGGGATGATTTCCAGAGCATTGCCTAAGTGCTGGTGTATCTGGTCTTTCCATTCCGACTGGTCAAAGTATTTTCGCTGGAAATCGTAGAGTTCCTCGTTAATGTCAATAGTATCCAGAGTACCGTTTTCCTGTAAACCTTCCGCCAGGCATAATGCCGCATAACCGGTATAGGTTCCGATCTCCAGTATGGCATTGGGACGGATCAGTTTGGAAAGCATGCTCAGGACACGCCCTTGTAAATGACCGCTTAACATGCGGGGCTGTAATATTTTCTGATGGGTTTCTTTATTTAATGCCGCTAATAATGCCGGTTCATTTTCCGAATGCAGGGCTACATAATCTTCTAAAGTTTCCGATATAAAATGCATAAGCTTAAATTTTTTACAAAATTACAAATTACCAAACGCATAAATTACCAAATACATAAATAGTTACTAACTTTGCGCCATGCAAACGGAGAAGAAAGACATAAGAGCTTTAAGTAAAGAGCAGTTACGTGATTTTTTTGTTGCCAATGGTGACAAAGCCTTTAGAGGGAATCAGGTATATGAATGGTTGTGGAGTAAAGGCGCTCACAAATTTGATGACATGACAAATGTGGCTAAACCCACAAGACAAATGCTGGAGGAGAATTTTGTGATCAATCACATCAAAGTAGATCAGATGCAGCGCAGTTCGGATGGAACGGTTAAAAATGCCGTGCGTTTGCATGACGGACTAATTGTGGAAAGCGTGTTGATTCCAACCGAAACCAGAACAACGGCCTGCGTGTCCAGTCAGGTTGGCTGTAGTCTGGACTGTAACTTCTGTGCAACAGCACGGTTGAAACGGATGCGTAACCTGAATCCGGATGAAATATACGATCAGGTTGTGGCTATTGATAATGAAAGCAAACTGTATTACAACAGACCGCTGTCTAATATTGTATTCATGGGAATGGGCGAACCGCTGATGAACTACAATAACGTGATAAAAGCGATTGAAAAAATCACGGCACCGGAAGGTCTGGGAATGTCGCCGAAAAGGATTACCGTTTCGACTTCCGGAATTCCGAAGATGATTAAAAAACTGGCAGACGATGAGGTGAAATTCAAACTCGCCGTTTCGCTGCACTCGGCTATCGATGAGATCCGCTCCGGAATCATGCCGTTTTCGGAAAACTTCCCGTTAAAGGACCTGAGAGAAAGCCTGGAATACTGGTATTCCAAAACCAAAAGCAGGGTGACCTACGAATATGTGGTCTGGAAAGGAATCAACGACGATAAAAAATCGATTGATGCGTTGGTGAAATTCTGTAAATACGTTCCGTGTAAAGTAAACCTGATTGAATATAACCCGATTGATGACGGGGAGTTTCAACAGGCTGCTCCGCAGGCTATAGAAAATTATATCACGGCTCTGGAACGAAATGATATTGTGGCCAAAGTGCGCCGAAGCAGAGGAAAAGACATTGATGCGGCTTGTGGCCAGCTGGCAAATAAAGAAGCTTAAAAAAATAAAAAAAGCCCCGGATCCGGGGCTTTTTCAATGGTTAAAAACCATCTAGGGTAATAATCGAAGTTTCGCCGTTAATAGTCATGGTGGCCTGGTTGTCGCAAGTTCCGTCACCATAATCAATAGTTGCCGTATTGGCATTTCTGGTAATTGTAATCACTCCCGCCACGATATAGGCACAATCCCTTTTTATTTTCAGAGGTGTTGTTATCGTAGTGCTGTTTACATTTCCGTTAGGGAAAGTAGTACTCCAGCTTCCTGTGATTAAAAAGACATCATCGCTGATGCCGGGAGTATCATGACCTTCACTCCATTCTTTGGTACGGGTACCGGTTCTGTGGTATACGTCCCCGTTCGGATACGTGATTGTCATGTCTAATGACATGCTTGTTTCCGGATTACCGTTGGCATTCGCGTGAGTACGCGTCATGGTGCGGTTGCCGGTAATGGCAATATCATTGTAATAAAAATTCTCGAAAGTATACGTTATCGTATGCGACATTGTTTCAAAATCATTTGTAAAACTAATAATGATTTTTCCTTTTAAAGTAGCGCCCATAAAAGAACAGCCCTCTGTTCCAAAATCAATACTCACATTCCAGGTATTGTCAATAATTGCCGAAGTCGTAACAACACATCCGGGTAACATTTGTGCCGTATTGGTCATTTTACCGGAACCATTTTGCGGTAGGATATAACCGTTTTCTACTACTGTAGCAACATCATCCACCATTTTGTCAATCTTTGCATCCGTTCTAAACTCCTCCTTTGTAATTGGAGTTGAAGACGTAGCACCTGAACCATCACTGTCTTTGTCACAGCTTCCTGTAAAAACTAAAGCTAAAAACAGTCCTAGAAAAAACAGACTTTTTTTCATATATAATTGATTTTTAGTTTAGTAGGTAGGCTATTATAAACGGTAAAACAGTTTGGTTTAGTATGTGAATTATGATTTTTTACTTTCCTCTCAAATTGGTATATTTGAAACCAATGAAAATCGTAGAGCAAATAAAGCAGCCCATAGTTAAGGAAATGGAACTTTTTGAAAAGAAGTTCCATGAATCAATGTCATCTAAGGTTGCATTGCTTAACAGGATTACATACTATATCGTTAACCGGAAAGGAAAACAAATGCGTCCGATGTTTGTTTTTCTGACGGCCAAAATGGTTTCCGAAGGAGTGGTAAACGAAAGAACCTACCGCGGAGCGTCGGTTATCGAATTAATCCATACCGCGACTTTGGTACACGATGATGTGGTAGACGACAGTAACCGCCGCAGAGGCTTCTTTTCCATCAATGCCTTATGGAAAAATAAAATTGCCGTTTTGGTAGGCGATTATTTGCTGTCCAAAGGACTTTTGCTGTCAATTGATAATAACGATTTTGATCTGCTGAAAATTATATCGGTTGCCGTTCGTGAAATGAGCGAAGGAGAACTGCTTCAAATTGAAAAGGCAAGACGTCTGGATATTACTGAGGATGTTTACTACGAAATCATCCGCCAGAAAACAGCAACGCTCATCGCAGCCTGCTGTGCATTAGGTGCCTGCGCGGTAAAACCCGAAGATACCGAAGTCGTGGAACGAATGCGGAAATTCGGCGAACTGATCGGAATGGCATTTCAGATTAAAGACGATTTGTTTGACTATACGGATGATGCCATCGGTAAACCTACCGGGATCGATATTAAAGAGCAAAAAATGACATTGCCTTTAATCTATGCTCTGAACAACTGTACTTCCAAAGAAAAAAGCTGGTGTATCAACTCCATTAAAAACCACAACAAGGACAAAAAACGTGTTCGGGAAGTTATTGCATTTGTAAAAGAACGCAACGGACTTGTTTATGCCGAAGGAAAAATGGTCGAATTCCAGCAGGAAGCCCTTCAGCTTCTGGAAAATTTCCCTCCCTCTCCCTATAAAGAGGCACTGATCCTGATGGTTAATTACGTTATTGAAAGAAAAAAATAATTTTTTTTTCGATAATTTTACTGTTGTAATAAATTGTTTTTCAATGCTTTAATTTGAAAAGTGATTTTTTTTACTATGGCAATACAACCATTTTCATACAACGCTCGTCTATACTAATAGAAACATCTGAATAACGATTTTGAAAGTAATCAACTTACATCAGGAAGAAAAGGAGCTTATTGCTTTGGCGGTCGAAAACAATCGGCATGCACAGCATAAGATATACTCCCAGCATGCTCCCAAAATGTTAAGTGTGTGCCGTCAGTACTTAAAAGATGTTCATCAGGCTGAAGATGTCATGATAACCGCTTTTATGAAAGTATTTACCGGCTTAAAGAATTTTGAGCACAAAGGCAGTTTTGAAGGATGGATCAGAAGAATCATGGTGAATGAGTGTATCTCGCACATCAGGGTTCAGAAGCCAATTAAGTTTAGTGAAGAAGAAACCTTTTTAGAAGGGGGATTTAACAATATTGAAAGCCGGTTATCTGTAGAAGATATTCAGTTTTTAATAGATAATTTACCCGATGGCTACAGAATGGTATTCAACCTGTATGCTATTGAAGGGTATAAACACCAGGAAATAGGAAAAATGCTGGGCATAAGTGAAGGAACATCCAAGTCGCAATTATCCCACGCCAGAAAAATGTTGCAGGAACAAATTAACAGACAAAAAAATTATCAGAATGGAACCGAATAAAAGAGAAGAAGATTTCAGGATGAAACTGAACTCCAGAACGCTTCAGCCTTCTGAGACGGCATGGGACAGGCTGGATGCGATGCTTTCGGTAGCCGAGGAGAAAAAACCGAAGCGCCGTTTTACATGGCTGTATATCGCAGCGGCTTTTATCGGGTTTGTATTTGTGGGACTTTTTTTATTTGATCAGCAAAAAAACAATGTTGAGCTAAACGAAAACACCACCACCATAGTAGAAAGCAATCCGGTTCAGGAACAACCTGAAGCCTCAGCGCCGGAAGCAGTGCCGGAAAAGTTACCGGTTTCGGTAACACCGGTAAAAATAAAAGAAGCTGTTGCGATGACGAATACCGGAAAAGCGACCGGAAATCCGGAAATCCGTGTGGAAAAAAACATGGCGAAAGAAAAAATAAATGAAGAAATGATCGCTGTCGTACCTCAGAAAAGTATTCAGAAAAACAGAGTTGCTGTAAATGTGGATGAACTTTTGGCAGCTGTCGATGGCAATCAGCCCAAAAGCGAACTTAAAAAACAGAATGTAACGGTAGATGCCAATTCCCTGCTGTCAACAGTGGAAGGAGAGCTGAACACGACCTATCGTGAAAATACTTTCCAGACCATAAGCAGGAACTTCAAAACCGTAAAATCTGCGGTTGCCAATAGAAATAAAGAGTAAATCAATCAAAAATCGAACAGTTTAAATTTTAAATTATGCAAAAAATTATTTTTTATGTAGTGGTATTGCTATGCCTTGTAGTCACTAAAATACAGGCTCAGGAAACCTTTGAACAGCGTGCTAAAGTGATTGCTGAAAACATTGAGAACATCACAAGAGAAGAAAAGAAAATATTAAAAGACAAGGTGGATGTGATCAATACGCAGCTGGAAAACAAAAGTATTACAAGAGAGGAAGCCGATAAAATGAAAATGGAAGCGGCAACGTTTCATGCGAAAAGAATTGAAGAAAGAGTAGCCTTTGAAGAATCCCGTTTGAATACACTAATCAAGGAAAAAGTAGACGGGAAGATCCAGGAAGCAAGTGCTGATTCTGTGACCAGCAAAAGAGTGAGCATCATAGAAGTGCGCTACAGAAAAGGGAACGGGAACGGAAAAAGAAAAGAAGTGATTGAAAAAAGAACCACGTCACAACTGGTTCTGGCCGGAGGAGTGAATAACCTGGTAACCGGAGGAGCGGTAGCAAATTCAAAATTCAGATACTGGGGTTCACATTTTTACGAATTCGGATTGACATTCAATACCCGTATCATGAAAAATAACAACCTGTTGCATGCAAAATACGGAATGTCTTTAGTGTATAATAACCTGCGTGCGGTAGACAACCAATATTTTGTAAAGAATAATGATCAGACGGAACTGGTTACTTCCACTACCTGGTTAAGCGAATCCCGTTTGCGAAATATCCAGCTGATTTTTCCGGCACATTTGGAATTTGACTTTACCCCTAAAAAAGTAAATGAAAAAGGCGAAACAAGATTCAGAACCCACAGAAGCGGCCGGATCGGAATTGGAGGATATATCGGAGCCAATTTACAAACCCGACAGTTTTTGGAATACCAGCGTGACGGATTTGAAGTGGAAGAAAAACAAAAAAGCAATTTTAACACTAATGGATTTGTGTACGGATTGAGTGCCTATGTGGGATATCGTTCAACAAGTTTGTACCTGAAATACGATTTAAATCCATTATTTAAAAATAATTCTGCCGATCAGAACAATATTTCGCTAGGATTGCGTTTTGATTTAAATTAAAGTTTGGTTAGTTATATACTTTTTTTAGAAGGTGTTCGTTACAGAGCACCTTTTTTATTTCCGGGAATGGATTTTATTTTTGTACAAATCCTATTCCCCTTTGTATCTTTGCCTTCGTATGATTGCACAAAATTCTATAGAAACTGTTTTTGAAACCGCCCGTGTTGAGGAGGTAATCGGTGATTTCGTTCAGCTAAAACGTGCCGGAAGCAACCTCAAGGGGTTGAGCCCGTTTGTTGATGAAAAATCCCCTTCGTTCATGGTGTCGCCGGTAAAACAGATCTGGAAGGATTTTAGCTCCGGAAAAGGAGGGAATGTGGTTACTTTCCTGATGGAACACGAACATTTTTCCTATCCGGAAGCCATTCGCTACCTGGCGAAAAAGTACAATATTGAGCTGGAAGAAACGGAGCAGTCGCAGGAGGACAAACAGGAAGCGAATGAAAAGGAAAGCATGTACCTCGTGTCGGAGTTTGCCCAAAAGTACTTTCATAACGTGCTGCTCAATTCGGAAGAAGGTAAGGCTATCGGTTATTCGTATTTTAAAGAAAGAGGATTCTCCGGTGAAACCATTAAAAAATTCGGACTGGGCTATTCTCCGGAATCCTGGGATGCTTTTACCAAAGAGGCTTTAGGGAAAGGTTATAAGCTCGAATACATGGATAAAACCGGATTGACCATCGTTAAGGAAGATAAGCAATTTGACCGCTTTAAAGGGCGTGTAATGTTCCCGATCCAGAGTATGTCCGGAAGAGTTTTAGGCTTTGGCGGACGTATACTGACGAATGATAAAAAAGCAGCCAAATATTTAAACTCGCCCGAAAGTGAGATTTACCATAAAAGCAAGGTTCTTTACGGAATATACCATGCAAAACAGGCTATCGCCAAATTAGACAATTGCTATTTGGTGGAAGGCTATACGGATGTGATCCAGTTTAACCAATCCGGAATTGAAAACGTTGTAGCGTCATCCGGAACCGCTTTAACGGCAGATCAGATTCGTCTGGTTAACCGGCTGACAAAGAATATTACGGTGCTTTTTGACGGCGATGCAGCCGGTTTGCGGGCTTCAATCCGCGGGGTAGACCTTATCCTGGAAGCGGGGATGAATGTAAAAGTATGTTCTTTTCCTGACGGGGAAGACCCGGATAGTTTTGCAAAGAAAACACCTTATGAAGAACTGGTGCAATATCTGGAAGCCAACGCCAAGGATTTTATACAGTTCAAAGCTTCCCTGTTAATGAAGGAAGCAAACAACGATCCGATTAAAAAAGCCGATCTGATCCGGGATATGGTCAACAGTATTTCCAAAATTCCGGACAGGATTAAACGGGAAATATACATCCAGGAATGTTCCCGTATTATGGATATTTCAGAACAGGTGCTAGTTAACACGTTGGCACAGCTGGTGCAGAAAGATATCACGGATGCCGGTAAAAAACAAAAGCAGGAACAGCAGAAAGCTTCTTTTGAAGTTGTCCGCAATGAAGAAACGGAAGCGGTTTCCAAAATTGATATTCTGTATGAACTGGAACGTAAAATAATTGAAATCCTGTTGCTTTACGGCAGTGCTGTAGAAGAATTTGAAGATGTCTTGCTAAAAGCGAATGAAGAAGGAGAAATGCTTGAAGTCAGCGAAAACAATAGCTATAAAGTTTACCAGCGCATTTATATGAGTTTGCAGGAAGATGAGGTCGAGCTGGCCAATGAATCTTTCCGGGCTATTTATAACAACCTGATCAACTATTACCATCAGAATGAGAAATTCGAAATAGAGCAGTATTTGATGCGTCTGGAGCCGGAACTGGCAAGGGAGGTAACGAATATCCTTATGGAGGAGGAGCGCGAGTCGCTGCACAACTGGGAAGTGCAGCAAATCATAGTCAAACAAAAAAACCAAACGATAAGTCAATACGTTTCCGAAACAATACTGACTTTACGTTGGTTTCTTGTTGATCGAATCATTAATGAACTTAAGAACTCAATAAGTCCGGAACCTTCAGTAGACAATTCCGAAATCTTAATGATGGCTGTTGATTATCACAAGCTGATTAATTCTTTTTCAAAAAAATTAGGCCGTGTGATGTCGCGTTACAGCTAAACGATTTCCAGTGTTTTGGCTTTGTTAACCAGGTCAACCAGGTTAGTAACATGAAGTTTTGTCAGCAAACGCAACTTGTAAGTACTAATCGTTTTTTCATTCAGGTTCAGTAATTTGGCAATCTCTTTGTTTTTCTTTCCATCGCTTAAGTAGCGTAGCACTTCAATTTCACGAGAAGACAATTTGCGGTACAGTCTGTCAGTTTTACGTCCTTTATTTAATAAAGCTAAGTTTTTCCTTACAGCCTCGCTAAAAATTATATTTCCGACAAAAACACTTTTTATGGCAAACTCCAGCTCCTCTAATTTCGAGTTTTTATGCATATAAGCGGATACTCCTGCTTTTAATGCATTGGGTGCATAAATTTGTTCAGCTAAGTTTGTGAAAATAACAATCTTCGTGTTTGGATATTCCTTAGTTAAGGTTTTCACAGTACTGATACTGGTTAAACCATCCAGCTCCAAATCCAAAACAACAACATCTACGTTTTTTTTCCGTAGTAATTCTTCCAGGCCGTATAAATTACTAACAACTCCGACAAAATTGATCTCCGAATTATCCTTGAAAAAGGACTTCACCCCATATTGAACGACGGGGTGATTATCTGCTAAACAAACTTTTATCATTTCAATAGGTTTTTAATAGTAATTATCTGTAAAGTTACTAAAAAAATATAAACTATTGATAATCAGTGAAAGAAATTTATTTCAAATCTTTTGGGATCAGACAAACCGGTATTGGGTTCATTTTGTGTTGGTTAGCAGCGTTTAATTTACGGTAAATATTGAAGACTTCCAGTGCTCTGCCCTCAAAATCATTTGCTGTCCGGCCATTTTCGTATGCAAGCATAGCAAATTCCAGTTCGTCATAGCTCGCACCCAGCTGATCCTCATCACTTCTGTCGTCTCCAAACAAACCGTCTGTAGGTTTTGCCGTAATAATGCTTTCGGGAACATCCAGATAAGCGGCAAGCAGGCGGACTTCCGATTTCATTAAATCGGCAATCGGGCTGAGATCGACACCGCCATCACCGTATTTGGTGTAAAAGCCTACGCCGAAGTCTTCTACTTTATTGCCTGTTCCGGCAACAAGGGCGCTGTTTAAGCCGGCAAAATAATACAGGGTAGTCATTCGTAGCCGGGCGCGGGTATTGGCCAGTGTGAGGTTTAAAATCGCTTCATCGTCCGAAGAAGGAACCATCGCCTTAAAAGTTTCAAAAGCCGGAGTTAGATCGGCCAGAGCGCTGCTCACATTGGCAAAGCGGGATTGCAGCTGCGCAATATGCTCTTTTCCTCTGGAAACCTGGCTCGGAGCCTGGTGTATCGGCATTTCCACACATAAAGTAGGCAGTCCGGTTTGCGCACACAGCGTTGAGGTTACGGCAGAATCGATACCGCCGGAAATCCCCACAACAAAACCTTTTACTTTTGCGTTAGTGGCATAATGCAATAACCAGTTTACAATATGGGCGTTAATTTTTTCGATTTGGATTGTGTTCGAATTAACCATGATAAATTATGAAGATTTTATAAAACCGTAGTGTATATTTGCAAAAATTATTTTGGATAAAAATAGAAAATTTTAGCTAACAAATTTGGAGTCGCTTCTATTTTAAAATAGACCATCGGTTCGCAGGAACAATTGGATGTGCAGCGATTAAAACAAATGAACGATATGAAAAAATATTTACTTGGAATAGCAGCTGTTTTCGTGTTGTTTTCATGCAAAAAAGAAGATAAGGTTGCAGAAGCTGTCGCGGCAATACCGGTGAAAGTGGAAATTGAACGCTTTGATAAAGTATTTTATGAATCGCCGGTAACGGACTTTCCTAAAATTAAAAAAGAGTTCTCATATTTCTTCCCTGCGGGTAATCCGGATACGGTATGGATCAATAAAATGCAGGACCCGCTTTACCGGGAACTGTATGGCGAGGTGAAAAAGAAATACCCGAATAACGATGCTTTTGAAGGTGATCTGGTAGCGCTCTTCAAACACATTCAATACTATTTCCCGGAATATAAAACGCCAAAAGTAGTAACGCTGGTTTCGGAAATGGACTATGAGAACAAAGCGATTTTTGCCGATAGCCTGGTGATTATTTCACTGGATATGTATTTGGGAAAAACGAACAGATTATATGAATTTCCGGAATATTACAAGCAGAATTTCGAGTCTTCCCAAATGATGCCGGATATTGTGGCCAGTTTTGCAGCCGGAAAAATAAGTGCCCCGAAAGACCGCACCTTATTGTCGCAGATGATTTATTTCGGAAAAGAATTATACCTGAAAGATTTATTATTGCCGGATGATTCCGATGCTGTTAAAATAGCCTATACCGAAGATCAGTTAAAATGGTGTCAGGAAAACGAATCGGAAATGTGGAAGTTTTTTGTCAATGAGAAAATACTCTATGATACGAACCCGAAGCTGATGCAGCGTTTTATATCGACGGCTCCTTTTTCAAAATTCTATCTTGAAATTGATGCCGAATCGCCGGGTAGAGTAGGTACCTGGATAGGCTGGCAGATTGTCCGGTCGTATATGAAAAACAACCCGAATGTGAATGTACAGCAGTTGCTGGTTACCGATGCCAAAGAAATATTTGATAACTCAAAATACAAACCTAAAAAATAATGTCAAAGACTATTACATCTGAAATAAAATTCCTTGTTGAACTGGATGAAAACAGAGTTCCTGAGAAATTGAGCTGGACAGCGCAGGACGGCGGAGTGAATGCAGAAGAAGCGAAAGCAATGTTGTTGTCAATCTGGGATAGTAAAGCTCAGGAAACCCTGCGTATTGATTTGTGGACCAAGGATATGCCGGTAGATGAGATGAAAGTATTCTTTCATCAGACCTTAGTGGCTATGGCGGATACTTTTTACCGCGCTACGGACGACGAGAAAATGACGGCAACCATGAAAGATTTCTGTGATTATTTTGCAGAGAAACTGGAATTGAAAAAATAAAAAAGAGCGGTTATAAACCGCTCTTTTTTTATAGATTGTTATTCTTGAAAATACCGTCGTTCACTTCGTCAATAAAAGCTAGCAGCTGCTCTCTTCCGGTCGCTTCCAGGGAGGACGTTACAAAATGCTGCGGCATTTCTTCCCAGTTGTTGGCTAATAACTGCTTTCGGTAAGCGGCAATATTCTGCTCTACTTTTCCTTTGCTTATTTTGTCGGCCTTTGTAAAAATAATACAGAACGGCACTTCAATTTCACCTAAGTAATTGATGAATTCCAGGTCGATTTTTTGCGCTTCCAGCCGGATATCGATCAATACAAAAGCACAAACCAGCTGTTCTCTTTTTTCGAAATAATCGGTAATGAACTTCTGGAAAATTTCTTTGGTTTTCTTGGATACACGTGCATAACCATAACCCGGTAAATCCACTAAAAACCAATTGCTGTTAATTTTAAAGTGATTGATTAATTGCGTTTTTCCAGGTCTTCCCGATGTTTTTGCTAAATTCTTGTGATTGGTCAGCATGTTAATCAGGGAAGATTTGCCCACATTGGAACGGCCGATGAAGGCATATTCCGGTAAAGGATCTTTAGGGCATTTGCTCACCTCGGAATTACTGATTATAAATTCGGCGGTATTGATTTTCATTGTATCCGGGATTTCAGTGTTTGTAAAAATAGAATTCGGTACTGTTTTTTTACAAAAGTACCGAATATATAAGTTATAAATTTGCTTTTTTCAGCCATTCCAGCATCAGGCGGTTAAACTCATCGGGATGCTCCATCATGGCGGCGTGTCCGCATTCGTTTATCCAGTAAAGATCGGAATTGGGCAAAAGCTTGTTGAACTCTTCTGCAACATCCGGCGGTGTAACTTTATCGTTTTTTCCCCAGATAATACAGGTTGGTGTTATCATTTTTGGTAAATCCTTTGCCATGTTGTGACGAATGGCACTTTTGGCAATAGCTAACGTTTTTAACAGTTTCATGCGGTCGTTTACCGTGGCATAAACATCGTCAACAATTTCTTTAGTAGCTACTTTAGGATCAAAGAAAACGTCTTCTGCTTTTTTTCGGATATATTCGTAGTCGCCTCTTTTCGGGTAACTTTCACCCATGGCGCTTTCATAAAGACCGGAACTTCCGGTAATGACCAGACCGGCCATTTTTTCCGGATACATTTTAGTGTGGTACAGGGCAATATGACCGCCAAGAGAATTTCCAAGCAGTATTACCTTGTCGTAACCTTTATACGTGATAAAGTCTTTTACAAACTTTGAAAAAGCCTTTACATTGGTTTTTAAAATGTTGTTGGTGTAAAGCGGCAATTCAGGGATTACAACTTTGTACCCGTATTGCGGGAAAAAATTTGCAACTCCGTCGAAATTGCTCAATCCTCCCATAAGTCCGTGTAAAATAATGATAGGCGTTCCTTCTCCTGCTTCAAAATAAGAGTATTTGCCTTCTTTTTTTAACGTGTGCTCCATGTATTATGATACGGTTTCAAATTCTCACAAAGATAGGACTTTCTCCATAAATACGAAGTTTTGAAATGTAAAATCGAAAATACTTTCCGTTTAATTTTAAGTAAATTCCTATTTCGGTTATAAAGTGCTAATTATCAGTTGTTTTAAAGTGAAAATAATCGTGCCGGGACGGCTTTTTATTTTTTTGGTATTTATTGAAAATAAATTGCGAAAAGCCTCTTTTTTTGAGGATATTATTGTGTTTGATTGAAAACAGTGAAATATTGCTAATTGTTCGAAATGAGAAGATTAGATAGTTTTCCTACATTTTGACTTTTGAGTGGAAAAACTTATCAACAAAGTGGGTGTTTGTGGTAAAAAGTGGTAAAAAAATCTGTACTTTTGCTATAAATCAAATCAAAATCGCCGGATCTTGACAAACATTATCGGGACATATGAGTGTAAAATAGATTCAAAAGGAAGGCTTATGGTGCCTGCGCCTTTAAAGAAGCAATTGCCTTCTTTAGAGGCTGGATTTGTTCTAAAACGCTCTGTTTTTGATCAGTGTGTCGAGTTGTGGCCAAAATCGGAATGGGATTTAATGATGGTGAAAATCAACAAGCTAAACCGCTTTGTGAAAAAGAATAACGACTTTATCCGAAAGTTTATGGCTGGTGTGAAAATGGTGGAAATTGATGATGCCGGGAGATTATTGATTACAAAAGATTTGATTGAATATGCTGGGATTTCGAAAGATTTGGTTTTGACCTCAAAGGTAAATATCATTGAGATTTGGGACAAGGATTTGTATGAAAAATCAATTTCAGGAGATGATATGGATTTTGCAGATTTAGCAGAGGAAGTAATGGGTAATTTAAATGACGACGACAATGGAATATCATAATCCGGTATTATTAAAAGAAACAGTTGATGGTTTGAATATAAAACCGGACGGTATTTATGTGGATGTAACGTTTGGCGGCGGCGGGCATTCGAGAGAGATCATGAGCCGTTTGGGGCCTGGCGGAAAGCTGTTTGCTTTCGATCAGGATCAGGATGCGCTGGCAAATGCAATCGATGACGCACGTTTTACCTTAATAAATGAAAATTTCCGGTTCATTAAAAGATTTCTGCGCTTTCACAATGTAAAACAGGTGGACGGGATTCTGGGAGATCTTGGTGTTTCTTCACACCAGTTTGATGTGGCAGAAAGAGGATTTTCGACCCGTTTTGATGCAGAGCTGGATATGCGAATGGATCAAAAAGGATCGGTGAGTGCCTATAATGTGGTAAACGAATATGATGAAGCAGACCTGAGAAGAGTATTCTTTGATTATGGAGAACTTAAAAATGCAGGAGCACTGGCGAATACTATCGTTACAGCAAGAAAAGAAAAACCGATAAAAAATACCGAGCAGCTTAAACAGGTGTTGAGCCGTTTTTTGCCGGCTCATAAAAGTAATAAGATACTGGCACAGATTTACCAGGCAATCCGGATTGAGGTAAACCAGGAAATGGATGTGCTGAAAGAATTTTTAGAGCAGTCATTGGAGATTCTGAACCCGGAAGGACGTTTGAGTGTGATTTCATACCACTCTTTGGAAGACAGGCTGGTAAAACGTTTTATGAAAAACGGCATGTTTGAAGGAGAGCCGGAACGTGATTTTTTCGGACGTTTTGAAGTGCCTTTTAAACTAATAGGAAAACTGATTGTTCCAACGGATACGGAAATCGCAATTAATAACAGAGCCAGAAGCGCGAAGTTGCGCATCGCAGAAAAACGATAATATAAAGAAGTAGCCATGGCAATGATGAAAGAAGGGGTATATAGTCTGTTAAAAGCAAAGTTCCTGATCAGTGACGATGCTTTAAAAAACTGGCGGTTTATTGTTTTCCTGATTTTACTGGCGATGATAATGATTGCAAATTCACACCGGTACGAACAGAAAACATTCCAGATCACAGAGCTTACCAGTGAAGTGAAAGAGCTGCGGTCGGAATTTGTAGACAGGAGATCGGAGCTGATGGAGCTGAAAATGGAATCTACGATATCGGCAAAAATGGAAGAAAAGGAAATTTTTCCCTCGTCGGTTCCGCCAAAGAAGATAAAGGTTAAAGAAGAAGAAAAGAATATTCTGAAAAAAATATGGCAGTAGAAGATAAAAATATCTCTTACAGAATTTACATTGTAGCCTTCGCGATTTTCGTGATGGCTATTTTCGTTGCTATAAAACTCACCAATATTCAATGGGTGGAAGGAGAATATTACCGCAAACTGGCGAAAGAACGTACGGTAAGAAACTTTGTAATCCCGGCTAATAAAGGAAATGTATATTCTGCAGACGGAAGCTTGCTGGCTACCTCCATCCCGAATTATACCGTTCGTTTTGATGCTGTAGCTTCTAAAAAAGAAGACTTTGAAAAAAATGTAAAACCGCTTGCCGATTCGCTTTCCGAACTGCTGGGGAAATCATCAGGTTATTTCCAGACGGAGCTGAGAAGAGCAAGAGCCAATAAAAACCGCTACTACCTGCTTGCCCGTAAGCTGAGCTATACGCAATACATGAGAATGAAAAGTTTTCCGCTTTTCAATCTGGGAGCTTACAAAGGCGGGATGATCACCGAACAAAAAACCGTTCGTGAGCATCCTATCGGGAAAATTGCAGAACGAACAATCGGATACGAACGTCAGAGTGAAGGCGGACAAGAGACCAGAGTAGGGATCGAAGGCGCTTTCGGAGCGTATCTGAACGGAAAAGACGGACAGCGATTGATGCAGAAAATTGCCAAAAATCAATGGAAACCGATTAGTGATAACAACGAAGTGGAGCCAAGAGACGGTTACGACATTATCTCAACGATAGATGTGTACATCCAGGATATTGCCCACCACGCACTGCTGAAACAACTGGAGCTTTATGAAGCCGATCACGGTTGTGTAGTGGTAATGGAAACGACTACCGGCGAAATAAAAGCAATTTCCAATTTGGGACGCACCAGCGATGGCGGCTATTATGAAACCATCAATTATGCCGTTGCCGAATCGCATGAACCGGGTTCGACCTTTAAGCTGGTTGACTTAATTGCCTTACTGGACGATAGAAAAATTGATACCAGTAAAGTGTTTGATTCAAAAGGTGGTGATATAACCTATTATAACCGTCATGTCCGCGATTCTAAAAAAGGCGGATACGGAAAAATATCACTGGCAAGAGGATTTGAAGTTTCGTCGAATACCGTGATGGTACAGGCAGTATATGATAACTATAAAGACAACCCGAGACAGTTTGTAAACAGGCTGAATAATCTGGGACTGGACAGACCGTTAGGCCTGCCGTTTAAAGGAGAAGGAAGACCGTTTATTCCGCAGCCGGGAGAAAAAGGATGGTCGGGTGTTGCCTTGCCGTGGATGGCTTTTGGTTATGGGGTTTCGATCACACCATTGCAAACCTTAACCCTGTATAATGCCGTTGCCAATAACGGTGTCATGGTAAAACCACAATTTGTAAGAGAAATAAAAGAATGGAATAAAACCATTAAAAAATTTGATACACAGGTTTTAAACCCGAAAATATGCTCCGATGATGCCTTGAGAAAAGTACAGGCTGTTTTGGCCAATGTGGTTAAAAGAGGAACCGGTTCGAAACTGTATTCCAAAGACTTTTCGATGGCAGGAAAAACCGGAACTGCCCAGGTAGATTATCACAAAGGCGACGGAAAAATGTATTATGCCTCTTCGTTTGCAGGATATTTTCCGGCAGACAATCCGAAATACTCCTGTATCGTGGTGGTACACAAACCAAATACTTCCAAAGGCTTGTATTATGGTGCGGATGTAGCCGGCCCGGTTTTTAAACGAATTGCCCAAAAGATATTTACCGATGTGCCTTCGACCAATGAAGTGAAAAAACTGAACCGTAAAATACTAAACCAGGAGCAGAGTTATGCGGCATATTATGATAAAGTTCAGAACAAACAAACCATCGTTCCGAATGTAAAAGGAATGGCGGGAATGGATGCCGTTGCGCTGTTGGAAAATTTTGGAATGAAAGTGAGAGTAAAAGGAATAGGAAAAGTAAAACAACAGTCCATTTTGCCCGGACAGGCATTTACTAAAAATCAAATTATAACATTAGAATTATCGTGATCGCTTTAAAAGACATATTATACAAAGTAGCCATCGAAGCTGTAAAAGGTACAACCGATATCGCTGTGCATAAAATCGAATTTGATTCCAGAAAAATCGAATCCGGTGATGTTTTTGTTGCGATAAAAGGAACGCTTTCTGACGGTCATGATTATATTGAAAAAGCCTTAAGTCTTGGTGCTAAAGCAGTGATCTGCGAGCATTTTCCGGAAACGGTTGCCGAAGGCATAACCTATGTTCAGGTTCAGGATACCAGTTTAGCCTTAGCTTTTATGAGCGCTAATTTTTATGGCAATCCTTCAGAAAACCTGAAACTCGTTGGCGTAACAGGAACAAACGGTAAAACAACCATTGCTTCCCTGCTATACCAATTGTTTAAAAAAGCAGGTTTTAAAGTAGGATTATTATCCACAGTTAAAATCCTGGTAGATACTAAAGAATACAAAGCAACCCATACAACACCGGATTCCCTGACCATCAATCATTATTTGAATGAAATGGTAAATGAAGGCTGTGATTATTGTTTTATGGAAGTGAGTTCACACGGAATTCACCAGAAAAGAACGGAAGGACTGCATTTTGTTGGCGGTGTTTTTACGAACCTGTCACACGATCACCTGGACTATCACCCAACGTTTGCGGAATACCGCGATGTGAAAAAATCGTTTTTTGACAACCTGCCCAAAACCGCCTTTGCCTTAGTGAACAGCGATGACAAAAACGGCACGGTAATGCTGCAAAACACTAAAGCAAAGAAACTGACCTATGCTTTAAAATCGTATGCCAATTACAGAGCACAGATATTGGAAAACCAATTATCCGGATTGCTGTTAAAAATCAACGAACAGGAAGTGTGGGTACGATTGATCGGCTCTTTCAATGCCTATAACCTGTTGGCGATTTATGGCGTAGCGGTAGAATTAGGATTGGAAAATCAGGAAGTATTGCGCCTGCTGAGTGAATTGGAAAGCGTTTCAGGACGTTTCCAGTTTATTGTTTCCGAAACCAATATCACGGCTATTGTGGATTATGCCCATACGCCGGATGCTTTGGACAATGTATTAAAAACGATAGCCGATATCCGCACCAAAAACGAACAGCTCATTACGGTTGTGGGATGTGGCGGCGACAGGGATACAACAAAAAGACCAATCATGGCCAATATCGCTTCAACCATGAGTGATAAAGCCATTTTTACTTCCGATAATCCAAGAAGCGAAAAACCGGAAGCCATTATTGAAGCCATGGAAAAAGGAGTGGAGCCGCAAAACTTCAAAAAAACACTTTCCATCGTCGATAGAAAACAGGCCATAAAAACCGCCTGTCAGTTAGCGCAGCCAAATGACATCATTTTGATTGCCGGAAAAGGACACGAAACATATCAGGAAATCCAGGGCGTACGTCATGATTTTGATGATATGAAAATTGTAAAAGAATTATTAGAACAACTCAATAAATAATAAGATATGCTGTATTATTTCTTTCAATATTTAGATAAAACCTTAGATATTCCAGGAACTGGAGTTTTCCAGTATATCACATTCCGTTCAGGGTTGGCTATAATTCTTTCACTGATGATCTCGACTATTTTCGGAAAAAGAATCATCAACTTTTTAAGAAAACAACAAATCGGGGAAACCGTTCGTGAACTGGGATTAGAAGGACAAAAAGAAAAAGCAGGAACACCAACAATGGGTGGTCTGATCATTATCATGGCTACGTTGATTCCGGTATTATTGCTGGCAAAACTGGATAATATTTATGTGATGTTGTTAATCGTAACCACTTTATGGATGGGAACCATCGGTTTTGTGGATGATTATATCAAAATATTCAAAAAAGACAAAGAAGGATTAAAAGGGAAATTTAAAGTTATCGGACAGGTTGGATTGGGAATCATTGTAGGTTCTGTATTGTATTTCCACCCGGCAGTTACCGTTAGAACCGATACGGCTACTAAAAATATTTTCAATGTAGGAAGCACTACGGCAACTATAGCGCCGGCTTTGGCAGAAGAAAAATCGACGGCTACAACGATCCCGTTCTTTAAAAATAACGAATTTGATTATGCCGAATTATTAGCATGGACCGGTGATAACTATGAAAGCTATGCCTGGTTGATTTTTATCCCGGTAGTGATCTTTATCATTACAGCAGTATCAAACGGGGCAAACCTGACCGATGGAATCGATGGTTTGGCCGCCGGAACCTCCGCGATATCGGTGCTCACGCTCGGTATTTTTGCATTCGTTTCCGGTAACATCATTTTCTCCAATTACCTGAACATTATGTATATCCCCAATTCGGGAGAAATGACGGTCTATATCTCCGCGTTTGTTGGAGCACTGATCGGGTTTTTGTGGTACAATACCTATCCTGCAACCGTGTTTATGGGAGATACCGGAAGTCTGACCATTGGAGGGATTATCGCAGTATTGGCAATTGCCGTTCGTAAAGAACTGTTGATTCCGGTATTGTGCGGTATATTCTTAGCAGAAAATTTATCAGTAATGCTACAGGTAGCTTACTTTAAATATACAAAAAAGAGATTTGGCGAAGGAAGAAGAATATTCCTCATGTCGCCGTTGCACCATCACTATCAGAAAAAGGGCTATCACGAAAGTAAAATCGTAACCCGTTTCTGGATTGTCGCAATCTTGTTGGCTATTTTCTCATTGGTTTCATTAAAATTAAGATAGGTATGAGGCTGGTAGTATTAGGAGGAGGAGAAAGCGGTGTTGGAACTGCGATCTTAGGAAAGAAAAAAGGATATGAGGTATTCTTATCCGATTTCGGAAAAATCAGGAACAATTATAAAGAAGTACTGATTCTGAATCAGATTCCCTGGGAAGAGCAGATGCACACGGAAGATTTGATCTTAAATGCAGATGTGGTAATGAAAAGTCCCGGTATTCCGGATAAATCGCCCATCGTAAAAGAAATAATGAAAAGAAATATTCCGATTATTTCGGAAATAGAATTTGCCAATCAGTTTACCGATGTCGTAACGGTGGGCATTACCGGAAGCAACGGTAAGACCACGACCACGATGCTCACCCATCATCTGCTGAAACAAGGCGGTTTGAATGTAGGTCTGGCGGGAAACATCGGAAAAAGTTATGCCTGGCAGATCGCCGAAAACAAATTTGAAGCCTACGTACTGGAGTTAAGTAGTTTTCAGCTGGACGGAATCGTGAATTACAGACCGCATATAGCCGTGATCACCAATATAAGTCCGGATCATTTAGACCGGTATAATTATGATTACAACCTGTATATCGAAGCGAAATTCAGAATAACCAAAAACCAGACAGAAGACGATTATCTTATTTATGATGCCGATGATGAAGCAATAACGGACTGGCTTTCCAAAAATGAGATAAGAGCAAAAAAAGTCCCTTTTTCACTGACAAAAATACTGGAAGAAGGCGCCTTTATAAAAGACAATACTATTAACACGAACATTAACAACCAAACATTTATCATGCCTATAAACGAACTATCACTTGAAGGAAAACATAACGTAAAAAACGCAATGGCAGCAACAACAGTAGCGCAATTAATGCGTATCAGAAAGGCAACGATCAGAGAAAGTTTATCCGATTTTCAGGGAGTGGAGCACCGTTTGGAAAAAGTGTTGAAAATTCAGAATGTACAATACATCAACGATTCCAAAGCAACAAATGTAAACGCTACATTTTTTGCTTTAGACAGCATGAATACACCAACGGTTTGGATTGTAGGTGGTGTTGATAAAGGAAACGACTATGCGGAATTAATGCCGCTGGTTCGTGAAAAAGTTAAGGCAATTGTTTGTTTGGGTGTTGACAATTCCAAAATTATTGAAGCATTCAGTAATGTGGTGGATGTGATGGTAGAAACAACAAGCATGACCGAAGCTGTTAAAATAGCACAAAAAATGGCCGAAAAAGGAGATACGGTTTTACTTTCTCCGGCTTGTGCCAGTTTTGACCTGTTTGAAAGCTATGAAGACAGAGGAAAGCAATTTAAAAATGCCGTTCAAAGTCTGTAAGGAATTTAAAATAAAAAACAGATGGGCTGCCATCGTTTAAACATAAAAAATGAAAGCATTATTAACCAATTTAAGAGGCGATAAAGGGATCTGGGCATTCGTGTCCTTATTGGCTTTGTTTTCTTTTATGCCCGTTTTCAGTGCCAGTACGAATCTTGTTTACGTTGTAGGTAAAGGCTCTACTATTGGCTATCTGATGAAACATTTGGTTCATATTTTCATTGGATTTTGCCTGATCTATTTTGTACATAAAACACCCTATCACTATTTTAAAGCCATCTCAAAAGTAGCCTTGCCCATAGTGGTACTGCTGCTGGGCTATACAATGGTGCAGGGAACGACAATCGGGGGTGCAAATGCCAGCCGCTGGATCCAGGTTCCGTTTATCGGGGTGAGTTTTCAAACCTCTGCATTAGCGCTGATTGTACTGATGATTTATGTAGCGCGGTACCTTTCAAAAATTGAAGAAAAAGAATATACATTTCAGTCGTCACTTTTTGAGCTTTGGTTGCCTGTTTTCTCAGTAATAATCTTAATTTTGCCGGCCAATTTTTCCACAGCGGCCTTGATATTTTCAATGGTTTGCATGCTGGTTTTTGTCGGGAAATACCCAATGAAATATTTAGGGGTTATTATAGGAGCAGGATTAGCAGGCTTAATCATGTTCGTGCTGGTTGCAAAAGCCTTCCCGGATGCCATGCCCAATCGTGTGGATACCTGGATGAGCCGTATCGAACGCTTTAGCTCGGACGAGCCGAATGAAGACGATTACCAGATAGAAAAAGCCAAAATTGCAATTGCTTCGGGTAAAATTTACGGTGTTGGTCCCGGTAAAAGTGTTCAGAAAAACTTTTTACCGCAATCTTCTTCCGATTTTATCTTCGCGATTATCGTGGAAGAATACGGTTTGTTAGGCGGATTGGCGATCTTGTTTTTATACCTGATGCTGTTTTTCAGATTCCTGATTACGGCACACAAAGCGCCTACACTGTTTGGAAAACTGCTTATCGTTGGCTTAGGATTTCCAATTGTCTTTCAGGCATTGGTAAATATGGGTGTTGCGGTCGAGCTGTTGCCAACAACAGGACAAACGCTGCCGCTGATCAGTAGCGGGGGTAGTTCCATCTGGATGACCTGTATCGCGATCGGGATTATTCTTAGTGTGACCAAAAAAGAAGAAGAAATTGCGCTGGAAGAAGAAGAAAAGAAACAAAGAGAAGAAGCATTACAACGCATTATTGACAGACAATTAGAAGAAGAAAATAAAGAACCGGCAGCAGTGGAAGACTATTCGATTGAAGATGTAGGAGATAATCCGATGAATGCTGTTCTGAATAAAAAATAATAAAATGAAAGAGAACCCTAAATTCATAATTAGTGGCGGCGGAACCGGAGGACATATCTATCCGGCTATTGCTATTGCCAACGAATTAAAAGTTCGCTTTCCAAAAGCAGAAATCCTTTTTGTTGGTGCTCAGGATAAAATGGAAATGCAAAAGGTGCCGCAGGCCGGTTACCCGATAAAAGGACTTTGGATTGCCGGAATTCAGCGAAAACTGACCTTGCAGAATGCCATGTTTCCATTCAAGCTGATCTCAAGCCTGGCAAAATCCTATGGGATTCTGAAACAATTCAAACCCGATGTTGTCATCGGGACCGGTGGATTTGCCAGCGGAGCCGTTTTGAAAGTGGCTTCCGGTATGGGGATTCCAACCGTTATTCAGGAGCAGAATTCCTATCCGGGAATTACAAACAAGCTGCTGGGTAAAAAAGCAAATGCCATTTGTGTGGCCTATGAAAACCTGGAAGCCTTTTTTCCGAAAGATAAAATGAAGCTAACCGGTAATCCGGTGCGTCAGGATCTGATTTCGGTGGCCTCCAAAAAAGAAGAAGCGATTGCGCACTTTGCGCTGGATGCTCATAAAAAAACACTGCTGGTTTTAGGTGGAAGCTTAGGCGCCTTGAGAATCAACCAGTTAATTGCAAAAGAGCTGGAATGGCTTTTAGCGCAAAACATCCAGATAATCTGGCAATGCGGGAAACTGTATTTTGAAGAATACAAGCATTTTTCCGAAAAAGAGAATGTACAGGTAGTGGCCTTTATTGACCGTATGGATCTGGTATATGCTGCGGCAGATATCGTGATTTCCCGTTCGGGAGCCTCATCGGTATCGGAATTGTGTATCGTTGGGAAACCGGTTGTTTTTATTCCGTCGCCCAATGTAGCCGAAGACCATCAGACCAAGAATGCCAAAGCCATTGTGGATAAAAACGGAGCTTTACTATTGAAAGAATCCGAATTGGAGGAACAGTTTGAAACGGTTTTTAAAAACCTGTTGGACAACGAAGGAATGCGAAACCAGTTGAGTGAAAATATCAAACAACTGGCCTTGCCGGATGCGACGAAGCAAATCGCGGATGAAATTGTAAAATTGATAAAATAAGCCGGGGCGGGTAACGGCCGGGCAAACAATATAAAATGAACTTAAACCAGATACATAACGTCTATTTCATCGGAATCGGAGGCATCGGAATGAGTGCCTTAGCGCGTTATTTCAAATACATTGGTAAAAATGTAGCGGGTTATGACAAAACGCCGACGCATCTAACCGGGGAATTACAGGAAAGCGGTATTGCGATCCATTTTGAAGACAATGTAGCGCAAATTGGGGAAGCATTTTTAAATAAAGAAAATACATTGGTGGTTATCACGCCGGCAGTGCCCAAACAGCATGCCGAGTGGAACTACTTTCTGGATAACGGATTTGTGGTGAAAAAACGGGCAGAAGTTTTAGGCATCATTACCAAAGATACCTTTTGTTTTGCAGTTGCCGGAACGCACGGAAAAACAACAACATCCAGTATTTTAGGCCACGTTTTATACGAAAGCGGTGTGGATGTGACGGCATTCCTGGGCGGAATTGTAGAAAATTATAACTCCAATTTAATTGGCAGCGGAAAAACGGTAACGGTGGTGGAAGCCGATGAATTTGACCGTTCTTTTTTACACCTGCATCCCAATATTGCCTGTGTGACCTCAATGGACGCCGATCATTTGGATATTTATGGCGATAAAGCTTCCATTGAAGCCTCGTTTATTGAATTTGCGAATAAAGTAGAAGATAAAAAGCATTTGTTTGTCACAAACGGATTACCATTGGAAGCCATCACGGTTGGTGTAAATGATGATTCCCTGTTTGTAGCGAAAAATATCAGAATTATTGACGGATGGTATGTGTTTGATGTAAGCACGCCAACCGAAGAAATTAAAGATTTGAAATTTGGTTTACCAGGGAAACATAATTTGACTAATGCATTGCTGGCTTTGGCGATGGCAAAAACATACGGTACCCCAACGGCTGACATTGCCAAAGCTTTTTTAACATTCAAAGGAGTGAGAAGACGCTTCTCGTTTCAGATCAGAAAACCGGAATTTGTGTATATCGATGATTATGCACACCATCCGACAGAAATAAATGCCGTGCACCAGGCAGTAAGGGAGTTGTATCCCGGACAGAAAGTGCTTGCCGTGTTTCAGCCGCATCTTTTTAGCAGAACCCGCGATTTTGCAGATGATTTTGCTAAGAGCCTGTCACAGTTTGATGAGATCTTTTTAATGGATATTTATCCGGCAAGAGAACTGCCAATGGAAGGGATTACCTCGCAATGGCTGCTGGATAAAATCGAGAATCCGAATAAGAAATTAGTATCAAAAGAAGCATTGCTTGCATTAATGCAGGAATCGGATGCTCCGGTGATGGTAACAATAGGAGCCGGTGATGTGGGAGAGATGGTTCCGGAGATAAAAACAGCATTGAAAACCGCTAAAAAAATAGATTAAAAAGGATAAAAACGATGAAAAAAATTAAATGGACAGATGTAAGATTGGTACTCATGATCGGGGTAGTGATTTTCCTGTATTCCTTTTCATCGAAACGGAATGAAAGCCGCCATTTGGTTAAATCGGAAGTCCGGTTTTTAGGAGATAATAATCTTTTCATAACGCCGGAAACGGTTGATAACTTGTTAATACAAAATTTTAACAAGGTTACGGGCATAAGGAAAGATAAGCTAGATTTGAATAGATTGGAGCATATTCTCGATAGTAATGAAATGATTGCAAAAGCAGAGGTGTTTGCTACTATTGACGGGACTCTAAAGGCTGTCGTAACACAAAAGACCCCTATTGCGAGAGTAGATAGTGAAGGAAGTTCTTATTATATTGACTATGAGGGTAATCAAATGCCTTTGTCGGATAATTTTACAGCAAGAGTTCCTTTGATTTCAGGTGAAATAACCACTGAAAACAAGAAACAGCTGACCGATGTTTTCAGAAAAATACATGACGATGAATTTCTGAAAAAAAACATCATCGGGATAGAAATTTCACCAACCGGTGGCCTTATCATGACGAACAGAAATTATAATTATCAGATTCTTTTCGGAAGAACAATCAATGTTGACAAGAAGTTTGATAACTATAAAGCCTTTTTTCAACACGCGATAAAGGATACCCTGATTGGAAATTATAAAACAATAAATCTGAAGTTTACACAACAAGTAGTGTGCACCAAAAATTAGAATATGGAAAAAGAGAGTATTGCAGTAGGTTTAGACATTGGAACAACCAAGATTGTTGCAATGATTGGCAAGAAAAATGAGTACGGAAAATTAGAGATTTTAGGAGTAGGAAAATCCAAAAGCCTTGGTGTGGCTCGTGGAGTTGTGAATAATATTACACAAACGATTCAGTCTATTCAGCAGGCAATTATTGAAGCTGAAGCAGATTCAGGATATAAAATTAATGATGTGGTGGTAGGTATTGCAGGACAACATATCCGCAGTATTCAGCACAGTGATTATATCAGCAGAAATAATCCGGAAGAAGTAATTGGTGATGCCGATATTGATTTACTGATCAATCAGGTACACAAATTGGCGATGTTGCCGGGTGAAGAAATTATCCATGTATTACCGCAGGAATTTAAAATCGACGGACAGTCGGAAATTAAAGAACCTATCGGGATGTACGGAGGAAGACTGGAAGCAAGTTTTCACGTTGTGGTAGGGCAGGCTTCTTCCATTAGAAATGTGGGCAGATGTATCAAGAGTTCCGGACTGGATTTATCCGGGTTAACTCTGGAGCCGCTGGCTTCTGCCGATGCGGTTTTAAGTCAGGAAGAAAAAGAAGCAGGTGTTGCGCTAATCGATATTGGAGGCGGAACAACTGATCTGGCTATTTTTAAAGACGGCATTATCAGGCATACTGCTGTCATTCCTTTTGGAGGAAATGTGATTACAGACGATATTAAAGAAGGCTGTTCGATTATTGAAAAACAAGCCGAATTGCTGAAAATAAAATTTGGCTCTGCCTGGCCGGGAGAAAATAAAGACAACGAAATTGTGTCTATCCCGGGATTAAGAGGAAGAGAGCCGAAAGAAATTTCACTAAAAAATCTGTCCAAAATTATCCATGCGAGAGTAGTGGAAATTGTAGAACAGGTTTTTGCCGAAATCAAAGCGTACGGTCATGAAGACCCAAGAAAAAAACTGATTGCAGGAATAGTATTGACCGGAGGCGGAGCCCAATTGAATCATATCAAACAATTGGTCGAATACATCACCGGAATGGATACCCGGATCGGATACCCGAATGAGCATTTGGCCGGAAATTCGGATGAAGAGATCTCCAGTCCGTTATATGCAACAGCAGTGGGATTGGTAATGAACAGTATCCGAAACAATACCAGAAGCGCAACACCACTGGCAGAAATAAGAGTGGAAACGCCAAAGGTTGAAGTAAGACAGCCGGTAATACGAGAGCCGGAAATTGAAGAAGAAGAAATAGTACAGGAACAGGAGCCAGTTAAGCCGGTTTATAACGCCAAAGATGTTGATGCCGAATCAACGAAGGACAAAATAAAAAGAGGCTTTTTTGACAAGTATATAGATAAGATTAAAGAATTTTTAGATAACGCAGAATAAAACCGATACGATATGAATAGCAACTCAGAATTTGGAAGCATTTCATTTGATTTACCAAAAAATCAATCAAATGTAATTAAAGTTATTGGTGTAGGTGGAGGTGGTAGTAATGCCATCAATCACATGTTTAAACAAGGGATTAAAGGAGTGGACTTCGTGGTTTGTAATACAGATTCACAAGCTTTGCAAAGCAGTTCGGTGCCTAATAAAATTCAACTTGGCGTTAGTTTGACAGAAGGTCTTGGAGCCGGGGCAAATCCGGAAGTAGGACAGCAATCGGCTTTAGAAAGTATAGAGGAAATTGAGAAAATGCTGGATACGAATACTAAAATGGTATTCATTACAGCCGGAATGGGTGGTGGAACAGGAACAGGTGCTGCACCGGTTATTGCCCAGTTATCCAAAGAAAGAGATATCCTGACAGTTGGTATCGTGACGATTCCTTTTCAGTTTGAAGGGAAAGTACGTCAGGAGCAGGCGTTGTTAGGAGTGGAAAGACTTAGAAAACAAGTTGACTCTTTAATCGTTATCAACAACAATAAATTAAGAGAAGTATACGGAAACCTTGGCTTTAAAGCAGGATTCTCGAAAGCGGATGAAGTATTGGCAACCGCTTCAAGAGGAATTGCAGAAGTTATTACACATCACTATACGCAGAATATTGACTTAAAAGACGCGAAGACAGTATTGTCAAACAGCGGAACAGCTATAATGGGATCGGCAATGGCGAGCGGTGAAACCCGCGCTAAAGACGCTATCGTGGATGCTTTGGACTCGCCTTTATTGAATGACAATAAAATTACAGGCGCTAAAAATGTATTGTTGCTGATTGTATCCGGAACAAACGAGATTACGATTGACGAGATCGGAGAAATCAATGACCACATCCAGATGGAAGCCGGTCACAATGCGAATATCATTATGGGGGTTGGTGAAGACGAATCCTTAGGTGATGCAATTGCAGTGACTATTATTGCTACCGGATTTAATGTAGAGCAACAGGCGGATATCGTGAATACAGAACCTAAAAAGATCATCCACACTTTAGAAGGTGAGCAAAAAATGGTTCAGGATTTAACAAGCAAACCGTTTTTACCGTCATTTGATTTTTCATCACCAATTGAAAGAGAAAATGCTCAGGCAATACTTGCGGAAGCAACGTCGCAATTGCCGGTAGAAGAAAAAATCGTTTTCTCTTTAGAAGAAGAAACAACAGAGGTTTTTGAAAAAAAAGAACCGATAGCAGCGGTTATTGAAGAAGAATTGCCAACGGCAGACTTTATCAATAATTTAGATGTGTTTTTTGAAATCGTTTCTCCGGTAAAAGAAGAAGCTCCAGTAGCAGCTGCTCCGGTAATGAGAGATGTGCGTGAAATTGAAGTTTTTGAACCGCAGTTTGTGGTGCCGAAAACAGAAGAGCAGATCACGTTCTCTTTTGATTTGCCTATCAGTAACACCGCTGCTTTTCACCAGGAAAGAGTATCGTATGAGCTGAGCAACGAAACAAAAGAAATCAAAGTGAATCAGCCGGTACAGGTTGTTCCGGTTACCGAAGTGAATAAGTCGGGAGTAGTAAAATACTCTTTGGAAGACTATATGGAGAAAGAGAATGAACTGATCACGTCCAAACCGGTTGCTGAAATCAAAGAAGAGCCCATCGCGGAAGAACTGAACTTCACGATGAAAAAAGTGGAGCCGGTAGCGCCGAATACCTCTTTTGATGAAATTTCTCCTGTGGAAATGACGATTGAAGAAACACTTCGCATGCGGGCTGAAGAGCGTAAAAGAAAAATGAAAGAGTTCAATTATAAATTCAATAACAGTGCTTCACGTGTTAATGAATTGGAAAAAGAACCGGCTTATAAAAGAATGGGCGTTGATTTAAATTCGGCACCTGTAGATAACAGCAAATCACGGATGTCTTTAGGGATGGATAGTAACGATGACTTACAGTTGCGTTCCAATAATTCCTTCCTGCACGACAACGTAGATTAACTAACCTAATTTTGAGAAACCTTTAACCCGAAATCAAATTTGATTTTGGGTTATTTTTTTTATCTTCGCAAAGCCAATTCAAATCGGGGGCAAATGCTGTCCGATGCTGAGGATGCTTAAAGAGTTTTTAGGCTGTTTAAGAGGCTTTTCCGGATCATCCGGAGAACAAAAACAATTAATATTCAAAAAAGATGAGCTTACAAACACAAATCATGGACGAAATGAAAAACGCCATGAAAGCAAAAGATACTGTTGCTTTAGAAGCTTTACGAGCGATTAAATCAGAAATATTACTGGCGCAGACTTCTTCAGGTGCTAAAGAAGATATCTCGGCAGAAGATGAAATAAAATTATTGCAGAAACTGGTTAAGCAGCGAAAAGACAGTGCTGCGATATTTTCAGAGCAGGGTCGTGCAGACCTGGCAGAGCCGGAATTGGCTCAGGTGGCGGTAATTGAAAAGTTTTTACCGGCACAATTATCGGAAGCAGAAGTAGAAGCAGTAGTGTCTAAAATTATTGCCGACGGTGGTTTTTCAGGAATGGGAAGCATGGGTCAGGTAATGGGAATGGTATCAAAAGAGTTGGCTGGAAAAGCTGACGGGAAAACTATTTCAACAATTGTTAAAAAGCTTTTGGCATAATAGTATAAAAATTCAATTCAGATTGTTTACTTTGCAACCTGAAATGAAATGACCGCGTAGTTCAATTGGATAGAATATCAGATTTCGGCTCTGAGGGTTGGGGGTTCGAACCCCTCCGTGGTCACAATTAAAGTTTAAATACTTGATCTTTATTGTTTTGTAATTAATTACACGTTAATTGCTCCTGCTGTTTTCCTGAAAGTACAATGGGAAACAGTCCTGAAACGGGTGTTTTTAGTAATTTTTAGCTGGTATAAATGGGTGTACTCTTTCTTTTGCTTGTTCAAGATCATAAGAATGACACCCCGGAAGGAAAGATGATTCTGGTCTTTTTTTTCCTGATGATCCTCCTGATGGTCCTTGTCCGCTTTACAGAACCCCTTTATGCTTATATCTTCAAGAAACCGTTTTATGTTCATTTTTACCCTTTTCCAAGGCGGTTAAACTATGAGCGGTTGTTTATCCTTCAAACGAAATTTTCTTTTTACCAGAGATTACCCGAAAAGCAAAAAAGCTATTTTGAACATCGCGTTGCTGTTTTTATAGCAAAATACCGGTTTATCGGGAAAGAAGGACTCGTGGTAAACGAAGAGATGAAAGTGCTCATTGCAGCGACTTCCACAATGCTCACTTTCGGAATGCGGCAGTACCTGTACCGCTTTTTTGATAAAATTATTATTTTCCCAACACGGTATTATTCGACGTCTAAAGGCGAATATCACAAAGGCGAATTCAATCCGGCCGTAAAAGCAATCGTGTTTTCATGGGAAGACTTTGTAGAAGGATACCTGTACGAAAACGATAACCTGAACCTCGGACTTCACGAATTTACACATGCCCTGCATTTTCAGGGATTGAGAAGCAACGACATCAGTGCTGTTATTTTTGCCGATATGTGCGCGAAAATCATAGAAGAAGTGAAACACGAACCCAACCGGAACAGACTGCTGGCATCCGGTTATTTCCGGAATTATGCCTTTACCAACGAATTTGAATTTCTGGCTGTAATCCTGGAATATTTTTTTGAAACCCCCGAAACGTTTAAGCAGTATTTCCCGGAATTATACAGTAATGTAAAAAGGATGATCAATTTTAAGGAGCATTACTGATTGCTTGAAAAAACAACAAATTTGCCGGTAAATGTTGCAGCTTGATTGTGATAAATTTAAATTTCTAAAAATATTGTTAAATAAAATTTAATGATTGAAGAAATACAGTTTTTAAAAATTAGCTTTGTTTCGTATAGCAAAAACTTACTATAACACTACATTATAAAAAATAACTATGAAAGTTAAGAATATTGTATATCTCGTTCTGATAGTAGCTTTAGGAGGATTGATAGCATATCGTATATCTGCCAACAAAGAAAAAAATAGTGAAGGAAAAGGAAAAGGCGATGGTAAAAAAGCCGCTATGGTTGCCGGAATAGTCCTGAAACCTCAGGTTTTCTCCGATAATTTATCCCTTTCCGGTTCCATTGAAGCCAATGAACAGGTTGAAATCAGAAGTGAAGTTTCCGGAATAGTGGAAAGCATTAACTTTAATGAAGGTACACACGTTACTCAGGGACAGATGCTTTTTAAGATTAACGACCTTGAATTAAGAGCGCAGCTTTCACAGGCAAAAACCAAACAGGCTCTTGCTTCGGAAAACGAAAGAAGAGCAAAATTACTACTACAAAAAGAGGCGATTAGCCAGGAAGAATACGATATTGCCAGCGCCGATTTCCGTTCGGCTCAGGCACAAACCCAGCTTATTCAGGCACAGCTTGCCAAAACGAGCGTTAAGGCTCCGTTTTCAGGGAAAATAGGATTGCGTTCCATTTCAAAAGGAACCTATGTGACGCCCACTACAGTAGTGGCAAAACTGGTAAACATGAACCAGGTGAAGATCACTTTTTCGATTCCGGAAAAATATGCCACACAAATGAAAGTAAATGCTACCCTTAGCTTTACGGTAGCCGGTTCCAAAGAACAGTTTAAAGCAAAAGTTTACGCGGTCGAGCCGGAAGTGGATGTGACTACCCGTACCCTTCAGATGAGAGCGGTTGCAGAAAATCCGGACGGAAAACTGTTGCCGGGAACGTATGCAAACGTAGCGTTGCCATTGGAAAACATCAACGATGCCCTTCTGGTACCTACAGAAGCGTTGATTCCAATTCAGAACGGTAAGAAAATATTTATTTCCGAAAACGGAAAAGCAAAAGAAATTGTTGTGACAACAGGGGCCAGAACCGATAAGAATATTCTGGTTACTTCTGGTTTGAAAGCAGGAGATACTGTCCTGACAAGCGGAGTGATGACCCTGAAAAATGATGCTCCGGTAAAAGTGACCCTAAAATAATATTTAAGACCTGTCCGCAGGCCTTAAAGTAATGCATACAACATCAAAATGAGTTTATCTACTATAAGTATCAAAAGACCGGTTCTGACGATAGTAATCAACTTAATGTTGATACTTTTCGGAGTAATTGGCTATACCTATCTGGGAGTCCGCGAATTCCCGTCTATTGACCCGGCGCAGATTTCGGTACGAACAAGCTATGCCGGCGCGAATGCCGATATTATCGAATCGCAGATCACCGAACCGCTTGAAAAAGCAATCAACTCGATTGACGGTATTCGGAATATAACTTCCTCAAGTAACCAGGGAAGCAGTAATATTACCATTGAGTTTAACCTGGATAAAAACCTGGAAGAAGCGGCGAATGACGTGCGTGATAAAGTTGCCCAGGCTGTAAGAAGCCTGCCGCAGGATATTGATGCGCCGCCGGTAGTTTCGAAAGCAGATGCCGATTCGGAGCCCATCATCACGATGACGGTGCAGAGTGACAACAAAAACGTACTGGAATTAAGCGACTATGCTGATAATGTTATCGCACAGCGTTTGCAAACCATTCCCGGAGTAAGTAGCGTACAGATCTGGGGACAGCGCAAATATGCAATGCGGCTTTGGATCGATCCGGTAAAACTGGCTTCATACGGCTGTACTGTTTCGGACGTGCGGGATGCACTGAACAAGCAGAATGTCGAATTGCCATCGGGTAAACTGACAGGTGAAAATACAGAGCTAACGGTAAAAACAATTGGAAACTTATCGACAGAAGAAGAATTCAACAATATTATTGTCCGTGCAGCTGGTGATAAAATTGTCCGTTTAAGCGATGTTGGAAAAGCATCCCTGGAAGCGGAAAACCTGGAAACAAAATTAAGCGACTCCGGTCAGCCAATGGTTGGTATGGCTATTATCCCGCAACCGGGAACCAACTATCTGGATATAGCCGAAAAATTTTATGTGCAGTACGACCAGTTAAAAAAAGACCTTCCGAAAGACTTTAAACTGAATATTGCCATTGACAATACGGTTTTCGTGAAAAAAGCAGTATTGGAAGTAGCAGAAACCCTGTTAATCTCGGTTATCCTGGTAGTATTGATCATTTACCTTTTCTTTAGAGACTGGGCCATTGCCTTCCGTCCGTTAATTGATATTCCGGTTTCGTTAATTGCGACCTTCTTTATCATGTATATCTTCGGATTCTCGGTAAATGTACTGACCTTGCTGGCAATTGTACTGGCAACGGGATTAGTGGTCGATGACGGGATTGTGGTAACGGAAAATATTTTTAAGAAAGTTGAAGAGGGAATGAGCCCTATTGAAGCTGCCGTAAAAGGATCGAATGAGATTTTCTTTGCCGTAATTTCAATCTCAGTTACACTGGCTGCGGTATTCTTACCGGTGATTTTCCTGGAAGGATTCGTAGGACGACTGTTCCGGGAATTTGGAGTGGTTATCGGGGCTGCCGTATTGATCTCGGCCTTTGTGTCCCTGACGTTAACCCCTATGCTGAATGCCTACCTGATGAAAGGCGGCGAACAGAAAAAATCGAAGTTTTACAACCTTACCGAACCCTATTTTGAAAAACTGAATAAAGGCTATGCCAATTCATTAGTAGGTTTCTTAAAAAGAAAATGGCTGAGTTTCCCGATCCTGATAGGCTGTATCGGTTTAATTGCTTTGTTCTTTACCATCATTCAGAAAGAAACGGCACCTTATGACGACAGAAGCTTTCTGAGTCTTAGGGTAACGGCTCCGGAAGGGGCAACCTACGATTATATGGACCGTTTTATGACGGAATTAACGGAGTTGATCAACGATTCGGTACCGGAAAAGAAAGTGAGTTTGATTATCACCTCTCCGGGATTTGGTTCGTCATCGGTGAACAGTGGTGTGGCGAGATTATCACTGGTAGAGCCTAATGAAAGAAAGAAAACCCAGAAGCAAATCGCAGATGATTTGTCAAAATGGACAAAACAATATTCGGAAGCAAAAGTTGCTGTTTCGGAATCGCCTACTATTGCGGTAAACAGAAGAGGCGGATTGCCGATTCAATACATCATTCAGGCGCCGAACTTTAAAAAATTGCAGGAAAAGATTCCGGAATTTATGGATGAAATATCGAAAGATCCTACCTTCTCCATTACCGATGTGAATCTGAAATTCAATAAACCCGAAATTTATGTGAGCATTGACCGGGAAAAAGCCCAAAGCCTGGGTGTTTCGGTAATTGATGTGGCACAGACTTTACAGTTGTCTTTGAGCGGCCAGCGTTTCGGATACTTTATGATGAACGGAAAACAGTACCAGGTAATGGGACAGTTTGATAAAAAAGACAGAAGTGCTCCGATGAATTTAACATCAATGTTTGTGCGTAATAAAGACGGACAGTTGATTCAGCTGGACAACCTGGTAACGATTGAAGAGCAAAGCAGTCCGCCGCAATTGTACCACAACAACCGTTATATGTCGGCTACCGTTTCGGCTGGTCTGGCACCGGGAAAAAGTCTGGGTGAGGGTATTGAAGCCATGGAGCGAGTGCGTGCGAAAGTACTGGACGATAGTTTTACAACCGATCTGGGAGGAGAATCCCGCGACTTTGTGGAAAGTAGCTCGAATACTTCCTTTGCTTTTGGTTTGGCCCTGCTCCTGATCTTCCTGATCTTAGCGGCACAGTTTGAAAGTTTTATAGATCCTTTTATCATTATCCTGACCGTTCCAATGGCGGTTGCCGGAGCCTTATTGTCGCTTTGGTTGTTTGGTCAGACCTGGAACATCTTTAGCCAGATTGGGACCATTATGTTAATTGGTCTGGTAACGAAGAACGGTATCTTAATCGTGGAATTTGCCAACCAGCTGAGGGAAGAAGGAAAAGATAAATATGAAGCAATAGTGGAAGCTGCCGAATCGCGTTTGAGACCGATCCTGATGACGAGTTTGGCGATTGCTTTGGGTGCACTGCCAATTGCGATGTCGCTTGGAGCTGCTTCACAAAGTAGAATGGGTATGGGAATCGTTATCGTTGGAGGTACGATATTCTCATTGGTGTTGACATTATTTGTTATTCCGGCTATTTATTTAATGTGGTCCAGAGCCCGTAAACATCGCCCGGAGTTTGATAATATTAAGGATTAATTATGAAGAGTTATCTATTTATTTTTATAGCGGTATTATTTGTCGGAACGGCTGATGCGCAGGAAGTTTTAACAGCGCAGGGAGCTGTTGAAATTGCGCTGAAAAACAATTACGATATTTTAATAGCAGCAAATCAGGCTAAAATAAGTGAAAAAAATGTGGGCATTGCCAATGCCGGAATGCTGCCCAAACTGGACGCCACATTAACCCAGAACAACAATATCCAGAATTCGACGCAAACACAGGCGGACGGAACGGAAAGAAAACTGGATAATGCCAAAAACAACAGCTTGAATTATGGCGTTACGTTAGGCTGGACCGTTTTTGACGGATTTAAAATGTTCGCCCGTTACGATCAGCTGAAAGAACTGGAAAAGCAGGGTGAAGCACAATTAAAATCGGCTATAGTAACCAAAATTGCCGATGTATTATCCATGTATTATGATCTGGTACAGCAACAGCAACAGCTGGCAACGCTGGATACCACTATCGTTATTTCCAAGCAAAGACTGCAAACGGCCGACAACCGTTTTAAAATTGGGAAAGCATCCAAACTGGAAGTGCTGAATGCACAGGTGGACCTGAATACGGATGCATCAAATTTACTGCGCCAGAAAGAACTTTTTGCCAATACAAAATCGGCTTTAAACGAATTGCTGGCAAGAGCGGTTACCACCGATTTTAGTGTGGTGGAAACCGTGAAAATTGATGACAAACTGGTATTGGTCGATTTGATCGCTTTAGCCGACAAACAAAACCCGGATGTACAAATAGCCATTATTAACAAAAGAGTGGCGGAACTCGACTTAAAACAGGTAAAATCGAGCCGTTACCCGGTGGTGCGGGTCAATACCGGTTATAATTTCTCGGAAACAGAATCCAGTTTAGGTTTCGTGACCCAATCTTCTACAAAAGGACTGAATTACGGATTGAGTGCCACGCTGAATATTTTCAATGGTTTTTTACAGCACCGTAATGAGAAAATAGCCAATTTGCAGGTTGAGAACTCAAGCTTTCTGCTGGATAAACAAAAGCAGAATCTGAATGTTCAGCTGGCAACGGTTTACCAGTCGTATTTAACCAATCTGGAACTGTCCAAACTGGAAGAAAAGAACGAAGAAATTGCCCGGCAGAATCTGGAAATTACTTTGGAGAAATTCAAAATCGGTACCATCACTACTATAGAATTCCGTAATGCACAATTGAACTATATTACGGCACGTACGCGTCATAGTGCGGCAAAATTCCAGGCAAAAATTTCAGAAGTGGCTTTAAAAGAATTAACCGGATCGGTGGAATTTTAAGCAAGAACTTTCTATTTAAACATGATTTTTGTCAATGTTTTTGTAACTTTATTAGGCTAAATTAGCTCATAATCAAAAACATAAAGTTATGAAACATCGTGTTCCGGTATCGTCCATTATGACTAAAAATGTGGTTAAACTCAACGTGTCTGATGATTTAACCAAGGCGGAGTTACTCTTTAAAAAAAATAACATCAGGCATATTCCTGTAGTTCGCGGCAGCGTTATTGTAGGGATGTTAAGTTATACCGATCTGCTCCGCATTTCTTTCGTGGATGCAGTAGACGACGATGATGAAATTGTCGATACTACCGTGTATAATATGTTTACTATTGAACAGGTAATGGCTAAGAAATTAGTAACGATTTCGCCGGATAGTACCATAAAAGAAGCAGCCGAAATTTTAGCGAACAAAGAGTTCCATGCCTTACCGGTAGTGGAAGGCGACCTGCTTGTAGGTATTGTAACGACTACAGATCTTATTAAATATTTGGTTAGCCAGTATTAATATTGTTATCATAGTGAGTAATATTCAAATTAATTGTTAATTTTAATGCTGAAAAACAATTAATTTGAATATTATGAAGAAAACTACTCAAAAGAATGTGTTGGCCGCATTATCTTTGGCCTTATTAGGAGTGACTGCTTCCGCGCAGAATTTCTACAACAATGGTGCTGTGAGCACCGGTACCACTACATCAAACGGTACTTCAACATCGCCGGCAGGCTACACCTGGAGTGAATTACAGAGTGTGGGCGGAGTTACCAATACCACTTTGGGATCCGGAGGTATTTTCAACACGGCTGGTACCAGTAACTTCCGGTTAGCGGATAATTTCACAATTACCTCGGCGTTAAATGTCACTTCTGTTGACTTTTTCTGTTACCAGACAAGTTATACGGGAACAACACCGCCAATTGACCAGTTAAGAGTTCAGATATGGAACGGCGACCCGTCTGTAGGAACTTCAAGTATTGTTGCGGGAGATTTGATTACAAACGTTTACAGCGCTGCAAACAGCGGAGATGCGTTAATGTATCGGATTGGGAATAACAATGCCGGTACAACCCGTAAAGTTTGGCGTGTAAGCGGTAACATCACGGCTAACCTTGCTCCGGGAACCTATTGGGTAGATTACCAGGTTCATGCTACCAATGATTCGTCTATTTTCTTTCCTGCTGTAACCATTCCGGGAACAGTGAATTTACCGGCATGGAATGCAAAACAGCACAGTGGAACAGCATGGGCAGCATTGGCAGACGGAGGTTCGGGTTTGTCGGTGGATATGCCATTTATCATTAACTACCAGGCATTCTTGGGAACAGAGAGTTTTATTTCAAATAATAAAGTTTCCCTTTACCCGAATCCGGCTTTGGAGTCTTTTAACTTAAGAGTAAATTACAATGCCACGCAGGCTGTGCCGGGACGTGTTGAAATTTATGATTTAAAAGGTGCTAAAGTAATGGATCAGAAACTGGTTGTTGCAGATGCAGACAATTATCCGGTTAATATTTCCGGATTAAATAAAGGAGTGTATCTGGTAAAAACGTTTGATGTTGACAATAATGAAATTGTTAAAACCAAATTGATCAAAGAATAAGGAACACCTATATAAAACAAAAAAGCAGTCCATCCGGACTGCTTTTTTTATGTTCAAACTATAAGGTTGTGATCTTTTTTAAATCGGCAATGGTAGCGATCGGGTCAGTAGCTTTAAATACAAAACTTCCTGCAACCAGTACATCGGCACCGGCTTCCACCAGCTGTCGTGCATTTTTATCGGTTACACCACCGTCAATTTCAATAATGGTCGCCGCATTGTTACGGGTGATGATCTCTTTTAACTGTTTTACCTTTTTATAGGTATTCTCAATAAAAGACTGACCTCCAAATCCCGGATTTACGCTCATGATGCATACTAAATCGATGTCGTTAATCACATCTTCCAGTAAAGCGACATTGGTGTGCGGGTTTAAGGCTACACCGGCTTTCATACCTTCTACTTTTATTGCCTGAAGGGTTCTGTGCAGGTGCGTGCACGCTTCGTAATGTACGGTAAGGATATCCGTGCCCAGATCTTTAAAGGTTTTGATATAACGATCCGGATCTACGATCATCAAATGTACATCGATTGTTTTTTTAGCATGTTTGTTGATTGCTTCAAGAACCGGCATTCCGAAAGAGATGTTCGGAACGAAAACGCCGTCCATAATATCAATATGAAACCAGTCGGCCTGACTGTTGTTAATCATTTCTATATCGCGTTGCAGATTAGCAAAATCAGCAGCCAGTACAGAAGGAGCTATAATACTATTTTTCATTATGTTGTGTTGTGTTTGTGCAAAGATAGTTATAATGTTAAAATTATCAGGAACAGAAGTGCATAAGAATTGTTAAATCCGGCAGCCGGCTTCTGTTGACAGGATTATAAAAGCTGCTATAAAAATAAAACTCCGGTAATCAGCCGGAGTTTCAATCATCAATCAAAAAACGAACAGTTATTGAAACTGTTGTTACTTTAAATATTTTTAGCTTAAATGTTCAAGTTATAAAGATATAATAAACATTTAATTTTCATATAAAATTTATCCTAAATAAGTTTTTAGAATCTTACTTCTGGAGGTATGTTTTAATCTTCTGATCGCTTTTTCTTTAATCTGGCGTACACGCTCACGGGTTAAATCAAAAGTTTCTCCGATTTCTTCCAATGTCATCGGGTGCTGATCACCTAATCCGAAATACAATCTTACTACGTCAGCCTCACGAGGTGTTAAGGTTTCCAGAGCTCTTTCGATTTCTGTACGTAAAGATTCGTGAATCAGTTCCCTGTCAGGATTTGGTGATTCACCGGAACGTAATACGTCATAAAGATTAGAGTCTTCACCTTCCACTAACGGAGCATCCATGGATAAATGACGCCCGGAGTTTTTCATACTCTCCTTAACATCATTAACAGTCATGTCCAGTTCTTTTGCAATTTCCTCAGCAGAAGGAGCACGTTCATTAGATTGCTCTAATAAAGCATACATCTTGTTGATTTTATTGATAGAGCCAATTTTGTTTAATGGTAATCTAACAATACGAGATTGTTCTGCCAAAGCCTGTAAAATAGACTGACGAATCCACCAAACCGCATACGAAATGAATTTGAAACCACGTGTTTCGTCAAAACGTTGTGCAGCTTTAATTAACCCCAAGTTACCTTCATTAATCAAATCGGGTAAAGTTAAACCTTGATTCTGATACTGTTTAGCAACCGATACCACAAAACGCAGGTTGGCCTTTGTTAATTTCTCTAAGGCTCTCTGGTCTCCGGCTTTAATTCTTTGTGCTAATTCTACCTCTTCATCGGCGGTAATCAAGTCAACTTTTCCAATTTCTTGTAGGTACTTGTCTAAGGAAGCAGTTTCACGGTTAGTTACCTGCTTGGTAATTTTAAGTTGTCTCATTTAAGAATCTCCTCTTTTTAAGTATTCAGTAATTATACGTAACAGGTTATAAAAAAGTTACATTAATTTAAAAAATATTTTAAAAATCTATTTTGACCTCGTTTTTAAGACGCTCGATATAAAAATCTATTTTGTGTAAGGATTTGTTAAAGAATTGCTTACGATCCTTAGTGCCGGACTGTTTGAGTGATTTTGAATTCTGGATCTGGTGTGAAAAAAAGCGTTGCGTGCCGGAACAGGTTTCGGCATCGTCCGTAATAAAATAGCCCAGCATGGTATATGGGATAAAAAGCGCCTGCCGGTTACCGTCGGTTAACAATACATTATTGTTTAAGATAAGCAGTTCGTTATAATAAAGGTTATATAAGGGGTTTTTAGCACATTTTTCTTCCGCTTTATTCAGTATGGCTTTTAAATCGTCATATAGTACGATCGCATTCTGAAAGGTGACCAAACCGGCTTCAAAAAAATATAAGATCTGCTGCAGGCTGCTGTTTATGGTCGTGTCGTTCCATATTTCATGCACTTCAACCGATTCGTACACTTTTTTCAGGATCTGGGTATATTCAGACAACTGTCCGTCAATCGAAAATTTCTCAAAGGATTCCTGGTTTTTATTGCCGTTTAGAAGGTTCATCCACACATATAGTTTGAATTTAGACAGCAACGTACCATCGGCAGTATAGAAAAGCGGGATGTCTTTTGCCGAATAAAACATCTTTGTTTCGGAAAGTGCCGTGAACAACTGTAATTTTTCGGAAGAATGTTTGAAATATTCAATCATGTCATCCATCGAATTGATTTCCTTCGTTTTCTCTACGATTACTTTCCGGTTTTGGAAAAATAAGGTATCCATAGAGATTTTATAATGCCGGCAAAGGGCTACGGTTTCTTCTATGGTGAATTTGCTTTTTTGGGAAATGCGGCGATGAGCGGCATCATAACTTATGTTTAAGACTGCGGAGAGCTCGTTAATCAGCGAAGTATTGTCCGGAAGCTGTTTCCGGATAGCTTTTAAAAGGATTTCCTGTTCTTTCATGATTTGCGATAATCACAAATTTAAAACTTTTAAATATTATTATGCACAATTTTACATGTGAAAATTGCAATAGGTTTGGATGGTAATTTTAAACAGGAACATTATGAAACTAAAATTCGTTGCTTTTTTTATGCTGCTGCTTTCAAACGCTGTTTTGTCGCAGGAAACGGCAAAGTTTACAACTGATGAGCAGTTAGCTGTAGCGGTTGATGACGGGCATAGCACGGTGTATGCTGAAGAACTGTCTGAAAAGGGCAGTCGGGCAGACAGTGTCCGGATATTCAGTTTGTCGCCAATTCACAGTCGGGTCAATAAGGTAAACGGATTGACTTTAGGTGTGGGACATTATAGAAACAGTAAAATAAAATTTCAGGAAGTGAACGGTTTAAATATCGAAGCCAGCCCGATAGCAGTCGGGTTATTTACTTTTGGACTGGGTATTGCTTTTGAAAGTCTTATTGTTGGAGCAAGAAAGGAGCCTTATGACAGTTTTTCTTTAAGGAGGACCTTTTTAAAGCGGGATGACGCCATAATACATACCCGGATTAACGGATTGAATGTGAGTTCGGGGGGCTTTTTGACAGGAGCACAGGTTAACGGACTGAATATTTGTGTTGTTTCTGTGATGAATAAAATGAACGGTGTTTCTGTTACCGCGGCAATCTTGAGTACCGAAAATATGAACGGTATTTCGGTTTGCGGGATTGCCAACATGATCAATGCCGGGAGCGGTTTGCAGCTGGCTGTTTCAAATGTATCCCGGGAGTATCGCGGCGTACAGATCGGTTTGTTTAATAATGCTAAAAACCTGAGAGGGGTTCAGCTGGGATTGTGGAATACGAACGGCAAAAGAAGGCTTCCTTTTGTGAACTGGCAATTTAAAAGTTAGATGATGAAAAGGATTCCTATTGTACTCATCATATTCAGGCTTCTTTTAGGGCCTGTTATGATCGCGCTGACCTATCGTTTTGGAGCAGCAATACGTTTTGAGCTGGTTGGCCTGATGGTTTTAGGGCTGCTGTCGGATATTTTTGACGGCATCGCAGCACGAAAAGCAGGCGTGTCGTCGCCGCAATTACGGCGGATGGACAGTCAGACGGATCTGGTTTTCTGGCTGTGTGTGGGCTGGTGTTCCTGGCTGTTAAATCCGGAAGTTATCCTGGCCTATAAAATTCCGATAACGGTTGTTTTTGTAATGGAAGCGATGACTTATGTGGTCAGTATTGCAAAGTTTGGAAAAGAAACCTGTACGCATGCCTTGCTGTCCAAACTATGGGGACTGACTTTGCTCGCGGTTTTTGTTGCGATAATCGGTTTCAGTTATGGCGGCTGGGCGATGAAAACAGCGGTGTTTTTTGGACTGATATCCCATCTGGATGTTTTTCTGATCATACTGTTATTGCCCAAATGGACGTATGATGTTCCCAGTTTTTACCATGCCTACCTGATCCGGAAAGGGATACCATTTAAAAGGAATACCCTTTTTCATGAATCGGAATAAGCAAAAAAAAGGCTATTACCATGGTAATAGCCTTTTAAAGTTTGTTGTGCATTTCAGAATCAAATATTCAGGATAATGCAGCGGTTAAAAATTATTGCACTTCTATATAATCTCTCAGGGAAACCGGTTTGCCGTTTTCTGTAAAACCTTCCAGGATTACTTCAAAAGTTCCTTTAACATCGGAAGTGTAAAAAGAAACGTTGGCAGGTTCGTTGGCAACAGCCAGCTCCGGCAGCCATAATAACTGGTATCTGTAGTCCGGAATTCGTTCCAGGTTGTGGCTACCGTCATATTTAGGGCTGTGGTATTTTTTGTTTTTTACAGGTCTTGAAATCTCCGTTTTTTTGATAAAATCACCCGAAGCTTTGGTCTGGTAATCATAACTTTTGGTAATGATACTGATGATACCGCTAAAAGACATCGAACCATAGATATACGGTTTGCTGATAATCGAGATTTTATAAATATTGCTCGTGTTATAATTAAAAAGCTCGCTGTTGTCCTGAATCATTAACCCGTCCACCATAACCAGCGGAATGTCTAATGAACCGTCGTTAGTTGTGTTGTTTCTGATATGCAAAGAATATTTGCCGTTTTTCTCTCTGTAAAATAACTCTCTTGTGATTTCAATAATGGTTTCTTTAAAAGAGCTGAATCGTTCGTAATCGTCAAGGATATAGTCTTTTTGCAGCGGATTGTAAAAAGGCAGTTGCTTTGGTGCTGCTTCAAGACTGTCTCTTTTTCTGGTATAGTAAGCATTTTCGATCTGATTAGCTGTAGAACGGTTTTCTATTGCTTTTTTATAATTTGCGTTTAAACTGAAGTTTGGAGGAAAGTTTAACTGCGAAAGATCAAAGCCTTTCCAATTTTCCATTTCAATAGCATAATCCTCGCGGTTATCGGCCACCACCTGAATAATAACACCGGAAGTGTTCGGATGTTCATCAAGCGTAAAAATAAATTTACCGGATTTATCCGTATTCACGATTTTAAACCCAAAAGATTTTCCGGGAACAGACAGGGCAACGGATTTGTCGTAAACATCAGTTGTTTTACTTTTTGAAACTATTTTTCCGGTCAGTACTTCTCCCCGGTATTCCGGAATATAAAAAACATTGGAAGCTGTTGCCGCCGGATGGTTTTTATTTTGTGAAAGAAGCTCTTCAGTACTTTTTCTGGCAGCCATTTCTAAGGCATCAATTTTTCGTACAGACAGGGAATAGTTTCCTTTTATGTTTGCTGCCGGCTTTACCGTAATGTTCACCTGCTCTCTGCTGGCAAATGTTTTCTTACTGGTTTCAATGGTTAAAACATCGTTGGAAGTTTTTTCAGGATTGCGTTTTTCAACCGGAAAAATACTGTTTAGTTCCTGGTTTGAAAATTCTTTCGAAGGCTGGAACGGATTGATGATCGCAATGTCTGTCTGAGAGATTTCAGACGATGCTCCGTTCAGCATCCAGTTAGTGTAGGCAACCAGTTTGTAATTACCGGTTTTAAGTGTTGTCGGGATAAAGAAATCGCCCTGGGCAATCCCTTTTTTAAGGAGCACTTTCTGTTTTAGAACACTGGTACGACCGGCATCGATTAATTCAATATAAGCGATTTTGCTTATAGGACTTGCGGTATAATTATTCATATTCACACAGTACAAGCTGTAGTAAAAGGATTCCCCAGTTAAAAGCGTTGTTGTGTTAGCGTGAAGATATACGGTTTCTTTAGCGGTAGCAATCAGATTGCTACTTTTTGAACTGCCTTGACTGGCTACATTTTGTGTAAAAAAGCAAGACGTTAATAGTGCTATATATAAGATATTTTTTTTCATTCCCAAAAAGGAGGTATTAAGTTAGACGAAAATGAGGTGCAATCAGCACATGGAGTGGGTACTAAATGATATTTAGGAGCTTCTTCATCATCATACACACACATTAGATTATTATAGAACCAGTTCATCATAGGTGCACCGTTACAACCGGAACCGGGGGTAAAACAAAAAATTTGTTTTATTCCGTCGCAATTAATTTTATAAGGTGGCAGATGTTCGCCCGGAAAAAGGTCGGCATAATTGAAGAAAATCCTTTTGCTGGAAACGGATGATACATCAAAAAAACCAATTACTTTTTCGTTAGGGTTGTTTACACATTTAATATTACCACTTAAAAAACCGGGTTGGTTAGGCGAAAATATACTTCCGGTTCCGGATATTTTTTTTAGATATTTATAATAATTGTAAGCATTCAGATTCTGAACATACTGGCGTACTAAAACGCTGTAGCGATGACTGATGATATAATTCTGGTCACTGATAAAACGAAACGCAAAGTCTACACGGGCTTCTTCACTATCATCAGTGCTGAATAGAATAATATCTGTTGACTTGTCTGTGCTATAACATGTTTGTGCTTCTTCAGTTCTTGGAACAAGTTCAAACGACTGAGGACCGGTAATAAGGATTTTGTATGATCGCCATCTGGGTGCTACAATTTTATAGGTTTCTTCATATTCGTATCGGTAATATTTCGCACTGTTTGTAGGATCGAAACATTGTGCTTTAATTTCAACACCTCTCTTTTGATCCCGTGTTTCTACACTTGCAGTTACACTTTCTATATTGTTAACGGGCGATAGTATTTCCTGATCGGAAACATATTTTTTACCATCACTGGTAATTACCGTTAATTGATATTGTTTTCCGGGAACTGCCTGGAATGCATTTGCGGAAGCATAAGCTCCGTTTTCTTCAACAAAATTGTACAGGTTTCCGTCACTATCCGTCATAATTACCTGTGCGCCTTGTTCAAATACAGGTCCGTTATCCTCAAAACGATAGGTGCGGGATACTTTGATAACCTGTTTTTGTAAAACATTGGTTATTGTAGCCTCTATAACTATAGCTTCTTCAAAGGTATCCGTTTTCATCTGATACGGATCTGTACAGCTTAATATGCCTAAGCACATCAGCAGAAGCGACATCAGTTTGAGTATTTCTTTTGTTTTCATAAAATTATAATTTTCTATAATCCGATGTAAGAAATGGTAAGTAACAGCTATATATCCTTAAAGCCTTATTAATACATTTCTATTCCCAAAACGGAGGTATTACATTTGAAGAAAACGAGGTGCAATCAGCACAAGGTGTCGGTATAAGAACATATACCGGAGCACTCATATATTCATATACAGCCATGGTGTTGGAGCCTAAATAGGACATAATGGAACCACCATGACAGGTCGGGACAGGACTAAAGCACAAATTTTGTTCCATCTCGTTACAGTTCACCTTAAACGGAGGCAGTTGTTCGCCAGGGAAAAGATCGGCATAATTGAAGAAAATTCGTTTGCTGGAAACGGATGCTACATCAAAAAAACCAATTACTTTTTCGTTAGGACTGTTAACGCATTTAATGTTACCGCTCAGAAATCCGGGCTGATTCGGAGAGAGTATATTTCCGGATCCCGATATTTTTTTCAGGTTTTTATAGAACGTGAAAGCATGTAAATTCTGAACATACTGACGAACTAAAATACTGTAACGATGACTGATGATGTAGTTTTTGGCACTAATAAAGCGTACTGCAAAATCGACGCGGTCTTCCTGGGTTTCATTTGTATTTACTAAAATAATATCGGTTGATTTATCGGTGCTGTAACACGTTTGTGCCTCTTCCGTTCTTGGAACGATTTCAATTTCCTGCGGACCGGTTATGACTGCTTTATAAGGTCTCCATTTAGGAGAGATAATCTTATAGGTCTCTTCATATTCGTAGCGGTAGTATTTGGAACTGTTCGTAGGATCGAAACTTTTTACCCGGATCTCAACACCTCTCACATTGTCCTGCGTTTGCACGCTGGCCGCAACACTTTCAATATTGTTTACAGCCGGTAAGATTTCCTGATTGGACACATATTTTCTGCCGTCGCTGGTGGTAACGGATAATTGGTACTGTTTGCCTGCAACCGCCTGAAAGGCAGTTGTGGACACATACGTTTCGTTTTCTTCAACGAAGTTGTACACGTTGCCATCACTGTCAGTAACGGTAACGGTTGCGTCTTCTTCAAATACAGGTCCTGCATCTTCAAAACGATAGGTACGGGATAATTTCAGGGTTTGTTTTTCCAGTACATTCGTTATTGTCGCTTCAATAACAATGGCGTCTTCAAACGTATCGGTTTTCATTTGATACGGATCCGTACAGCTCATTATGCTCAGGCAAACAAGAAGAAATGAAACGAGTTTTGTTAAAATGGATGTTTTCATCGAATTCTTTTATGCTGTTAAAATTTGAAGTTATAGGTTACCGTTGGTACCGGAATAGAGAAAATAGAGGTTTTGTAAGCCTTGATCTCTCCTTCTTTGGTAACAAAATAAACAGAGTATGGGTTATTTCTTCCTAACACATTATAAACGGATATGTTCCAGAAACTATGTGCAAATTTTTTGATTTTATGATTTCCTTCAATATTCAGTCCGATATCCAAACGGTAATAATCCGGAATTCTGAATTTGTTTCGATCACTATACAAGGTATATTCTGCATTTCCGTAATGGTAAGTTCCTACCGGATAGGTAATCGGTCTTCCGGTCTGGTAAATAAAGTTCATCGACAAACTGTAACGCTTGGTAAATTTATAATTTAAAACAGCGCTAAAGTCATGTGGCTTGTCAAAATTGGCAGCAAAATAATCCCCGTTATTCACTTTTTCCTCGTCAAACTGACTGTCTAACTTGATAAAAGTTCTGGAGTAGGTATAGCCAACCCAGCCGTTTAATTTTCCGGTGGTTTTCTTTAGTAATAATTCCACCCCGTAAGCTTTTCCTTTACCCTGTAACAGTTCGGTTTCGATATGTTCATTTAATACCAGTTCGGCACCTACTTTATAATCCAGGATATTGTTCATCTTTTTATAATAACCTTCCAGGCTCACTTCAAACAAGCCTTCGCTCAGTGTTTTGTAGAAACCTAAGGAGAATTGTTGTGCATTTTGCGGTTTTACATTGATGTCTGATAATTTCCAGCTGTCCATTGGCGACTGTGTCGTGTTGCTGGATAGTAAATGCATGTACTGGTAGGTTTTGTCATAGCTCACTTTTGCTGAAAAATCTTCGGTAAATGAATATTTAGCTGAAATTCTCGGCTCAAAACCACCATAGGTTTTTACAACTTCATTGCTGCCAAAAGCCTGTACTTCCTTAACGGTAGCATCGCTTTTCGGTAAATTGTCTTCGTATATTCTTTGTGATGAAGCACCTAAAGCGGCAAAAATAGAATAACGTAAACCAATGTTGAATAACAACTTGTCTGTTACTTTAAAAGCATCGCCAACAAATAAAGCCGATTCCAATCCTTTTTCACTGGCTATAGTGACCGGTAACAGTGGTGACTGCGGATTTTTAACCGACAGGTATCCCGGGTCGATTCCGTATAATTTACTGGACAGTCCGTAGCTGAAAGTATGCTTTTTGTCACGGGCATATTCCATTTTTAACTGTAACTGCGTTTCGTTGATTTTATAACCATAATCAAACGATTTTAAGGTTGTGTCTTCATCAAAATCAATGTTGAACTTGTATTGGGTATTGGTTAAGATCAAATCCCCTTTGTGCTTTTCATTGAACTTGTGATTCCATTTCAAAGAAGCCAGTCGGTTGCTGTATTTGTATAGTGAATCCGACGTGATACTGAAGGAATCATGACTGTAATAAGCCATTGCTTCAATACTGTTGTTATCGTTGATCTGATGGCTGTATTTTAAAATTCCGTCATAAAAACCGGCTTTGCTGTTTTTTAAAGATTCTTCATTCAGTGATTTTAAAATCCAGTCAGAGTAAGTAGCACGTACGCCGGCCAATAAACTCGATTTACCTTTAACGATAGGGGTACTAACGGTCACGTTGCTGGTTACCGGACCAATTCCTGCTTCACCGGTTACTTTGTTTACATCGCCTTTTTTAGTGCTGATGTCAAATACAGACGATAATCTTCCTCCGAATTCTGCCGGGATACTACCTTTATAAATATCTGCCTTATCAATGGTGTACGGGTTGATTGCCGAGAAAAAACCAAAGAAGTGAGACGGATTATACAGGGTGGCATTGTCTAAAAGGAATAAGTTCTGATCTTCTTTTCCTCCTCTGACATTTACTCCGGACGATCCTTCACCGGCAGTTTTGATTCCCGGTATTGTTGTCGCGATCTTAAGGATGTCTCTTTCTCCCAAAACAGTAGGGACATTCTTTAAATCTCTAAGATTGATTGTGGTTACACCGGCAATGTTGCCTTTTGCTCCTTCACGTCTTTTTCCGCGCACATTCACTTCCTCCAGCTGGGTTACATTCTCGGTTACACTCATATTTAGTGTACCGTTGTTGTACATCATTACTTTTCGGGAAACTTTTTTGTGTGTAAAAGATTCGATTTCAACAATGTTCAAGCCGGAAGGTACCTGCATGCTATAGTAACCCTTTTCATCGGTAATTGCGGTAGCCTCATTGTTTTGAGTCTTAACAACAACATTCGATATCGGTTCTCCGTTTTTAGTGTTCTTGATATAACCGGAAAGTTCAAATGTTTTCTTTCCTGTTTTTTTGCCTTCTTTTCCAATTAAAGATACAGAATTGCTTCGCGTGTCAGGATTTCCCTGCGCATCGTCATATTGCTGATAAAAAACAGGATCACCCTGGATCACTACTTCATTTGGATTTGATTTTGTAGTATTTCCAAAATAATTGTCCACCAGCTTGTCATAAATGATGCTGTTGTTGGTCAGGATGATGTTTTTATTGTCTATAAAAAAGTTGAGATCCGTATTGGCAAAAATATCGCTTAAGATTTCGTCTACAGCGGTGTCTGTATAGCTTTTAGTAATGGGTGTTTTGTATGCGTCCAGCCAACTGCTGTCAAAATAGAACTTATAATTAGTGGTTGTTTCAATCTTTTTTAAAGCAGACTGAATATCAGTATTGTTGAATTCTATTGATAATTTTTGTTTTTCCTGGGCAAACAATAACTGGCTAAAAGTTATAATAAATAGGGTAAGTAGAAATTTCCTCATTATTAATGGGTTTTATTTTCGAGTAAATTGTTTATTTTTTGCATTAACTCTTCAAAAAATTGTGTTTTGTCTTCTTTTTCGATGGATTTGTTCATGCTGTAGATGTCATTGATTTTTTTCTTGAGATCGGGAAATAATGCGATAACATCACTTTTTGAAGCTACTTTGTAGAAATTATTGTCTCTGTAAACGTAATATTCGTCATTGTTTTCAAATTCATTGTAAATCCTTGTTCCGGTTACAGTTTCACGGCGGTCTTTATGACGTTTGATATAAAACGTAAAGTTTTTACCGCTGATGTTTTCTTCATAATAGCCTTTGATAAAAGTGAACAGGGGAGAAACAACCTTGTTGAGATTGACAAAGCGTTTGCCGTTAATGAGAAAGGCATTGACATTTTGCGGAATCAGTTCAATTCCCACATTGTTGGTTTCACCTACGGGTTTGAAGATTAAAATATCATTGTAGAGATCGTATTTAACATCGATGTCATAATAATACTGGTCATTGTAAATGACGGTTCCTTTTTCGAATTTATCGGAGCGAAAATACCGGTATTTACCGTTTTGAACGGGATAAGGATTAGAGTGGATCAGACCGTTGCTAATGCTGAGGCCCTGAATTCCTGCAATGCTGTCATACGCTTTTGCCAATTGTATTTCGCCGGATTGGGCTTGTAATTGTAAAAAGCTAAGAAATAAAGAATATGGCAGTATAATGCATAATGGTTTAAGTGGGTTTTTGAATATCATTTATAAAAATAGTGGATTGATTGATAAATTGATAATGAACAAAGGCGTCAAAAGTATAAATAATATCCTATAGAAAATGCTTTTTGAAAAAATTAACATTTAGGAACAGTGTTAAATTTTAAGAGGCAAATTGAGAAGCGGTATTATTGAAGAAATCCTTAATGATGCTATCCGCATGTTTGAAGTAATAAACTTTTAACTAACGGCTGTTATTCGTCATAGATTTCCGGTATTCCTGTTCAGCCGGCTGTTCTGTTCATGGTGGAGTGGTCCCGGTCTTGGTTAGTTCTCTTTCTGTAAATTGGTCATAAGTTCAGGTAGGTTTTAGTGGGTTTTTGGGTTTAGTTAGTTTAACTGTGAAACGTACAGTTGGTAAAAACTTTTGCTCTATGTTTTTAGAGTTGTCTCTACAAATGTAGAATTTAAATTTAAAAATGAAAGAAAAAAACTAAAAAAGTGAATTTGTTTTATAAACGGAAATAAAAACAGGGGCACTCAGGGGAAATGGTTCCGGTATAAAAAGATGTGCAGGTTAAAATTTAAAAGCCCCGTCTCAGTTAAGAAACGGGGCCTTTTATGAATTAATTTCTATAAAAAATTAACCTTGTTGAGTAGTGTCTTTTTTATCCTCCTTTTTGTCTTCTCTTGGAGGTCTTGGCAATAAAGCTTTTTTAGAAACTTTAGCTTTTTTGGTTTTTGGATCAATACCCATATATTTCACGTCAAAAACATCACCAACTTTAATAACGTCAGCTACGTTTTCAATACGTTTCCAGTCAATTTCCGAAACGTGAAGTAATGTTTCTTTACCAGGAACAAATTCTACAACAGCTCCGAATTCTAAAACTTTAACAACCTTAACGTTGTATGTTTCACCTTCAACAGGAGAGAATATCGTGTTCTGGATAGCGCTGATTGCTCTGTCCATACCGGCAGCATTTGTACCTAAAATTTCAATAATACCTAAATCACCTTCTTCGTTAATAACGATAGTTGTTTCGGTTTCTGCCTGTAGCGCCTGAATGTTTTTACCTCCAGGTCCGATAACAGCTCCGATGAAATCTTTAGGGATTTCAACTTTGATGATTTTTGGTGCTTTTGGTTTAACAGTTGCATTTGGTGCTGCTAATGTTTCCGTTAGTTTTCCTAAAATATGAAGACGTCCATCACGAGCCTGCTCTAATGCTTTCTCCATAATATCGTATGCTAAACCTTCAATTTTAATATCCATCTGACAAGCAGTGATACCGTCAGCTGTACCGGTAACTTTAAAGTCCATATCTCCTAAGTGATCTTCATCACCTAAGATGTCAGACAATACCGCCCAACGTCCTGTTTTGTCATCGGAAATTAATCCCATGGCAATACCGGAAACCGGTTTTGAGATTTGTACTCCGGCATCCATTAACGATAATGTTCCGGCACAAACCGTTGCCATCGAAGAAGAACCGTTAGATTCCAATACTTCTGATACCACACGGATAGTGTAAGGACAATCTGCAGGAATCATGTTCTTTAAAGCACGTTGTGCTAAGTTACCATGTCCTACCTCTCTTCTGGAAGTTCCTCTTAATGGTTTTGCTTCACCTGTAGAGAATGGAGGGAAATTATAATGTAAATAGAATCTTTCTTCTCCCTGCTCTGATGGTAAATCAATGATATTAGCTTCTCTTGATGTTCCAAGAGTTACAGTTGCTAATGCCTGAGTTTCACCTCTGGTAAATATTGCCGATCCGTGAGTCGATGGTAAATAATCTACTTCGCACCAGATTGGACGAATTTCTGTAGTTTTTCTACCGTCTAAACGTAGTCCTAAATCTAAGATTACATTACGAACCGCTTCTTTTTGTGTTTTTGAAAAGTATTTCGATACTAGATCGCCATTTTCAGCTAATTCTTCTTCTGTAAATAAAGCTTTTACTTCTTCTTTAACGTTGGCAAATTTCTCGCCTCTTTCTTGTTTGGAAGTACCTTCTTGTGCAATAGCATAGCATTGTGCATAAGCCGCTTCTTTTACTTTGGCATAAATAGCCTCGTCATTTTTCTCCTCTTCATAAGTACGTACTTCAGTTAAACCTAAAGCTTGACGTAATTTTTCCTGTGCTTCAACCTGTAATTTGATCGCGTCGTGAGCAAATTTAATTGCTTCAACCATTTCCTTTTCGGAAATTTCTTTCATTTCACCTTCAACCATCGCAACAGAATCCTTAGAAGCACCAATCATCATGTCGATGTCAGATTGCTCTAATTGTTCTTTACTTGGGTTGATGATTAATTTTCCGTCTACACGTCCCACACGAACTTCAGAAATATAAGTTGTGAACGGGATGTCAGAAACTGCCAATGCTGCTGATGCTGCTAATCCGGCTAATGCATCCGGCATCACATTTTCATCATGCGACATTAACTGAATCATTACCTGAGTTTCGGCATGATAATCATCCGGGAAAAGCGGACGTAATACACGGTCTACTAAACGCATCGTTAATACTTCGCGGTCACTTGGACGTGCTTCACGTTTAAAAAATCCGCCAGGGAAGCGACCAGCTGCAGCAAATTTTTCGCGATAATCTACAGTTAGCGGTAGAAAATCAATGCCTGGACTGGCAGTACGGGCAGATACAGCAGTAGCTAAAAGCATTGCATCGCCCATACGAACCACGACAGAACCGTCTGCTTGTTTGGCTAGTTTTCCTGTTTCGATAGAAATGGTTCTACCATCTCCTAAATCGATAATTTCTTGGGTAACCTTAGGAACCATAAAATTAATTTTAATTCTTAATTAGACAAATGGGTTTTAGTTGTGTTGTTGTCGTTGTTGTTGTGTAGTTGTCTAATACCCAATGAAAAACCAAACTTTTTCTGTCAAAATATACAAAACAAAAAGAGGCGCGCGGGCACCTCTTTTCTTGTGATTATTTTCTGATGTTTAATTCTTTGATAATCTCACGATATCTGTTGATATCTTTTTTCTTTAAGTAGTCAAGAAGGCTTCTTCTTTTACCTACTAAAAGAACTAGTGAACGCTCTGTGTTAAAATCGTGACGATTTTTTTTCAAGTGCTCAGTCAAGTGGCTAATTCTGAATGTGAATAAAGCAATTTGCCCTTCAGCCGAACCTGTGTTAACAGCGTTTCCACCATGTTTTGCGAAAATTTCCGCTTTAACTTCTTTAGTTAAATACATGCTAATATTGTTTAAATGATTATTATGTAGTGAATTAGGATTTTCCTATTCGTGTGCAAAGGTAGATTTATTTTTTTAATTGACAAATAAAATGACCAAACATCGTTAAAAAAGTTTTGCAACTTCTTGATTTACAAACTCCAGAAAGCGTTCGTCGGCTGCTGTAAACGGATCAAGTACGTTGGAATCAATGTCAATCTGCCCGATATTCGCACCATTTACAAATAAAGGAACCACAATTTCCGATTTTACCGTAAAACTGCAGGCAATGTAATTGTCCTGTGCCTGTACATCGGGAACCACAAAATTCTGGTTTGAAACGGCAACCTGACCGCAGATGCCTTTTCCGAAAGGAATTACCGTATGGTCTGTAGGCGCACCTACATAAGGTCCCAGAATCAATTCTTCTTTTTCACCGTTGCGGAAGTAAAAACCAACCCAGTCATAATAATCGACATTGTCTTTGAGTAACTGACAGATGTTTGTTAACTTTTCCGCTCTGTTAAGTTCCGTTTGCGAAACGATAGCGGTTATTTTTGGCTCTAATTCTTGAAATTTCATAACATTCTTTTTGCAAAAGTATTTATTTGAGGTCTTTTAATTTTTATATTTTTGTTAAAAATAAACGGTTTGAAAAATCTATTGCTACAATACAAACCCTTTTTTATCTTTTTGATAAAATTCCTACTCCTATATATAGGACTCACGGTTGGCTACAAGTGCTATCTGAGTCAGTATGATGCACAAAACAGAGAAACAGACGGTATTACAAAAGCGGTTGCTTCCCAGGTGGAAAAGACCTTGCTGTTCCTCAACCAGGAGGCTTCTGCAAAACCCAATCCTACGGAAGCTTCGGTCAATATTTTACTGCATAACAAATCGGTGGTGCGGGTAGTGGAAGGTTGTAATGCCGTTAGCATTATGATTTTGTTTGCCGCCTTTATCTTCGCCTTTTCGTCCCGATGGCTCAAAACAGGACTTTATATTGTAATTGGAATACTCCTGATCCACATCCTGAATGTTATTAGGATTGCACTCATTACGATTGCTTTAAACAGCTATCCGGAGCAGGAACATTTATTGCATGGCGTGATTTTTCCGCTTTTTATTTACGGAGTAGTTTTTGTGTTATGGGTATTGTGGGTTCAAAAATTTTCAGGTTATGCTAAAAAAACTATCGGAAAATAAAGGAAGATGGCTGGTTGTTGCCGTTTTGATTTTTTTACTGGTTTGTATCCGGGCTTTTGAAGCCGCACTTTTTTATGATCCGTTCCTGGATTTTTTTAAAGGAGAATTCCAGGCAGCCGTTTTGCCGGAATACCATACCGGAGCCTTATTCGGAGGACTGTTTTTACGGTACTTTTTAAATACGGTACTTTCCCTGCTCATTATTTATTTTATCTTTAAAGACGTGTCATTGGTAAAACTGGCCGCTCTTTTATACGTTTTCTTTTTGGTAGTACTTCTCACGGCGTTTTTTGCGGTATTGCTCAGTTCGGATAAACCGGATTATATGCTCCTTTTTTATATCCGGAGGTTTTTGATTCAGCCGTTATTTCTGGTTTTGTTTATTCCGGCGTTTTATTATCAGCAGAAAAATTCATAATATTTTTTGTACCTTTAAGGAAGTAACCAAACTTTTTTAAAAGGATGAAAGTTGTAAAGCAGTCCGGGGATATTGTAAAATTTGACAGTGAGAAGCTTCGGAAATCACTTCATCTGTCAGGTGCCGGTACAGAGAAGATAAATGAAATCCTGAACATTATCGAACAGGAGATCTACGATGGTATGCCCACCAAAAAGATATACAGACTGGCTTTTCAGTTACTCAAAAAATCATCCAAAGTACATGCGGCGCGCTACAATCTGAAAGCGGCAGTTCAGGCTTTGGGTCCGGCCGGTTTTTTCTTTGAAAAATATGTGGCGTTACTTTTCGAAACAGAAGGATATACAGCCAAAACCAATTTGATACTTAACGGGAAATGTGTGACACACGAAATCGATGTGCTGGTAAAAAAAGACCTGAAAGTAGGTATGGTGGAATGTAAATTTCACAGCCGCAACGATGTAAAATCCGATGTTAAAATACCCATGTACATCCTTTCCCGGTTTAATGACCTGAAAAATAAAACCCATTCCGTATTCAGTCAGAGTGACACCATTAGCAAATGCTGGGTGATTACAAATAACCGGTTCACTTCGGAAGCTTTGCAGTTTGGCCGCTGTTCCGATCTGAAAATGATCAGTTGGGACTATCCGGATAAGGAAAGTCTGAAATATAAAATCGAGCAGAGCGGATTGTTTCCGATAACCTGTCTGACGACACTCACGCAGGCCGAAAAAGAAAAACTACTGATCAGTAACGTATTGCTGGCATCCGAACTTATCGAGAACAGCCAGCTGCTTTCGGATATTAATGTCCATTCGAACAGAATCAGAAATATTATAAGGGAAGCTTCCGAGTTGTGTGAATACATCGGAAATAAATGTGTAATTTTTAATGATTAGACTATGAAAATTCAGTTTTTAGGAGGTGCAGGAACCGTTACAGGATCAAAAACTTTGATTGAGAGCAACGGAATCCGGATATTGGTGGACTGTGGTCTTTTTCAGGGCGAAAGAGCGTTGCGGGATTTAAACTGGAACCCGATATCGGTGTTGCCATCCACAATAGATTATGTACTGCTCACACACGGACACCTCGATCACTGCGGCTGGTTGCCGCGGCTGGTGCACCAGGGATTTGAAGGGCAGATATTTTGTACCAATCCGACCAAAGATGTCAGCCGGCTGATCCTTTTAGACAGTGCGAAGATTCAGGAAGAAGAAGCCGAAAAGGCAAACGAAGAACATTATTCGAAACACAATCCGGCAGAACCGCTTTATACGGTTGAACAGGCCGAAAAAGTGTTTCCGCTGTTTCGTACCGTTTACATAGATGAACCGTTTACATTAGAAGAGGATATTTTTGTCGAGTACAGCTATGCCGGTCATATCATCGGAGCCTGCTCGATAGCCATAACGATAGAAGGGAAGAAGCTGGTTTTTTCCGGAGATATAGGGCGGGATAATGATGTACTGATGTTTCCTCCGGTAAAACCGAAACAGGCCGATTATGTTTTCCTGGAAAGTACTTACGGTAATAAACTGCATCCGGATAACGATCCTAAAGCAGAACTGGAAGCCTGTATTAATGATACATTTAACAAGAACGGCAATGTGGTGATTCCCAGTTTTGCAGTAGAAAGGGCACAAACCATCATGTTCCTGATCTGGCAGCTGAAAAAAGAAGGAAAAATACCGGATATGCCTTATATTATTGATACGCCTATGGGGCTTAAAGTCCTGGATATTTTTACCGAAAATACGGCATGGCATAAAATGAAGCTGGAAGAAAGTGCAGAAATGTGCAGTATGTTTACGATGATAACCGAGTATGAAGATACCATTGAAGCCATTTATGACAACCGGCCGAAAGTGGTTATTGCCGCCAGCGGCATGATAACCGGAGGCAGGGTGCTGAGCTATCTGGAGCGTTATATTGAACTTCCGGAAACAACCGTTATTATTGTGGGCTATCAGGCAGAAGGTACCCGCGGACGGAAATTGCTTGAAGGCGAAAAAGAAATTAAGATACACGGGAAATATTACCCGGTTGCGGCCCGGATAATAGAAATTGAAGGATTGTCGGCCCACGGCGATCAGGAAGACCTGATCAACTGGGTATCGGAATTGAAAGACAAACCCCGGAAAGTATTCTTAATGCATGGCGAAGCAGACGGATTTACCGTGCTGAAAGAAAAAATAGAAGCAAAATTACATCTGGAATGTGTCATTCCCGAATTGGAGCAAATAATTGAATTGTAAAAACCTTAAGACAATTTTGGTTTGCAGGATTAAAAAAAGTACTATTTTTGCGTTGATGAAAATAAACAGGCACATAAGTTTACTGTTAGCGATGCTGATATTGGTTTCCAATGTCGGACTGGCTTTTAATGTGCATTACTGTGGAGGAGAAATTGCTTCCGTTTCATTGGCTTACAAATCGGAAGTACCCTGCGTAAAAATTGCAGAGGAGGAAAACTCCTGTTGTGCTGCTACCGGGAAAAAAGACGACTGCTGCTCAAACAGTAAAGTCGATTTAAAGAAAAATACTACCGATAACATTATTGTTAAGAGCTTCCAGCTGGATTTGGGAGCCTTCACATTTGCAGACAGCTGGAAACCGGAAATTACGGAGGCTGTGGAAACGGCTGTGGTAAACAGTGACGCTCCGTCTTTTTACTGTGACAGCAATGCGCCGCCGCTCTTTAAGCTCTATTGCCAGTACATATTCTACGCCTAATTTTTAATGCTTTGAAATTTTTGCCTTTGGCAAACCGATTATTCAAACATTAAAAATTAAAATCATGCATAAATACTTTATGGTTTTTCTTTTGCTGTGTGTAAACATCATGACAGCACAAGAGAATGTAACGGGTACTGTAACAGATGAACAGAATCTGCCCGTAATTGGAGCTTCCGTATCATGGAAGAATACTACTATTGGTGTAACCACCAACGAAAATGGCTTTTTCAGCCTGCCTTTTTCAAAAGAAAACAACCAGCTGCTCATCAGTTATATCGGTTATGAAGCCGTAACGCTGGAAATCAATGCGCCTCAAACAATCAAACAGAAAATAAAACCTTCCAAAACATTGGGAGAGGTTGTGGTTACCACCAAACGAAACAGTCTGCAAAAATCCTATGTAAAAACAGCCAATGTGGTTACGATGAGCAGCAAAGAATTGCTCAAAGCAGCCTGTTGTAACCTTTCGGAAAGTTTTGAAACCAATCCTTCGATCGATGTGAATTTCTCCGATGCGATTTCCGGAAGCAAACAAATCAAAATGCTGGGATTAACCAGTCCGTATATTTTAATTGCGGAAGAAAACATCCCTTCGGTTCGCGGTGCTTCACAGGCATACGGACTGTCTTTTACCCCGGGAACCTGGGTGGAAAGCATTCAGGTAACGAAAGGCGCCGGAAGCGTTATTAACGGATATGAAAGTATCTCCGGACAGATCAATACCGAGTTGATAAAACCGGCAAACGACATTCCGTTCTTTTTAAATGCTTACGGTTCTACAGACAGTCGGTTTGAGCTGAATACCCATTTTAATAAAAGAATATCCGATAAATGGAGCAGCAGTCTTTTCCTTCACGGAAATGCGAGAGTGGCCAAAAACGACATGAATCACGATGGTTTCTTGGACAATCCGCTGGGAAAACAAATTAACGTGCTGAACCGCTGGCAATATAACAATGCCGAAAAAGGCTGGGTGAGTTTTATCAATTTCCGGTATATGAGAGATGAGAAACAAACCGGGCAGGTGGATTTTGATCCGGACCGGGACAAGTTCACTAAAAATTACTGGGGTTCCGAAATCAACACCGATAAAGTGGATGTTTCTTCAAAAATCGGTTATGTGTTTCCCGATATGCCTTATCAGAGCATCGGATTCCAAAATTCCTTTAATTATCACAAACAGGAATCTTATTTTGGGTTAAACCAATACAACATCCAGCAGAATAGTTTTTATTCGAACCTGATTTTCAATTCGATCATCAGCAATACCCTGAATAAATTTTCAACAGGACTGAACTTTACGTCCGATGATTATAACGAATATGTAAATGTCGGTTCCGCAATGGACGTGAGCAGAAGAGACAACTCCGTTGGAGCCTTTTTTGAATATACCTATGACAATACCGATAACTTTAGTCTGGTTGCCGGAGCCCGTTTTGATGTACATAATCGTTTGGGATCTTTCTTTACACCGCGATTGCACATGCGATACAATCCATGGGAAAAAGCGGTTATCAGGGCTTCTGCCGGACGAGGAAAACGCAGCGCAAATATCTTTGCAGAAAACCAGCAGCTTTTTGCGACATCAAGAGCTTTCCAGATCCTGAATACCGGAGGAAAAATTTATGGTTTGGATCCGGAAATTGCGTGGAATTACGGTTTGAGCTTTATGCAGGGATTCACCCTGTTTGGAAAAACAGCCGAAGTGAGTCTGGACTTTTACCGGACCGATTTCCAAAATCAGGCAGTGGTCGATTTGTATGCCAGTCCGCAGCAGGTATTGTTCTATAACCTGGACGGAAAATCATACGCAAACAGCTTACAGTTGGAATTTAATTATGAATTCATCAAACACCTGAATCTGCGTACGGCCTATAAATACTACGACATCCAGACAGATTACCTTAGCGGGCCGAAAGAACGTCCGTTGCAGGCTAAGCACCGTGTGTTTGCCAATCTTGCCTATGAAACCCATATAAAAGAGAAAGGGCAGCAATGGAAATTCGATTTTACCTATAACTGGATGGGAGCACAACGACTGCCCAATACAGCCGACAATGCCTTGTTGAGAGACCGTTTACCGGATTACTCACCTTCTTTTTCGGTAATGAATGCGCAGATTACGAGAACATTTTCCAGTACCTTTGAAGCCTACGTTGGTGGTGAAAATATCGGAAACTACAAACAGAGCAAAGCAATATTAGGTGCCGAAAACCCTTTTGGCCCGTCATTTGACAGTTCCATTATATATGCTCCGGTATTCGGACAGATGTATTATGCCGGAATACGATTTAAAATTAAATAAGAACATTAAAAAACGAAATACAATGAAAAAAATACTTTTAGCCTTTATCATCACCTTAATAGGTTTTGCTGTTCAGGCGCAGGAAAAGAAAAACAAAAATGCGAAATACGACATTGAAGTAAAAGGAAATTGCGAGATGTGTAAAAAGCGGATTGAAAAAGCGGCTTACGCAGTTTCGGGAGTGAAATCGGCTGTTTGGACTGCCGATAATCAGTCGCTGCATTTGTTGCTGAATGAAGAAAAAGCCAATCCTTTACTGGTACAGGAATCCATTGCCAAAGCAGGACATGACACCGAAAAAGTAAAGGCAAACACCGACGATTATGGCAAGCTGCACAGCTGTTGTCAATATGAAAGGTAAATAAAAATAAAGATCCTGATTTTGAACAATCAGGATTTTTTTTAAAAAGACAGCGCCGCAGGCACTATCGTAAAAAGCAAAGCAGTATTTGTTTATACAAGAGCATAAAATCAATTTTTTTATCATGAGAATAACTACATTTTTAGCAGCAACGTTAATGCTGCTGGGATTATTTACACCGGAAAGAGCCCAGGCTCAGGATTTTTTTAAAGACAGGAAATTATATTTAAACGAAGACGGGTCTAATTATGTGAAGTTTACCTTTATGGCTCAGGCCTGGCTGCGCAATCAGGATTATAATCCGGGAACAACTATTAATGGTGTTCCGCAGGACAACGGGACAGATATTGGTATTCGCCGTTACCGGGTTCAGATGTATAGCCAGCTAACAGACCGTGTATTCATTTATACACAATTTGGTGAAAACAATTTCAACAATGTTTCCGACAGAAAACAGGGTTTTTTTGTGCATGATGTAATGGGAGATTATGCGGTGGAGAAGGAAAAATTGTCCTTAGGGATGGGATTGTCCGGATGGAGCGGACTGGCACGATTTGCCGCGCCTTCTGCCGGAACGATACTGGGCGTGGATGCCCCGCTTTTCCAACAGTCAACAAATGATGTGACCGATCAGTTTTTAAGAAAATTGTCGGTGTTTGCGAAAGGTAAATTAGGGAAACTCGACTACCGCATTGCGATGGCAAAGCCAATGGCAATACAAAAATCAGCCAATTATAATCCGGCAGTTACTCCAAATGCTACGTTCTCAGCCGATCCGCCGGACATGCAGTGGAACGGGTATTTTCAGTACCAGTTCAAAGACCAGGAGTCCAACCTGACTCCTTATATGACCGGAACGTATCTGGGGAAGAAAAAAGTATTCAATATCGGAGCCGGATTTATCTACCAGAAAGATGCGATGTGGCATTTGGGTACAGCTAACGATACGATTCGGGAGAATATGGTTCACCTGGCTGCCGATATCTTTTATGATGCGCCAACGGGTGACCGGGGACAGGCAATCAGTGCCTACGGGAATATCACGCATTATGATTTTGGCAAAAACTATATCCGTAATGCAGCAGTTATGAATCCGGCTACCGGCAGTAATAATCCGGCGATTTTAAACGGAAGCGGCAACGGGTTTCCAATGTATGGAACGGGAACGGTTTTATACGGACAGGTAGGGTATAAGTTAAAGGATAACCTGATTGGTAAAACAACAATAATGCCCTATGTAGCCATGCAGCATGCCCAATACGACCGCTTAAACGAGTCTATGAAATTTTATGATATAGGCGTGAACTGGCTTTTGGCAAGCCATACGTCAAAATTGACCCTTTCCTATCAGAACCGTCCGGTTTATAACACTACCGGGGACCAGATAGAGCGAAAAGGGGCTTTCATTGCCCAGTATCAGGTCTTTTTTAATTAAGACCATAAAAAAACCGAAGCATCTGCTTCGGTTTTTATTTTTAAAAGGCAATTGTTTTTTCTTCTGAAATGAGTTCGCCGTTGGTGCCGATTCCCTCGATTTTTAGTTTAACCGATTGCTGGCTGTAATTCGGGATTGAAAAACGGAAAGCACCGTCCTCATCGGTTTCTACCTCAGGTAGCCAGTAAATTGTACCGTAATTGTAGAAGCCGGGGGAATTATAATCGGAATATCCCGGGTTTTTAAAGCTTTTGGGTGCCTGAAAACCGTTGGTAATTAAAAACTGCTGGGATTTAACCCTTATAGCACTGGCTCCCGGGTTTAATACTTTTTTAGTGTAGATCCTGATGGTACCGTTAGCACCGTCCGATCCCATACCGAAACCATGCCTGTTAAGGTAGATTTCATCAACAAATTCAAGGCTCATGCCTTGCAGCTGATTCAGGTCGGTTACCGGTATGTCGTCAATAAAAACTGCCGGAGACGCACCGCCTCTTAAAGATTTTCTGATCCGGCCACTGATATAGACACTGCCGTTTACATAACCAACATCATAACCGTGGGCACCTATAAAAGGCAGGACTTCTCTGTAGGAAGCAAAATCACCTTCACTGATCTTGAACTCCCGGGCCATATTGTTGGAAAACTTTCTGTTGTGGTTTAGTTTGGGTTCTTTTTTCTTTGCTTTTACGCTTACACTATCCAGATGGATCATTTTCATCTTTGTAAAGTAAGGCAGTTCCTCGGTTTTGTCAGGAGTGCCGGATCCGGCAGTTGCGTTTTCCGGACATTGTAATACCGGTTTGCGAAGCGGTTTTAAAAAAGCGGTATTGTTTTTTATAACCTGCGGATACATTTTCAATTCCTGTCTTTTTCCGCTATTGTTAAATAACGAAAAATGCATCACGGTGGAATCGGCGACAATTAAATTTTTAAAGTAAAATTCATTCTTTTCGTTAATTTTTGATTCTTCCGTGATTTTATAATACAAGGAACTCATCTCGACAAGATAGTTGTTCCGGTCTGTAAGTTCTTTATTGATGGTACCCTTAATGGCTATTCCTGTTTCAAATTCGAATTTGTTTTCCGGTTTTGTGGTTAATATCGTGTTGAGGTCATATTTTGGCTTTTGTGTAATCAGGTAGGTGTCCAGTTCGTAATGTTTATTTTTGGTGAAATTATTCAGGTAATAAGCGGCATCTTTAGTATCGGTGTCCGTATAGGGAGAAAAGATAAACGCATCATATATGGATTTGCTGTCGTTTGCGGCAATGGTTTTTTCAGGCAAAACAGAGATGCTTAAGCTTCCCAAAACAATATTGGATTTTCCGGTAATATGAATAGAATCCTTCCGTGTTTTGGTCACGGAAAGGTCGAGTTCCTTTTTGATGTTGTACGGTTTGAAGATCATTCTTTCCGCCAGTTTTACCGCATTTTTGTCGGTCAGAATAAGGTTATTAATCCCTTCGTTAAAATGATCGCTGTTAATGGAGAAAGTGTCTTCCCTGGTGTTCTTTTTAAGGACAAGATCAATAAAAGATACGGCATCATCCTGTTGAATGATTAACAGCAGCGGCATATCGGTTAGTGTGGGCGTATTTGTTTTTATTTTGATGATGGTTTTGTCGCTAAAGGTATAGTTGTTTACCGTGAATGACGTTCCTGCCGGAGCTGCCGGCGGAAGGTTAAAAATCATCTCTTTGTTATTGATGGTGGTAACAGCTTTGTAAAGCTGGCTGGTGGTTTGCAGCAGATCAAATTTACCGATGCCGAATGCATTGGTCGAAAAATTCGTTACTACGGTTCCTTTGGCATCTTTAACGGCAGCATTTTTAACGGCGATTCCCTTTCCGTTACAGTCGGTAATTCTAACGGCTATGGTGTTAGAACTGTTTTCTAAAAAAACACCGCTTTCCGGATAAAAAGAAGCGCTTACGTTATTGTAGTCAATGGTATTCCTGTTTTTATAATCCGTATCTGTCGGATTTAAAACGGTAATGGCATATACACTGGATTCGTCTTCCTTAAAGTTGTTCATAAAATTGGTGTAGACCCGGATGTAATAGCTACCGGATGATAAACCGGCAGGAAGGTTGATATACCCCTGCAATACACTGTTTTGGGTATAGCATAACTGGGTTGCAATTTTATTGGAATTGCCGTCAAACAAGTCTACGTAAACATTAGTGGTTTTCAGGAAAGGTACTTTTAGTTTTTCTTCAATAATATAGCCTTTAAACCAGACGGATTCTTCGGTCAGATAGGTTGCTTTATTTAAATGCAGGTGAATTTTTTCACGGTCTGCTTTGAAATAATTTTCAAAATGGTTCGTGATGTTTTCCTGCAGTTTGTCATTGCCTGCCTGTGCAAAGGTGTAATGTGGTGTGAAAAACAGTACGATGATTAGAAAGGAAAGTATTTTTTTTATCATAGCGGAAATCATTAATGCTCAAAAATAGCTTTTTATAGTTATAAAAAAAACCGCCTGAGATATTTCAGGCGGTTTTGAGTATACTTGAGTAGGTGATATTACATCATCCCAGGCATTCCGCCTCCCATTGGCATTCCGCCTCCGGCATTTTCTTCTTTAATTTCGATTAAAGCGCATTCTGTAGTTAAGATCATACCCGAAACCGAAGCTGCATTTTCAAGGGCAACACGGGTTACTTTTTTAGGGTCGATGATTCCGGCTTTCAGCATGTCAACATATTCGTCTGTTTTAGCATTGTAACCGAAGTTTCCTTCACCTTCTGCAACTTTAGCCACAACAACCGATCCTTCTAAACCTGCATTTTCTACAATAGTTCTTAAAGGCGATTCCACTGCACGGGATACAATCTGAATACCGGTAGCTTCGTCAGCATTGTCTGCTTTAATATTGGTTAAAACCGATTTTGCTCTTAGTAAAGCAACACCTCCACCGGCAACAATTCCTTCTTCTACTGCTGCACGGGTAGCGTGTAAGGCATCATCCACACGGTCTTTTTTCTCTTTCATTTCCACTTCCGAAGCAGCACCTACGTATAATACTGCAACACCTCCGGCAAGTTTTGCCAAACGCTCCTGAAGTTTTTCTCTGTCATAATCAGATGTAGTAGTTTCCATCTGTGCTTTGATCTGGTTTACACGGTTTTTAATCATGTCAGCCTCACCAGCACCGTTAACGATAGTCGTATTGTCTTTGTCGATCGTTACTTTTTCGCAGGTACCCAACATTTCTAATGTTGCATTTTCAAGAGTGTATCCGCTTTCTTCCGCGATTACTGTTCCTCCGGTCAGGATAGCGATGTCTTCCAACATGGCTTTTCTTCTGTCTCCGAATCCGGGAGCTTTAACAGCAGCGATTTTTAAAGCACCTCTTAATTTGTTTACAACTAATGTCGATAAAGCTTCTCCGTCTACATCTTCAGCGATGATCAATAACGGTTTTCCGGATTGTGCCACCGGCTCTAATATTGGTAACAACTCTTTTAGAGAAGATACTTTTTTGTCGTATAAAAGGATATAAGGTCTTTCTAATTCCACTTCCATTTTTTCCGGATTGGTCACGAAGTAAGGCGATAAATACCCTCTGTCAAACTGCATTCCTTCCACAACGTCCACATAAGTATCGGTTCCTTTTGCTTCTTCCACAGTGATAACACCTTCTTTTCCAACTTTACCGAAAGCAGTAGCGATTAAATCACCAATAACGTCGTCATTGTTGGCAGAGATAGAAGCTACCTGTTTGATTTTTTCGGTAGAACTTCCCACTTCCTGTGCCTGTTTTTGTAAATCGGCTACGATAGCTTCAACAGCTTTGTCGATACCTCTTTTTAAATCCATCGGATTTGCTCCGGCAGCTACGTTTTTCAAGCCTTCTTTAACGATAGCCTGTGCTAATACCGTTGCTGTAGTTGTTCCGTCACCGGCTAAATCATTGGTTTTAGAAGCAACTTCTTTAACCATCTGAGCACCCATGTTTTCAAGAGTGTCTTTTAATTCTATTTCTTTTGCAACCGAAACACCGTCTTTTGTTACGGTTGGTCCGCCAAATGATTTGCTGATGATTACATTACGTCCTTTTGGTCCTAATGTTACTTTTACAGCATTTGCCAATGCATCAACACCACGTTTTAATCCGTCACGTGCTTCAATATCAAATTTTATATCTTTTGCCATTTTTTAATCTCTTTTTAGTTTGTTGAATCCTTTATTCAGGGGATTTAAGGGTGATTTTTGTTAAGGGATTAGATGATCGCAAGGATGTCATCTTCTCTCATAATCAGGTAATCTTTACCTTCAAATTTTAAATCAGTTCCAGCATATTTTCCGTATAGAACCGTGTCGCCTACTTTTACGGTTAAAGGCTCATCTTTTCTACCGTTTCCTACAGCTACCACAGTACCTTTTTGAGGTTTTTCTTTGGCTGTATCAGGAATGATAATTCCGGAAGCTGTCTGCGTTTCTGCAGCTGCAGGTTCCACGATAACGCGGTCTGAAAGTGGTTTAATGTTTAATGCCATAATTATATATATTTTATGTTATTATTGTATAGATGCTGATTACTTTTCAGAAAGTATGCCAATCAAAAAAATGGCAGGTTTTTGTCAAAAAAAAATGCCAGCACTGACAGGCTGACATTTTTTATATACTGTTTATAGTAATTATTTTTTTGCTTCTTCAGTCGCTGCCGGTGTTGTAGCTGCTGCGTCAGTTGTAGCTGGCGTCGCTGCACTTTCTGTAGCCGGAGCTGCTGTTCCTGTTGCTGCAGCCGGTTTTGTTGCCGGAGCCGCCGGAGCAGGTGTACTGTTGTCAATAAGTTTCGATCCGTTATCACCCATACTTCCTGTGAAGCTTAAGCTGGATAATAAAATCAATACAATTAATAAAGTTGCTAATGTCCAGGTACTTTTATCAAGAAAGTCGTTTGTTTTCTGAACGCCTCCCATCATTTGCGAACCACCAATGCTTGAAGATAAACCTCCACCTTTAGGGTTTTGAACCATGATTACGATGATAAGTAAAAAACATACAATTGTTATTAATACTAAAAAAACTGAAAACATATTATAATTTTTTAATTGTTATTTTGTTGTAATATCTTAATATCCGAAATTCGGTCTGCAAAGAAATGACTTTTTTCTGGATATTTCAAAATTAATATTTCATAAGCTTGTATCGCTTTTTGATATTTTTTTTGTTCGAGATAAACTTTTGCCAAAGTTTCGGTCATTAAATAGGAGTTGTCCTGGGGCGTTTTCTCAATATTTAAAGGCGTTACAGGAGAATTCCGGTTCGGAACTATTTTCGGATTGGCTTCAATAAATTTATCAATCAATTCTGATTTTTTCTTTTTTTCTTCGTCAATTTCTTCTTCACTAACGGTATTTTCACGGTCAATCGGGCTGAATTTTGCCAATTGCAGCCATTCCTGGAAAGAATGTTTCTCCTCTTTGGAGAATTCTAATGGTTTTCCGATTTCGAGTTTTTCTTCCACAGTTGCCGTTGGAATTTCAGGCTGTACCGGTTCCGGAAGTGTTGCTTCAGGTTGTTCCGGAGCCTTCGGTTCGGCTACTTTAATAGAGGTTAGGATAGACTGTTCTAACGGATCTACTTTCGGAAGCGGTTTTTCTTCTTCCGGTATAACCACTTTATGCTGGTTAACGATAATATCATTAATAACGGCTTCTTTTTCGTCAAAGAAAGCCTTCTGGATAGCCGTGAAATTCGTTGATGTGATAAATTCGAACAGGATGCTTCGGTCTGTCGTATAAGCAGCTGTTTTCTTTAATTCGTAATTGTAACGAAAACTGTTTTCATTGTACAGCCCTTTCAGGTGAATGGCTCTTGCCGACTGAAAATAGGGGAACTGGTGCAAAATACCCTCTAAACTGATGGTTTGCTTACTGCCTATGGTTTCCGGCTTGTTGAGTAAATAGGTTAAATCGTTTACGTTCAAATCGTCTGAATTAAAGGTTTACCATTTTGCTAAGGACTGATTAAAGATATCCTGTGTTATTCTTTCGAAAATCACCGTTAAGGCTTCTGATAATTTGGCACCGATTAATTGTGTATCGGCCGGGTAATCATAATAAAAAGAGAATTTCTTGTTCTCAAAATCATCATCAGCTTTGTTTTTGTTGGTAAAACGTACATTTACGGTAATGGAAAGCCTGTTTTGCGAAGCACGCTGATCGGCAGTTGAACCCATTGGCGTAATCCGGTAATCGGTAATTTCCCCTTCATAAATCAAATCACCTCCGGTATTGGTAAGACTCAGATTGGTCTGGTTCTGAATGATTTTTTGTAGCTCTAATGTAAACGTTCTTTCAATTCCCGGTTCTACCAATGCGGCATTGTTCTGGAAATAATTTACCTGGAATGTTTTGGCGTCAATCTTTCCGGTTCCGGTAAAATTGTACACAGAACAGCTGCTTAAAATCAGTACTAAGGAAAGGGTGATGATGTATTTTATATTTTTCATACGGGCGTTATCAATTACAAATCGAATTGTTTTATTTTTCGGTATAAGGTTCTTTCGGAAATGCCTAATTCGTCTGCGGCAGCTTTTCTTTTTCCTTTGTTGCGTTCCAGTGCTTTTTTGATGAGTTCGATTTCTTTTTCGTCTAAACGCAGGGAATCTTCTTCTTCAACGGTTTCGGCAAAAAGATAATTCTGGTCATCATCATCGTCAAATTCTTCCTGAATGTTTTGTACCGGCACAGGAATCGCTTCGAGGCTTGCCTGGCTTTCAAACGGAATTTCTTCCTCTTCTTTGGAGCCGTAAATGCGCTGAATCAGGTTTTTATTGCTTTCCTGTACTTTGTTTGAGTTGCCGTTTTGCATGAGCTCTAAAGTGAGCTTTTTTAAATCATTCAGATCGCTTTTCATGTCAAAAAGGATCTTATACAAAATTTCCCGTTCGGTACTGAAATCGCTTTCGGATTTTTTTTCCTTTATTACCGAAGGCAGGTTGTTGCCTTCCATTGGCAGATAGGACTGTAAGGTTGCCAGCGAAATGTCGCGGGATGTTTCCAATACAGAAATCTGCTCGGCTACGTTGCGCAGCTGACGGATGTTACCGCCCCAGCGGTATTTCATAAGCCATTGTACGGCACCGTCGTCCAGTTTTAATGGCGGCATTTTGTATTTATGGGCAAAATCGGAAGCAAATTTTCTGAAAAGAAGATGAATGTCCTCTTTGCGTTCCCGCAAAGGCGGCAGCATGATCTCCACAGTGCTTAAACGGTAATATAAATCTTCCCGGAATTTTCCTTTTTCGATGGCCTCAAACATGTTTACGTTTGTTGCGGCAACGATGCGGACATTTGTTTTCTGTACCTGGGAAGATCCCACTTTAATGAATTCTCCGTTTTCCAGAACACGCAAAAGACGTACCTGGGTGGTTAACGGAAGTTCTCCGACTTCGTCCAGAAAAATGGTTCCGCCATCGGCTACTTCAAAATATCCCTCACGGGTTGAAGTCGCTCCGGTAAACGCTCCTTTTTCGTGGCCGAAAAGTTCACTGTCGATGGTTCCTTCCGGAATGGCACCACAGTTTACGGCAATATATTTCCCATGCTTTCTGTGAGAAAGGGAATGAATTATTTTAGGAATACTTTCTTTACCAACACCACTTTCTCCGGTTACCAGTACTGATATATCCGTCGGGGCAACCTGAATGGCTTTTTCAATGGCACGGTTGAGTTTCGGATCGTTTCCGATAATCTCAAATCGTTGTTTTATGGCTTGAATACTTTCCATGGTGATAACAGTGTTGTTTTGGGTGATAGTTTGGGTCGGGCGGGCTGCGGTTTAATTCATCTCCGAATAACCTACCGGCTCGCCAATTAGTGTGGCTGTAGTACAGCTGTTGATTTTAACCATAACGAAATCACCTACTTTATAATGCTCTTTTGGGAAAACCACCACGGTATTTTCCGGGTTTCTTCCGGACCAATGGGCGTCGGATTTCTTGGAAGGCTTTTCGATTAATACTTCCACGGTCTGATCTAAGAATCGGGAAGTTCTCTCGTAGCTTAATTCCTGTTGTAAATCAACAATTTCCTGTAAACGGCGTTTTTTAACTTCTTCCGGAACATCGTCTTCCATTTTTCTGGCAGCAAGGGTTCCCGGTCTTTCCGAATAGGAAAACATATAGCCGAAGTCGTATTGTACATAGCGCATCAGGCTCAGGGTATCTTTGTGATCGTCTTCCGTTTCTGTAGGGAAACCGGAAATAAGATCCTGCGATATGGAACAACCCGGAAGGATTGTTTTAATTTTATCAACTAAAGCCATATACTCCTCACGGGTATGCTGGCGGTTCATTTCTTTCAGGATTCGGGTGCTTCCCGATTGTACCGGAAGGTGAATATAGTTACAGATGTTATAATGCTTGGCAATTACGTGCAGCACTTCTTCGTGCATATCCTGAGGATTGGACGTTGAGAAGCGGAAACGCATTTTCGGATGTGCCGTAGCACACATGTCCAGCAACTGTGCAAAATCTACAGCGGTTGCCTTTTGCATTTCGGTTGCTTTTTCGAAATCTTTTTTCAATCCGCCGCCATACCATAAATAGCTGTCAACGTTTTGACCTAGAAGCGTTACTTCTTTAAAGCCACGGTCTGCCAGGTCGGCTATTTCTTCTAATATACTTTGCGGTTCACGGCTGCGTTCGCGGCCACGGGTAAACGGAACGACACAGAAGGTACACATGTTGTCGCATCCTCTGGTAATGGAAACAAAAGCGGTTACCCCGTTGCTTTGCAGACGAACAGGGGAGATGTCGCCGTAGGTTTCATCTTTGGATAAGATTACATTGATGGCGTCACGGCCTTCTTCGACTTCTTTTAAAAGGTTTGGCAGGTCTTTATAGGCATCCGGACCAACAACCATATCAACGATTTTTTCTTCTTCCAGGAACTGATTTTTCAGACGTTCGGCCATACAGCCCAAAACACCCACTTTCATTCCCGGATTAATCCTTTTTACGGCATTGTATTTTTCCAGACGTTTACGAACAGTCTGTTCTGCTTTATCTCTAATCGAACAAGTGTTTACCAAAACCAAATCGGCTTCTTCCAGTTTCTGGGTCGTATTAAATCCTTCGTTAGCTAAAATTGACGCGACAATTTCGCTATCGGAAAAATTCATCGCACAACCGTAACTTTCGATAAAGAGCTTTTTTGTATTTCCTTCTTTTTGTTCTAAAACAAGACTGGTACCTTGCTTGTTTTCTTCAATAACCTTTTCCATATATCGCTATAAGAGTGTAAATCTTCTAATCGGCAAAGATACTATTAAATTTTGTTTTCTGACAAGATGACAGCTTTGTTTAACATCAATTTTAATCTGATTTTTGCTGTTGGCGAAGCTTTTAAAAAAGGATGAAAAGCGCTTTCGGGGATCAGGAACGTTTGAAGATGTCCCGGAACTGGTACAGCAATCGTTCCAGTAATCGTAAATCTTCCGTGATAATATCTGCCGTTCCGCTCATTTCCTGCTGGAAGATGATCTTCTTTTTATAGGATGTTTCCAGTCCTTTTGGTAGTGAGACATCAATTAAAAGGAAACCTTCTTTGTCCGGCGTTAAGGAAATGGATTTTACTTTTCCTTTTACAATCCCGAATTCGCGGTCCGGATAGTTTAACAAGCGGATGTTCACGTTCTGGTTGATTCTCAGTTTACCGGAATTGGTTGTTCTGGCTTTTACTTTTCCGATATAGCGGGATTTGGAATCCGGGATAACGGTAAAAACATTATCACCGGTTGTGATGGTCTGGTTCTCTTTCCAGATCTGTAAATAGGACACTTCTCCCGGAATGGAAGCACGAAGCACATAGGCCAGTTCCCAGTCGCTAATCGCTTTTTTCAGCTGATTGTACGATTGTGCCATGTTTCTGAAGAAAGTGATCTGGTCTTTTGTTTCGTTTATTTTGGTCGTTTTGTTGCTTCGGTTCAATTCATTTAAGGAGGAATGAATCTGGGAAATCTGGGAATTCAGGCTTTTGATGTTTTTCTCATTCTGAAGGTAATCAATGTTTTTGGTTTCCCATTCCTGTGAGGCAATAACGCCATTTTCGTACAGGCGTTTGTAGCGTTCCAGTTCTTTTTTCTTCAGCTGTAATTCGGTTTGGGCAATAGAAACCTGCTGGGTTAAAAGTTCCATACGTTCTTTTAGCTGCACCGATTCAAATCGCTGGGCAGTGTCTTCCACTCGGTAAGGCTGTAAGTCTTTGTTCAGTTCGTAGGTGGCATAGTCTTTTTCGAATATGGCAAACACGCTGGAAATGTCACCCAACTGCAGGGCGGTTAATTTTTCGAACGGAAAGCTAAAGCTGTTGTTCATCTTCAGGGAATCCGTGATGCTTTTTAAAAGAAATACGTCTTTATAATTTGCAGTGTTTTCAATAACTGCCAGAGGCGTATGCTGTTTGACCATTTTGCGGTTTTCAATGAATATCTTTTCAATTTTACCGGTAGAACGGGCAATCAGTTTTTCAGGCGGTGTTTGGGTGGTTATCGCGATTTCTGTTGTAATAATGTCCGGATAACGGATAAACCATGCCAGTATGATTAACAATACAATAATAGTAAGTATAACGATATTTCCCCATCGGATCATCCAATGTGGCACTTCAGACAGTATTTCCTGTACTTCTTCGCTTCTTAATTCTAAATCGGTTCTCTTTTTTTGAGGCATTGTGTCTTTTTGTTTGTTGCAATATCTTTTTATGATCCTAAATGAAGCTGGTTTCTTACCAGTTCAAAATAATTGCCTTTTAAGCTGACTAATTCTTCATGGGTTCCCACTTCGATGATCCGGCCTTTGTCTAAAACGACAATCTGGTCGGCGTTCATAACGGTACTCAAACGGTGGGCAATAACCACTACCGTTTTATCTTTAAAAAACACATCTAGTTTTTCCATGATTACTTTTTCGTTATTGGCATCCAATGCCGAAGTCGCCTCGTCAAAAAAGAGCATTTCCGGATTTTTATATACGGAACGGGCGATTAACAGACGTTGTTTTTGCCCGGTACTCATTCCGATACCTTCCATCCCGATTTTAGTATTGAAACCCAAAGGAAGTTCGTCAATAAAATCCCTGATATTGGCAACATCGGTTGCGTATAATAATTTTGCCTTGTCGACCTTGTCGGCACCCAAAGCAATGTTATTGGCAATAGTGTCATTGAAAATATAACCTTCCTGCATTACCGCGCCAATATGTGCCCGCCATGTTTTTTGTGACATGTTTTTCAGGTTGGTTCTGCCCAGTAATATTTCACCGCTGTTTGGTTCGTAGAATTTCAGCAGTATTTTCATTAAGGTTGTTTTACCACTTCCGCTGACCCCTACAATGGCCGTTACTTTTTTAGCCGGAATGGTTAAGGTGACATCTTCCAGTACCGGCAGGTCGGAACCGGTATATCGGAACGACACATTTTTAATGGAAAGGGTTTCGTCTTTCGGGAAGTCATGTGTTTTTTCGTCTTCATCCTGCGATTCGTCTTCTTTGTCATGAATCTCCGATAAACGCGCCAGCGATATTTTGGCATCCTGCGCTTCCCGGATGAATCCGATCAGCTGTACGATCGGTCCGTTAAGGTTTCCTACAATAGAACTTATCGCCATCATCATCCCCAGAGTGATCTGTCCGTCGATAACTAATTTAGCCGACAAAAAGATAATCAGGATGTTTTTTAATTCGTTGATAAAATTGGAACCGATACTCTGCGTTTGTTCCAGCACCAGGCTTTTCATTGAAACTTTAAACAAACGTGCCTGTATGTATTCCCAGCCCCAGCGTTTTTGCTTTTCGGCATTGTGCAGTTTGATTTCCTGCATCCCGTTGATGAGCTCAATTACTTTGCTTTGTTCCTGGCTCACTTCCGAAAAGCGTTTGTAGTCTAATGCCTCACGTCTTTTCAGGAATAGGATAACCCAGCCGAAATAGAAAAAACTGCCAACAAAGAATACCATAAAGATTGTCAGGTTATAATAGGCCAGAACGGCACCCATGATAAGCATGTTGATAAACGAAAATAACACACTCAAAGAGGAGGTGGTCAGTATTCGTTCAATCCGGTGATGGTCGCTGATTCGCTGCATGATGTCTCCGGTCATCCGGACATCAAAAAAGGAGATCGGCAGATTCATCAGCTTGATGAAAAAGTCGGATATTAAAGAGATATTAATACGTGTCGATAAATGGAGTAAAATCCAGCTTCGGATAAATTCCAGGGCAGTTTTTCCGAAGAACAGAAAGAGCTGCGCGATTAATAACAGGTAAATGAAGTGGATGTTCTGGTTCTGAATACCAACGTCCACGACACTTTGTGTCATAAAAGGAAAAATCAGCTGCAGTATACTGCCCGCCAGTAATCCGACAATCAGCTGTAATAAAAAGGATTTATAGCGAAGGACGTAACGCGACAATAAGCCAAAGCCAAAAGCGCTGTTGCTGTCGTTGGTGTCAAATTCGGTATTGTAAAACTTAGGAGTCGGTTCGATTAACAGCGCAATCCCTTCTTCTGTTGAAGGTGTTGCATTATTGCCGATCCAGAATTTTAAAAACTCTTCGTTGTCATATTCTAATAAACCGTGTGCCGGATCGGAAACATAAAGTTTGTTTTTTTTGACTTTATACAGTACAACATAATGGTTGTTATTCCAGTGCAGGATACAGGGAAGCGGAACTTCCTGCAGGCGCTCCAGTGAAATTTTAACCCCTAAGGTGCGAAATCCGATTCTTTCTCCCGCATCACTCAGCGACAAAAGATTACTTCCTTCACGGGTTGTTTCCGCTAATGTTCTTAATTCCTGAATGTTGATGACTTTCTTGTAATACTTGGCAATTATTTTAAGACACGTGGGACCACAGTCTTTGGAATCGGCTTGTTTGTAGAATGGGAATTGCGACATTATTTATTGAAATTATTGCACAAGATGTGAGATATAATTATTGTTTTCTTTGGTTTGAGGATAATTCTGTATTGACAAATATATAAATATTGTTAAGGAAAGTGGTCAATTGTGATTTCTTCTTTTAAATATTTATGAATTGTACTGATCGTGTCAAAATTGTTGGTGAAAATCCTTAATTCTGATAAACCAAAACCGTGTCTTCACGAAGCTGTTCGATCATTTGCTCAGCAAATAAAGAAAACTCCTGTAAGGTATATTCGGCAGGATAATGGTAACCGTTTATAAAAGTTGCCGGTGTATAATGAATACTGTGGTTGTCACACCAGGTTCGATGCGCGGTCAGTAAATCCAGTGTGTGCTGAGGAACCGGTACAGATCTGTTCTCCCATTGCGGAATATCTTTTTCATCAAACCATTCTTTTAAAATGGAGAGCGCGGTGTCTTTATTACCGGAATAGGCTTCCGAAAAACTGGCTGCGATTTTTGTCGCGACATTATCCGTTCGTTCAAACGGAACACTGAGAACAAAATTGATCTGAATATCGTTTCCGTGTTTTTCCAAAAGATTGTAATATGCCTTAAAGGCATCCGTACAATAGCCGCAAAGCGGATTGGTAACGGCGTTTATGGTTAATACCGGGTTTTTTGACCCAAAACTTAAAATATACTCCTGCGGAATACTGTTGTTCTTTTCCAGTTGTTTCTTGTGAAGTAAAGTGAAAAATAAACCCTGATTTCGTTTGAATTTCAGGAAATCGATTTTTGTTTTCTTAAGCGCAATACTTTTGGTTAAAAGCGCTTTGGCATAAAAGACCCCTAAATAGGTAAGTGTTATAATAAGGAGTGCTTTAAGAATATAGCTGCTATTAATCTCAAAAGGAGCGATGTTGCTAAAAACGGTTGCAATTTCGGCCAGTAATATTAAAACAATACCCAGGCACAAAGCACACCATTGTTTTAGAATAAACGCCTGACTGTATAGCGAAAAAAGCAATACCGGTATGGAGGAAAGTAAAAGTGCCGTAAAAAAGATACTGTCAAAACCGGCAAAAAGCAGTATGAGGAATTGTGAAATAAAGAAAACCGCTGTGGCATTACTCAGTGAAATCACCCCTAAAAATTGTACCGATGAGGTAATGATCTTGGAACAGCTTCCTTTCTCGTTAAGGGAACTGCATATTCTGGAAGACAGGTTATCGTGAATTCCGAGTTCTTCCTTAATAATAAGGACGCTTAAAAAAATACCTAAAGCAGAAAGCGCTCCTAATGCTGTAACCGGTAAGGAAAACGGAAAGACAAATAATAATAAGGACAACACCAGCGCACAGCCGAAGGCAAGAAGTGCGAACGTTTCTCTTTTGGATTCCGGTTTTTCGTTTTTTTCAACAGCGATTATCGTTCCGGGCCAGATCTTTTTAAAATCGGGATAGCTGTAGGCCGATTTTTTACCGTCGGCACTTTTGCATTTAATATGGCTTTTGGTCTTGTGAACGGAAACAATAACGTCTTTTTTGTCCACGTTGATTAAAGCCATAAAATATTCCGGTAACTGTTCCAAAGCATCCACCGGCACATTGGCTACCAGATTTTCTATTCCGAAATAGTCGAAAGTGTCGGAAACCGAACGAAAACTCGGATAATCTTCATGGGATAACAACTGAAGGTTTAAATCCTCTTTGTCTAAGAAATGCAGATTTTTATTTAGGAAATCATTTATAAGATTTAAAAAAGAGTGCATATCGTGATTATTTTAGTAATAAGTGAGAATTGTTTTATCAAAAATCATCATAAAGTGCGTGGCTCCAAAATTTTAAATGTTAATTTTTTTGATTATTTCTGTATATTTTAGAAATAAGAAACGAAAAAGACCGTGAAAAACCAGGCCTGGATGCGGTTTTTACAGTGGGAGAAATTGGATTGTAACAGCGCTTTTTAGATTTATACTGTTGGAATATAGTATTTTATTGGCTAATGCCGGCCGGTGGAAACGATGCCTTAAAAACCGGGTTTGTTTTAAGACAGAAGCCGTAATTTATTTCTTAAAGAAAAAGAAGATTATGCCTGTTACAGGTGTTGTATCCTCATAAAATAATTGTGTTTTAGAAAACCAAAAATGTAATATTTAAAAAAATCATATACTTTTGCCGGACAAACAGTAGAAGTATGGCAAAGAATTTAGTGATCGTTGAGTCGCCTGCAAAGGCAAAAACTATAGAAAAATTTTTAGGAAAGGATTATCAGGTAGAATCAAGTTACGGGCATATAGCCGACTTGCCTTCTAAAGAAATTGGGGTGGATGTTGAAAATAATTTCAAACCAAAGTATGAAGTTTCTTCCGATAAAAAGGCTCTGGTTAAAAAACTTAAAGATCTATCGAAGTCGGCAGAAACCGTTTGGCTGGCTTCCGATGAGGACCGTGAGGGAGAAGCTATTGCATGGCATTTGGCAGAAGAATTGAAATTGGACCAGAGCAAAACAAAACGTATTGTTTTTCATGAAATTACCAAAACGGCAATACAAAAGGCAATTGAGAACCCGAGAGGTATTGATTATAACTTAGTGAATGCCCAGCAGGCGCGAAGAGTTTTAGACCGTTTGGTAGGATATGAATTATCGCCTGTTTTATGGAAAAAAGTAAAAGGCGGACTATCTGCCGGACGTGTTCAGTCGGTTTCCGTACGTTTAATTGTAGAGCGTGAGCGTGAAATCCAGGGCTTTAAAGCCGAAGGATCGTATAGCGTTACTGCTGAATTTGCAAACGAAGCCGGAAAAACCTTTAAAGCAAAATTACCACACAACTTTGCAACCAAACAGGAAGCGGAAGCTTTCTTAAAACAAAATATCGGTTCCCAGTATAAAGTATCGGACCTGGAAACAAAACCGACTAAAAAATCACCAACAGCTCCTTTTACCACATCAACATTACAACAGGAAGCGGCAAGAAAGCTGTATTTCCCGGTTGGTGTTACAATGATGATGGCGCAGCGTCTGTATGAGGCCGGATTAATTACCTATATGAGAACGGACAGTGTGAACCTGTCGCAGGAAGCGATGGCTGCTGCAGAAGCAGAAATCATCAAATCGTATGGTAAGGAATACAGCAAGCCCAGAAATTACGCTAACAAAAGCAAAGGAGCACAGGAAGCGCACGAAGCTATCCGTCCGACGGATATGTCGCGCCATACTGTGAATATTGACAGAGACCAGGCACGTTTGTATGATCTGATCTGGAAAAGAACATTGGCTTCCCAGATGAGTGATGCGCAATTAGAGCGTACGAATGTGAAGATCGAAGCAGGCAATCATAAAGAAATATTCGGGGCAACCGGAGAGGTATTGCTTTTTGAAGGATTCCTGAAAGTGTATCTGGAAGGACATGACGATGAGGAAGAAGAACAGGAAGGAATGTTGCCGGCTTTAAAAGTAAATGAAAAGCTGACCAACAATTATATCACTGCTACGGAGCGTTTCACCCGTCCGCCGGCACGTTATACGGAAGCTTCGCTGGTTAAAAAACTGGAAGAGCTTGGCATTGGACGTCCGTCTACCTATGCGCCGACAATTTCTACGATTATTAATAGAAATTATGTAGAAAAAGGAAGCTTTGAAGGTCAGGAGCGTAAATATGCCCTGTTAACCTTAAAAGCCGGTGAGGTAAAAAGTCAGGAATTAAAAGAAAACTTCGGTTCTGACAAAGGGAAACTGGTTCCTACCGATATCGGTATCATTGTAAATGACTTCCTGGTTAAGAATTTTGAAACCATTTTAGACTATAATTTTACGGCAAAAGTAGAGCAGGACTTCGATGAGATTGCTGCCGGAAATGAAGACTGGGCGATGATGATGCGTGATTTTTATAATCATTTCCATCCTACCGTTAAAAATGTAGAAGAAAACGCCGAGAGAGAATCCGGGGAACGGATCCTGGGAACGGATCCGAAATCCGGTAAACCGGTGAGTGTTCGTTTAGGGAAATTCGGTCCGATGGCTCAGATTGGCGATGTCGATGACGATAACAAACAATTTGCAAGCTTGCGTCCGGAGCAGAATATCGGAAGCATAACGCTGGAAGAAGCGCTTAACCTGTTTTTACTGCCTAAAAATTTAGGTACCTATAAAGGAGAAGAAGTAGAGGTAAATAACGGTCGTTTCGGACCGTATGTGCGTTTCGGAAGTGCTTTTATTTCGTTGCCAAAAGGCGAAGAACCTTTGGATGTTACGTTAGAGCGCGCTATGGAACTGATCAAAGAGAAAGAACAGGCAGATGCTCCTATCGGGACGTATAAAAATGAGCCGGTACAAAAAGGAGTGGGCCGTTTCGGACCTTTTATCAAGTGGAACGGTATGTTTATCAACGTTAATAAAAAATACAATTTTGATAATTTATCACAATCGGATCTTGTGGAGCTGATTGAAGAGAAATTACAGAAAGATATCGATAAGGTAATTCACAATTGGGAAGAAGAAGGAATCCGTGTTGAAAAAGCAAGATGGGGACGTTCTGTAATCCTGAAAGGAAAGGTTAAGATTGAGCTTTCCAAAGATGTCGATGCCGGAAAAATGACACTGGAAGAAGTGAAGGAGTTGATTGAGAAGAAAGCACCGGCTAAAAAAACAGCAGCGAAGAAAACGACTGCGGCGAAAAAACCGGCAGCTAAAAAAACAACTACTAAAAAGAAATAAAAATGGCATTTGATTATATTCAGCCGGTTGATGCTGACTTTTTAGAATTTATTCAGGGCCTTAACGTGCAAACGTTGGGGAGAAAAGTGGTTTTTCATACAGAAACGGATTTTCCGAATATTGAAAACGCTGCCATTGCCATTATCGGAGTGCATGAAAACAGAGGCTTTGAAGGTCATAATGAACATACGGATCTGACTGCTATCCGAAAAGAATTTTACAGCCTTTTCCCGGGAAACTGGGATGCACAGATCGTAGATTTAGGAAATGTGGTGGCAGGAAGTTCTTCTGAAGATACCTATTATGTGCTGCGTACTGCGGTGGCACATTTGATAAAAAACGGTGTTATCCCGATCGTTATAGGCGGTTCTCAGGACCTGACCTATGCCATTTACAGAGCCTACGACCAGTTGGAACAAATGGTAAATGTAGTGGCAATTGACAGTAAGTTTGACTTTGAAAAAGACGAGGAGCAATTAGCGGCGCATTCTTTTCTGACCAAAATGATCGTGGAAGAGCCTAATAATTTGTTTAACTATAGTAATGTCGGTTATCAGACCTATTTTAACTCACAGGAAGAAATTGATCTGATTGAAAAACTGTATTTCGATGCCTACCGCCTGGGTGAGATTTGTAATAACTCAACCATTGCAGAACCAGTTTTCAGGGATGCCGATCTGGTAAGTCTTGATCTTACATCGGTAAAATCAAGCGATTCCGGGAACTTCACACAGTTTATTCCGAATGGATTTAACGGTAAGGAAATCTGCGTGCTTTCGCGTTATGCGGGAATTAGCGATAAGGTAACTTCTTTTGGTGTTTTTAACCACAATAATTCGAAGAGTGAAGCCGTTCTAATCGGACAGATTATCTGGTATTTTATTGAAGGATTTCACTACCGTTCGAAAGAATATCCTTTTGGCAGCCGTGAGGACTATTTGAAGTATATCGTGCCGCTGGAAGACGAAGAGTTAATCTTCTATAAAAGCGATAAAACGGAGCGTTGGTGGATAGAAATACCTTTTTTAACAAGTTTTAACAATAAATTAAAAAGAAACACGTTATTACCTTGCACATATGAGGATTATCTAGGTGCCACAAACCATGAGATTCCAGAGCGTTGGTGGAAGGCGCAAAAGAAAAATATGGTATAATTGTTTAAAAAACGGTTATTTAAAGCCTAAATTGTGTTTTATTGTTTTTTTTAAGTTTTTTTTAATAAAATCTTTGTTTTTTAGAAAATAAATAAATAGGTTTACGCCCTTAAAAATATAAATACTATTAACCCAAATTTATATGAAGAAGTTCATTGCATTAACAGCTGTTGTATCATTGTTTTTCAGCTGTGGTTCTAACGACAGAGGTGAGCTGGTAGGAGTTAAAGGAAAGAAATGGCATCCGGAAAAGCCGTATGGTATGACTTTAGTTCCTGGTGGCGCTTTTATCATGGGTAAGTCAGATGATGATTTAGCTAACGTTCAGGACGCACCGACAAAAACGGTAACAGTTCGTTCCTTTTACATGGATGAGACGGAAATTACGAATAGTGAATATCGTCAATTTGTCGAATGGGTAAAAGATTCTACAATCCGTGTGAGATTGGCTATTTTAGCTGATGAGCAAGGGATGAAGCCAGGTACTGGTGGTAACAAAGGAGGAAGCATCGGTGACTTTGCTTTCAGTGACCAGGATCCTGCAAAAATGTCTGCATACGACAAATATATGTATGAGAATTATTACAGCGTAGGTACAGATGAAGATCCGTATGCTGGAAGACGTCTTAACAGAAAAGTGAAGTTGCATGCTGACCCTCAGAAATACCCGGATGAGTATTATGTTGAGGTAATGGATTCACTTTATTTACCAGCGAGTGAATCATACAACGGTTTGAGAACTTTCGACGTGTCGAAGTTAAAATTCCGTTATACCTGGATGGACATTCAGGCGGCTGCTAAAGATAAGAGCACTACAAGCAGCAGATCTAAAAGAGGTAAATTCATTAAAACAGAAAACCAGTTGATTTATCCGGATACAACCGTTTGGATTAAAGACTTCGCGTATTCTTATAATGAGCCAATGCATAATGACTATTTCTGGCACCAGGCTTACGGGGATTACCCTGTAGTTGGAGTTAGCTGGAAACAGGCTAAAGCTTTTTGTGCTTGGAGAACATTAAATAAAAACTCTTACATCAAAAAGAAAAAAGGAAGAGATCAGGTAAACTCTTTCCGTTTACCAACTGAAGCAGAGTGGGAATACGCTGCAAGAGGTGGTCTGGAATCTGCAGCTTATCCTTGGGGTGGACCGTATACTCACAATGATAGAGGATGTTATTTGGCAAACTTTAAGCCTAGCCGTGGAGATTATGCAGCAGACGGTGCTTTATATACTGTTGAAGCTAAATCATACGAGCCGAATGATTTCAACCTTTACAACATGTCTGGTAACGTAGCCGAGTGGACAGATTCATCTTATGATGCTGCAGCTTATGATTATGTATCGACAATGAATCCAAATGTACCGGATGCTAAAAACCAACGTAAAGTGGTACGTGGTGGATCCTGGAAAGATGTTTCTTACTACTTACAGGTAGGTACCCGTAACTTCGAATATGCAGATACGGCAAGAAGCTACATCGGATTCAGAACAGTTCAGGATTACATGGGAGCTCAGGCAACCGGAAACAGACCCAACTAATTATCAGAATCATTCAACTTAACTCAATTTTAAAATTTAACCAATTTTTAATTATAATTAACTTAACTAACTAAAATTTTATTTTATTATGGCACTACCTAAAAAAGTTATGAATTTTGCCTATGGTATGGGGGCAGCAGTGGTAATCATCGGAGCGTTATTCAAATTAATGCACTGGCCAGGTGCAAGCGCGATGCTTATTATCGGTCTTGGAGTTGAAGCATTTATCTTCGCATTATCTGCTTTCGATCCAGTTGAAAAAGAATTAGACTGGTCATTGGTTTACCCTGAATTAGCAGGTGGAGACGCTAAGAAAAGAGACGTTAAAAAAGCAGAAAACCCAACAGAAGCTCAAGGTCTTTTATCTCAAAAATTAGACAACATGTTAAAAGAAGCTAAAATTGACGGTGAGTTAATGTCTAGCTTAGGAAACAGCATCAAAAACTTCGAAGCTGCAGCTAAAGGAATTGCTCCAACAGTTGATTCAGTTGCTTCTACTAAAAAATATGCTGAAGAAATGTCAATGGCAGCTGCTCAAATGGAATCTTTAAACAGTATGTATAAAGTTCAGTTAGAAAGCGCTACCCGTAATGCTGAAATTAACAAAGAAGTTGCTGAAAACAACTTGAAATTAAAAGATCAAATGCAATCATTGACTGCAAATTTATCTTCTTTAAACAACGTATATGGCGGAATGCTTTCTGCAATGAGCAACAGAAACTAATTAGTTGCATTTATTAATCTATTTAAAAACTAATTAGAAGAAATGGCAGGAGGAAAATTAACCCCTAGACAGAAGATGATTAACCTGATGTACTTGGTTTTCATCGCGATGTTGGCATTAAACATGTCAAAAGAAGTTCTATCAGCTTTTGGTTTGATGAATGAAAAATTCGAAACAGCAAACTCTGCTGCAGTAGAAACGAATTCACAGATTTTAAGCGCACTTGGTACTAAAGCAGCTGATAACCCGTCTCAATTCGGTGCTGCAAAAAAAATGGCTGATGAAGTAGCTGTTATCACTAAAAATTTCTACGATTATATCGGTAAACTTAAAACTGATGTAACAACAGGAATTGAAAAAGGTGAGAATGGAAAACTACCTTATGAGGCAATGGATAAAGGTGACAAAATCGACGAAGGTTGGTTTGAAGGTGACGGTTATTCTAAAAAAGGAAAAGAAATTGTAGCTGCTATCGACAAGTACAGAGCTGATATGAAAACTGTAATTGGAAACGACGCAAAATACAAAGCTATTGTTGGAGAGATTGATTCTAAATTCAATACAGCTGATGTAAAAGACGGAGAAGGAGTTACTAAAAAATTCTTAGATTATCATTATAAAGGATTCCCATCTATCGCTTCTTTAACAAAATTAACGGCTATGCAAAATGACGTTAAAGGAATTGAAGCAAGCTTATATAATGCTTTCATGGGTAACACTGCAATGGCGGCTGCGTCTATGAAAAACTATAAAGCTTTCGTAATGATGGATAAATCAGCTTTCTTTCAGGGAGAGCAAGTTACAGGACGTGTAGTATTAGGTCGTTATGACGAGTCTACAGTTCCAAAAGCAGTTTCTGTAAACGGTGCTTCAACATCTATCGAAAATGGTTCTGCTATTTTCAAAATGGCTGCTGGTAGCGTTGGTGAAAAAGATATCAAAGGTAAGTTTACTTTCATGGAAGACAACAAACCAGTTGAAATCGAAATTGCAGGAAACTACGTTGTGGTTCCAAAACCAAACCAGGCAATTGTATCTGCTGACAAAATGAAAGTTGTTTACCGTGGTGTATCGAACCCTATTTCGGTTTCTGTACCAGGTATCTCTTCTGATAAAGTTAAAGCATCTGCACCTGGAATGGCATCTACTGGAAAACCAGGTCAATATAACCTTACACCAGGAGCTGGAAGCGATGTAACCATTAATGTTAGCGCTACTATGCCTGATGGAAAATCTTTCAGTAGTAAAGAAGTTTTCAGAATCAAAGGTTTACCTGCTCCAACTGGAAAAATCCGTGGTGAGGTTGCTGCTAAAGGAGCTAAATCGAACTTAGAGGTTTGTACAATCTCTGCTGAATTAGAAGATTTCGATTTCCCGGTTTCTGTTAACGTAACACAATTTAACATTAAAGTGCCAGGTCAGCCTACAATTGTAGTATCAGGTAACAAAATGGATGCAAGAGCTAAAGCTGCTATTGCTAAAGCGGGTAGAGGTGATGTTGTAGTTATCTCTGAGATCAAAGCTAAATTCGTTGGATTAGATCAAATGCCAAAAAGAGTTGCACCTTGTACATTTGAAGTACAATAAAAACGACCAAGTTTGAGTTTATAATTACTTTAATAGTTTATAAAGAATAAAAAATGAATTGGAGAAATTTTTCATTAGTAATTGCATTTACTTTTAGTTCTATTGCAACTTTTGCACAGTCTAATCTTTTGAATGCAAAATCCCCGGCTGATATCGGTAAAAAAACCGCAGCACAATTAAACGCTGATAATGACAAGCCGTTACCTTATGGTTATGTTGATGATCGTGATGTTTTAATGGGGAAGAAAATCTGGGAAATTGTTGACCTTGATGAAAGAGTTAATTTTCCTTTATATTATCCTGTAGAAGGAAATTTAGGTCCGGATAGAAGACCGCTTTACGATGTTCTGGTTGAAGGAATTAAAAGCAATAAGCTTACTGAGATCTATGATGATAGTTATTTTACAACTAAAAAAACATTAAAAGATATCGAAGCGTCGTTGTTTAGAATTGATACAACAGATGCTGGTAAAGAACAATACAACAGCTTTACCGCAAAACAGAAAAAAGCAGGAGCGAAAATTTCGGAAGAGTATATCAACAAAACCGAAATCAGAGCAATGGACGTTTCTGATTATAAAATTGTAGGTTATTGGTATTTTGATACCCGTCAAGGTGAATTAAAATACAGAATGTTAGGAATCTGTCCTATTGTACCGGATGTTTATACGATGGACAAAGAGGAGAAAGAATACATCGAATTATTCTGGGTTTACTTCCCGTCTGCAAGAGATGTGTTACATGCAAACAAGGCCTTCAATGATAAAAACTCAGCAATGCCGATTACGTTTGATCACCTGTTAAACTCAAGACGCTTTAGTGGAGTAATCTACAGAGAAGAAAATGTTTACGGCGATAGACAAATTGAAGAATATGTAAAAGAAAATGCTCAAATGCAGTTATTGGAATCTGAGCGTGTAAAAGAAAAAATCCGCAACTTTGAACAAGATATGTGGAATTACTAAAAAATAATTTCTCCAATTTTATGAAAAACTCTTACCTTCCTGGGTAAGAGTTTTTTATTTTTGTACTATGGTAGATTATTTGATTGTTGGCTCCGGTATAGCCGGAATTTGTTTTGCAGAAACCGCCTTGCAGCAGGGTAAAACCATTATGGTTTTTGAAGATAACTCTTCTTCCTCTTCGCGGGTGGCCGGAGGCTTGTATAACCCGGTTATTTTAAAGCGATTTAGTGAGGTTTGGAATGCTAAACAGCAATTGGATTACGGATTGCCTTTTTATGCGGCTATAGAAGATAAAATAGCGGCTAAATTTGACTTTAGGATTCCGATCTACAGGAAGTTTGCTTCCATTGAAGAACAGAACAACTGGTTCCAGGCTGCCGATAAACCAAATCTGGCATCATTTCTTTCCACAACAATAATACATCGGGAATACCAGTCCATTACCTCTCAATTCGGTTTTGGTGAAGTGTTAATGACCGGTTATGTCGATACCAAAGTACTATTGGATTCCTACCTGGAGTTTTTAAACCGGAACAATTGGGTGCGGAAAGAACGTTTCGACTATTCCCGAATTGAATTCCTGGAAGAAGGTGTTTCCTATAGCGGTCTGAAAGCAAAACATATCATTTTTGCTGATGGCTTCGGATTGGTCCATAATCCGTTTTTCAAACAGCTGCCGTTGGATGGAACCAAAGGAGAACTACTGCTCATTAAAGCACCGGATTTAAACCTTGACGTGGTTTTAAAATCCAGTATTTTTATCCTGCCTGTAGGGAATGATCTTTTTAAAGTGGGCGCCACCTACAATTGGGAAGATAAAACCGATTTGCCTACAGAAGCCGGTAAGCAGGAATTACTGGATAATCTGAAAGAACTGATTGACTGCGATTTTGAGATTGTAGAACATTTTGCCGGTGTTCGTCCTACGGTAAAAGACCGGCGTCCGTTAGTGGGTACTCATCATATTCATAACAATATTCATATCCTGAATGGCCTGGGCACACGAGGCGTGATGCTGGGGCCTGTTTTGGCAAAATCCTTATACGATGCTATCGAAAACAACATCCCTTTGGATGCGCAGATCGATATTAAACGCTGCTATAAAAAATTAGGAATCCGTCTGGATTCCTAAAATATTATGAATGGATGTTGTTTTTCCAATCTTTGTCATAATGCACAAAAAAGTTAATCCAGATATTCCGGGACAACCGCATAATGACAGGCATAAAAACAATTAAAGTAGCAATGATTGCTATAAATGCCGTTTTCAGGCTCAGACCTAAAAAAAGATACGTGATCACAAAAGCGGCCACTCCAAAAGCAATACCCACTCCATAGCTCACATACATGGCTCCGTAAAAGAATGAGGGCTCTATTTTATAATAGGTGCCGCAGTGGCTGCATTTATCATGCATTTTAAATACGCTGCTCAATTTATACGGGTTTTTATCCACATACATGCTTTCTTCCTGGCATTTAGGACAACTTCCTGTTAAAATACTATTGAGTTTGGATCCTTTTTTTAACATTTGCATAAATTTTAGTAAAGGTACATCTTTTAAAAAATTACCTTTGTAACATTTGTAATAAAATTATGCTAAATATACACAATTTATCAGTTTCTTTTGGGGGTACTTATTTATTTGAAGAAGTAACTTTCCGATTGGGAGCGGGGGACAGAGTAGGACTTGTTGGAAAAAACGGAGCCGGTAAATCAACGATGCTAAAAATTCTCTCTCGGGAGCTGGCGCCGGATTCCGGTAGCATTGCTACTGAGAAAGAAGTAAAAATAGGATTCTTAAAACAGGATATCGATTTTGTAAAAGGAAGAACGGTTCTGGATGAAGCGTATCAGGCTTTTGAAGAGATCAAGCATGCCGAATTCAAGATGGAAGAAATCAACCATCAGCTGGCAACGCGAACCGATTATGAAAGCGCGGAATATTCGGAATTAATAGAACAATTAAGCGATGTTACCCACCATTATGAAATATTGGGAGGGTATAACTATATTGGCGATACCGAAAAAATCCTGTTAGGACTGGGGTTCAAACGGGAGGATTTTGACAAGCTGACGGATACTTTTTCCGGAGGCTGGAGAATGCGTATCGAACTGGCAAAGCTGTTATTGCAAACAAACGATATCTTATTGCTGGATGAGCCAACGAATCACCTGGATATTGAAAGTATCATCTGGCTGGAAAACTTTTTACGAAGCTTTCCGGGAGTAGTGGTGATCGTTTCCCACGATAAAATGTTTTTGGATAACGTAACGAACAGAACCATTGAGATTTCGTTAGGAAAAGCCTACGATTTTAATAAGCCGTATACGGAATATCTGGTTTTACGTCAGGAAATCCGCGAGAAACAATTGGCTACACAAAAAAACCAGGCTAAAAAAATAGAGGAAACCGAAAAGCTGATCGAGAAATTCCGTGCCAAAGCTTCCAAAGCTTCGATGGCGCAGTCTTTAATCAAGAAATTGGATAAAGTGGAACGTATCGAAGTGGATGAGGACGATAACTCTGTAATGAGCATTTCCTTTCCGGTTTCGATGACACCGGGCAGAGTGGTGATTGAAGCGGAACATGTTACGAAAAGTTACGGTGAGAAAACCATCTTAAAAGAAATATCGCTATTGGTAGAACGGGGCAGTAAAATTGCCTTTGTTGGTCAGAACGGACAAGGGAAATCCACTTTTATCAAAGCCATCGTAAATGAATTTGAATATGACGGAACCATCAAATTGGGGCATAATGTTCAGTTGGGGTATTTCGCGCAAAATCAGGCAGAGTATTTAGATGGTGAAAAAACCTTATTGGATACCATGACGGAAGCGGCAACAGATTCCAACCGTTCCAAAGTGCGTGACATGCTGGGAGCTTTCCTGTTTAGAGGCGATGATGTGGAGAAAAAGGTAAAAGTACTTTCCGGAGGAGAAAGAAACCGTTTGGCGCTTTGTAAATTACTGTTACAGCCTATTAATGTGTTGGTAATGGATGAGCCTACGAATCACCTGGATATTAAATCCAAGAATGTACTGAAAGCCGCTTTACAGAAATTTGAAGGAACCCTGTTATTGGTATCGCACGACCGTGACTTCCTGCAGGGAATGTCTAACATTGTTTATGAATTTAAAGACCAGAAGATCCGCGAATATTTAGGCGATATCAACTTCTTCCTGGAACAGCGCAATGTGCAGAACATGCGGGAAGTGGAGAAGAAAGATGTGGTAAAGGAAACGGTTCAGAAAGAAAATAAAGCACTGTCTTACGAAGAACAGAAAAAGAATAAAAGCCTGCAGAATAAGCTGAGTAAAATTGAAAGCCAGATTCAGCAGCTGGAAAAAGAAATCCAGAAAGATGATAAGGCACTGGCGGATAATTATGAAAAATTAATGCAGGATGCTTCCTTTTTCGCAGCCTATGAGAAAAAGAAAAAAGATCTGGACCAGTTCCTGGAAGAATGGGAAAAAGTACAGGAGGAAATAGAAGTGAACTCTTAAAAAAAACAGAAGAGGTTGTGAAAACAGCCTCTTTTTTTATTTAAAAGGATTTCGTTCCTGCCAGAGGGTTTCCGGCTCCAGCGATTTGAAAAGACGGGCGATATGGCGGTTTACCAAAGGATTGCTGTGCCTGATATAGCCGTACATTTCCTGAGGTTTGGCACCAATGGAACTTTTGATCTCCAGGGCAGTCCGGGCAAAAACGATTTTTGAGAACCCTTTGTTAATGGAATAGGCTACCATATCATAAAGCATGTTCAGATACAGCATTTTTTCCCGTTGATGTTCCTCGTCATAACCCAGGAAATAGGTGTCTATTGCAGTTCCGTTTTTAATCAGCGTATTAAAACCGATCAGCTTGTCGTCAAGGAAATAACCGTAAAACAGGAATTGATCTTTGAGTAGTTTTTTCAGCTTATAAAAATGATTGTCAGCCAGAAAGAACGTATTAAAAGGAGCATTTTTGGCCACATTTTCATACAGGCGGTTAATAACCGGATTATGAGCCTGAATATCATCCAGTGAAAATTTCTTTTTTTGGATTGCTTCCGCCTTTTTGTGAGATCGTTTGTACTGGTCCCGGTATTTTTTTGTCAGCGCCTGAATATAATCGGTTTCATGCTGCCAGGATTCCGGAATATCGAAAACCATATTCGGCTGGGTCGTAAAACGATAAAAAGAAGCGAAATCCGGGGTCTTAAAATATTCCGTTTCCGTTTCGGAGAAATCTTTAAAAACCGTTAAGTGGATTTTTAACCGCTTTTTGCGGAAGATCTCTTTCAGTGCTTCCGATGCCTGGAAAAGCAGTGCAACAGCGTCTGCATTGCTAATTGTATCAAGCAAAGCGTAGGCATTCTGCCCGGTGAGCATGTTGTTGCCAATGAACAATACATGTGAGCTGAAATTTTTAAAAACAAAATTCCGGACGGAAGTTTTCAGGCAGTTATCCCTTTCTCCGAATGAACCTACCTTATTGAGATCTAAAAACTGGGAAAGCGCAATACCGACCAGTTCTTGATTCTGAAACAAACCGATATAATGGCAGATCATATTTGCCGGAGCCGATTTTTCCAGTGCTTTTAAATAAGCAGTAGAAAGAAATATATTGGAATGGGCAATAGTATCCCAGTTTGTTGGGACTTCTGAAACAGCCGGATAAATTTTGTACGTAGTGTCTGTATTCACAAAAGAAAGAATCGCTCCACAAATGTAGAGCGATTAGTATTAAAATAAATGTTAAAACAAAATTTTCTATTTCATAGCACAAACAATACCACCCATAATCATACAGCTAATTACCCAAAAACCTCCGGCAATTAACGTGTAGCGCCACGAGCGTCTTTCAAATAAGGCGCCGGTTCCGACAACCGGAAGTGCAAAAAACAGTCCGGAAATAAAACCGTGCAGCATGCCGTGTTTAAAAGTACGGAAAGCATCCCCGTAATCGGCCATAAAAGCATGGTAAGAAGGTTTGGCAAGGCTGGGGTCTCCACCAACCATTCCCAGTGCGCCATACTGATGAATCGTAAGGATTTGTAAAATAAAAGAAATAAAGAAAGCATATACAATTGCCATTCCGAAAATAACAAACATATTGGCTCCTTTCATTTTCTCTTCGGTCATTCCGGCCTCTTTCATCCATATCGTACCAAATACTTTAGGGTTGTACCAGATAAATCCAACAACAAGTGTGGATAGTGCCGCTAAGACTAATGCTAAAAAATTAATTTCCATGTTTTTTGTTTTTTGGTTAGTCAAAGTTAAAAAAATTAACAATGCTATTTGTGTTTTGATAGATAATGCTTCTTTTTTTGGGCTATAGTGTTGATTTTGTGTAATGATATTGCGGATTTGCTTTTTAAGAAACACCCGAAAAGCAGCAATTCCAATACGCAAAAACACGCAAATCCATACGCGGACACGCAAATCTGAGAAATGTTCGTTTTGTATATGTTTGATAAATAATCAATTGTGTTTTTTTAAGCGCGTTGCGTATAAATGCGTACCGGACAGGTATCCAAATTAGTCCATTTTGCTTTTACTTTGAATTGTTCTTCAAGTGAAACAGGTTAATTGCGTTAAGTGAAAAGTAGTATGGTTTTCCTGTTTTCCTTACATAAGGTAATTTTTTGTTAATGTTGATGCTCCTTGATTTGTTAGGAATTAAAGGAGCTATCAACTGAAAAATTTGAAAATGCTCATAGTTTTTTTTCATTTGGATTTTTCGGAATGTGGTTCTGAAAAGTGACATGGCCAATTTATTGGTTTTAGTATGTTATGAGGTACCTTAAGGATAAAGATAGATACAAACAGTGAGGGTCTTTCTCAACTTAAGGGTGGTGTTTATTATTGTCTGGCTAATTGGGGAGTTAGTTCAGGCGGGCGGGGTACCTCAGCATGATTAGAAAAGAGTGTCGGAAGGCACTCTTTTTTATTGGGTAGCAAAGGATAATCGGGGCTGTAGTTTTTATATATTTGAAAGCGATACTACAAAGCGATGCAAAACCAGACAGCAGCAGACTTTATAACCGCGTTACAACTTCACCAGTCGGATACGGAAAAAGAAAAATTACAGCGGTATTTTAAAACCGGAGAAGGAGAATATGGTGCCGGTGATGTTTTTATGGGCATACGCATGGGAGAACTCTTTAAAATTGCAGCGGACTTTATGGCTTTGCCGCTGGACGAGGTGGAGCTGTTGCTGGACAGCCCGATACATGAAATCCGGGCAGGAGCATTGAGCATTATGGATAAAAAGGGACGGAGTAAAAAAACAACCGAACCGGAAAGGAAGGCGATGTTTGAATTGTATTTACGCCGCCTGGACCGGATCAATAACTGGGATCTGGTAGATGTGAGCTGCCAGTATGTAATCGGGCGCTATCTTGAGGATAAACCAAGGGATATTCTATACGAATTAGCACAGTCGGACGATATGTGGGCAAGGCGTACGGCAATAGTGAGCACCGCTTACTTTTTAAGAAATAAACAGCCAGACGATACTTTTGCCATTGCCGCTATTCTGGTTAACGACCGGGAAGACCTTATTCATAAAGCGGTGGGCGGATGGCTCCGGCAGGCCGGAAAAACCGATAAAACCCGCCTGAAACGCTTTTTAGACGTATATGCGGCGGCCATGCCCGGAACGATGTTGCGGTATGCCACCGAACATTTTGATATCGCGGAAAAAGAATATTACCGGCAACTGAAATAATACCGGACAGGAATGCGTTTAATTCCTGCCTTGTTTAAACAAAAGCGGCTTTTAGAGCAGCTTGTACTCCACAGCCATTTTAATGAGTTCTGCTACATTTTTAGCGCCAAATTTCTGCAACAGGTTTCTGCGGTGTGTTTCTACCGTTAGCGGGCTCACAAAGAGCGCTTCGGCAATGGTGGCGGTGGTTTCGCCGTTTGCAATTTTTTCCAGAATCTGTTTTTCCCTTTTAGTAAGTGTCGGAATGGCCTTCCATTCGTTTTGGGAAGGTTTCAGCATGATTTCTTTGGCTTCCTTGCTGAAGGTCAGTTTGCCTTCCAGTGCTTCAGCAATACAATCCAGCAATTCGCCGGCATCGGCATTTTTAAGCAGGTAACCGCCGGCACCGTTTTGAAGCAGCTGCATCATAATGCTGCGTTCGGACTGGTTGCTCAATCCAAGTATTACCGTTTCGGGAGCCGCTTTCTTTATTATTTTGCACAGCTCAATACCGTGATAATCCGGAAGCATAATATCAAGCAAAACAATATCAACCTTATTGCTTTGTAAAAAGTCAAGAAAAGACGCTCCGTTGGTAAAGCTTACAGCGGTGATATTTTTTTCTCCTTTGAGTAGTGTTTTTAACCCTTCAATAACGATAGGATGGTCGTCAACAATGGCGAGTATTATTTTAGCGGGTTCAGACATATAGTTCTACATTTATTGCGGTTCCTTCGTTTGGAGCGGTATTGATCTCCATTTTTCCGCTAAGATATTTGATACGGTTTTCAATATTGGTAATTCCGATGCCCTTTTTATGTTCCAGTATGCTGCTGTCAAACCCTTTTCCGTTGTCTTCCACGGTAATAAAAAACAGGTTGCCGTTCTGGCTGCATTGTACCAGGATGACATTGGCTTCCGAATGGCGGATAGCATTCGACAACGCTTCCTGTACAATCCGGTAAATAATAACCTGGGTAGAAAGCGGCATATTGCTGTCGATATTAAAGACTTCATAATTAATAGTGCAGGAGCTGGTTTGCAGGGATTCGCAAAGGTCTTTTAATGCGGTTTGCAAACCAAAGCGCAGTAGTGTTTCCGGCATCATGTTGCGGGCAATGCGGCGAAGCTCGGTAACGGCATTGTCGAGCTGTCCGGTAATTTTGTTCAGTTCATCCGGATCGGGTGTGCGGTCTTTGTGAGCAGTTGCACCGGACAATTTGATTTTGACTCCGGCCAGCATACCGCCCAGGCCATCATGTAAGTCACTCGCCAGCCGGCGGCGCTCCCGTTCTTCGCCTTCCAGCATGGCTTCTGTATTGGAGAGCAACTGTTGCTGCTTCAGTTCTTTTAGCTGCTGTAAATGGTTGATCTCTTTTTGTCGGGAAAGTCTTTTCTGATTTTTGTAAAAAGCAAACGAAAGCATTGCAATGACCAGGAAGAACAGGGAAATGGCAGCCAGTAACCAGCTAAACAAACGATGGTTTTTGGCAGACATGGCCACCTGTTTTTTTTCTGTTTCCAAAGCCGTAATCTTCTTTTGGTTCTCGGCGTTGTGAAAGCGGATTTCCATTTCGTTAATTCGCTCTTTCAGGTTGCTTTCGTTAAGGCTGTCGCTTAATTTGCTGTATTTTTTTTGCCACAGATAGGCTTCGCCCATATCATTGAGGTGCTCATTAACGGTTGCCAGCTGGGTATAAAACATTTTGCGATTGTTCACATCGGCAGCCAGAGTTCCTTCTTTTAATACGGAAAGGAGTAACTGTTTGGCATTCTTAAACTCTTTCTGCTCCAGATAAATGTTATACTTTCTGAAAATAAGCATTTGTAACAGTACTTTCTGATTGTTGTTTATTGCAAGCCGGATACCGTTGTCCAGGCTTTTCAGTGCGCTGTTGTAATATGTTTTGGCAGTGTAATACAGCCCTTCTGTATAGTAGTAGTTCGGATAATGGGACGATTCCGGATAAGGTTCCAGTATCTTTTTGGCTTTGTCCAGCATTATTTTCGCTTCATCAGTGTTGGCTTTGTAGATATAGTTGCTGGCGGCACCCAAATAGGCGAGCATTAATACGGTCGATTTCGGATGTTGGGTTGCCAATAATCCGATGGTTTTGTTAAAATAGATTTCCGCCTTGTCAAACTGGGCATTATACATGAGAAGCATTCCCAGCTGCGAATAATAATGTGCTGTTTTTTCCGGTTTCCCGGATTGGGTAGCTAACGGAATGGATTTTTCGAGTAATGTCTTGATCAAAAAGCTGTCGCCTTTTTCATTCCGGACTGTAATAGCATAGTTATACCAGGCGGCAGCCTCGATTTCTTTACTGAAAGGGACTTTAAAAACAGCTAAGGCCTTTGTAGCTTTTTGTAATAACAGTTTGGCTTTTTCCGGATTCAGGCTGCTGTAATACTGGCCTTCGTAAAAATAAGCTGCTGCTTTGAGTACAGGATATTTAGCCGACAGGCGTTTTCCCGCTGTGAGGTAAGATTTGCTTTTAAGGGTGTCTTTTGCGCGCCAGTAATCGGAAAGTAAAAGATTGGCATTTGCCCGGACGCTGTCGGTTGTTTTGGACTGTATAATATGGGAAAGGCTGTCGGCATACGTTTTTTCATTTACAGGTAATAGCTGCTGGGCTCCTAACGGCGATGAAAAACACAACCAGAGACCAATAAAGAATATTATTTTTTTGAGAGAAACAATCCGGCTCATGATAAAAAATTAAGGGGTAACAAAATACAAATTTCCTGTGGGCAGTACTTTTGAAAAATGGATTTCCAGTCAAAGATTACAAAAAAACAGGGGAATTTATAAGCAGCCATTTAAAAATACCGGAAAACCAGTAGAAAAAATTACTCGTTTTCTGCGATTGTGACACTTTTGGCAAGCCGCTACTTTTGTTAAGTAAAAGATTGTTAAACCATTTATAACTGTAAATTATGAAAAAGAAAATATTTTCAACATTGGTATTCGTGTTAGCTTTAGGTCTTTCGGTAACTTCCTGTGGAGGCAGCGACGACGGACCGGCTGCAACAACGGGAGGCAACAGGGTTGTAAAATACAAAGCATTTACGTCTGATAACGCCTTAATTTCAACGGTAATTCATACGAACGCACAGGGTGATCCGCAGTTAAATTCTGCTGTAAATGCCACCACATGGGAAAGTCCTGAAATAAACATGCCTTCCTCTGTTCCGGCAGTTACATTTGGAGCAAACGGACATGTTGTGACATCCGGACAAACCGGAACACTTACGGTACAGATTATTGTAAACGGAACTGTGGTAAAAGAAAACGTATCAACAGGAGAAGCATTGTCTTCAACAACATCACATTAAAACCAAAGAGAAAGTGGTTGCTAAAATATTGAGCATGAAAAAAATTAATGCCCTGTTATTAATCACCCTGCTGGTTTTGGGATGGTCCTGTAGTGCTGTAAAAGAGGCCGACCGGAAAGCCAATAAAAATAAGATCACAACCTTATATCCGGAAGCTGTTTTTGACAGTATCCAGGCTAAAAAAGCAATTGGTTATGGCAAGGCGACGATTAAAGGCGTGTTGTTTACCAGGCAAAAAGGTGTTTATGGGATTAAACCGCTGATGGGCGGGAAAGTATACGGAACTAATCTGACGGTGTCGCTTTTCCCGGTAACCCCTTATTTTGAGGCCTGGTATGAAATGCGGAAATCAAAGGAAAACAAAAAAACGTTTGTGTATATGTCTGATGCGGCATTTCGCTACCGCATTGATGCTAAAACAGATGAATACGGACGTTTTGTTTTTGAAAAAATGAAACCGGGTAAATATTTCCTGCAGGCAATGATGTCGACAACATTTGCGCGGAACGGTCAGGAATATACCGGAACGGGTTATACGCCGTATGGGAATATTAATTATTACAGAAATAAGACCTATTACAAAGATCAGCATGAGCGAATGGAAAAGTTTATAGAAGTCGAAAAAGATGGAAGCGTGGTAGCGGTAAATTTGCGATAAGTATTACTACGATGACAACCCGATTCAATGCCGTAAAAAGCAGGGATCGGGTATCTTTTTTTTAAACCCTTCGTTTTTGTGAGAACAATTTTAAATAACAGGTTTCCTGCAATGTTATCGCGATTTTACCGTTATCTATCTGATTGATTTTAATGAAATTGAAAAAAAAGCGCCATAATGTGATGGAAATACATCAGATTTGCGATATTTGAAAATATAAACAATTAAAAAACAATAGGATATAACGTAAAACACCCCGGATAGCAATATGGATATAACAATATTTGATAGTTTGGAATCAGCAGCGGATACCAGTAAAGTAGATTTTATCGCAGTATTAAAATACCGGACAACCGAGCATGGAGACCGGACAACTGCAGCAGCATCGGGATACAGGCCGCAGGTTAAATTTGATTTTGCAGAAAAACAGACTTCCGGTGCGCAGTATTTTATCAATAAAGAATTGGTTTTTCCGGGCGAAAGGGTAGATGCAGCTATTAAGGTAGTGGCTGTCGACTTTTTTAAAAACGCACTGACGGAAGGAATGGAATTTGAATTTTGTGAAGGAGCCGTGACTATGGGAGTGGGGAAGATCAAACAAATTGTCAACCCGGAATTGCAGAGAATCAGCTGATAGGATCAGTAAATAATATAAAAAAACCTCCAACAGTTGTGGAGGTTTTTTTTATAGGTTATTCTGCAGCCACTAATTTGCTGGCGCTTCTGTATAAAAACTCATTATAGATATGTCTTCTGGCAAAACGGCTTGGCGATTCGGCATTAATCATTTTGATATAGGTCGCTTTCGGAACACCAAAATATTCAAACTGACTTCCGTCTAAAAAGTTAATGTACAAAACACTGTTGTCCATATAGAACTCTAAAATGTTTGAAGTGCTGGTTGTTTTAATATATTCCGGTTTGTCTTTTTCCTGTGTTTCCGGAGCAATACTTACCAGAAAATGATAGGCTGCAATAATTTCTTTACTTCTTTCTTCGGCAGCAGCCAGTTCTTCATCATTACTGAATTTATCAGGATGACAGTCTTTCATGCTGTTTCGGTAAATGGTTTTCAGCTCTTTTAGCGTAGCGGTTTTGGTAACGTCAAGTAACTTTCTGTACTCAACAATTTTTTTCATGTTCATAAGTGACAAAATAAAAAGCCATTCGATATTGGAATGGCTTTTATAATAGTGCGCAAAGATACTATAATTATCGGTTGCTGAAAATAGTTTTTAGGAAACCTGTTAAATTGTTGGTGTTTAGTGGATAATCCGGTTCTGAATGTGGTGCGTCCGGTATGCTGAATATCTTAACGGGGAATCTTTTTTAGCGATTGGTATTATTGATTATCCAGAGATTTCCGTTTTTAGTGACGATCTTATTTAACGTCCCTTCATTAGTGAGCTTTTGCAATAGCGTTTCGCTTTCTGTTTTTGATGATCCGGACAGTTCCGAAAATTCCCGGGTTGTCAGTGTGGGATATTTGCCGAATAAACCGGTCCAGGTAGTATCATAATTCATTTTCGCTGCCTTTGGAAAAGCTTTCAGTACTGCGGCTTCAAATGCTGTATAGGGCTTAAAGCCGTATACCGTTTGCGGATTGTTTGAGCTGTCCATAAAAAATAAGGTCGGAAATCCTCTGACGCCAAGTCGTCTGGCCAGTTCCAGATCTGCCTGAAACAGTTCTTTTGCTTTGTTTTCATAGTCTGTTTTGAGCTGTACGGTGTTCAATCCGGTTTCGGTAGCAGCTTTGCTGATGTGTTCCCATTTTGTGATGTTTTTCTTTTCCAGAAAGACCATTTCCCTGATTTTTCTCATGAAGGCAACAGCTTTCTGCTCATCCTGCATTTGGGCTGCCTTAAAAGCAATAGACGGCGGATAAGAAGAATTCAGCGGATCTTCCAGCCATACATTTCCGTCGATCGGCATGTCATAATACGCGCTGACTTCATCCCAGTGATGTGCCACATCCGATGGTTTGCTGATACCGCCGCTGTTATAGTTCCAGTCGGGCAAAAGACCGCCCATCCGGTATTCGATTTCAATATTGTTTCCGTATTCCAGTTTGAGTTTTCTCAATTGCGGCTCAATACCCCAGCAGGAAGAACAGATCGGATCCGTGAAATAAATGATTTTTACCGGTTTTTGCTGCTCCGGTGCATAGCCATTGTGCTGCTGTTGTGGGGTGCCGGGTATTTCACAAACACCGGTTTCCGGATTACACAAAAGCGGATTACTGTTGTTGTTTTCGTTCATTTTTTTATTGGTTTGTGACTGACAACCAAAGTTGGCAAGCAGGATTATTAAGATTAAAAAAGGTTTCATGTAGCTATTGATTGGGACTGCTATTCGGTATAAACTATCCGGATGTTGATTGATAAGATGAACAGCAAAGTTCGGTATAAATGAAAAGCCAGTCAATTAGTCAAAAAAATATGACTGGAAAATAGGAGATGGTATAGTAGGGCAGGGCAGTTAAAACAGTTTCAGAAGGAAGGTAGCCGTTTCGTGTTAATTCCGGTAATGATTTTACTGCTATTTAAGCAGGAAATAATAAATCAGGATCCAGATTACTGTAAAAGCTAACCCGATATACAAAGTGGTTAGATTCTGTTTTAAGTCTTTTTTTACCAACAGTCGGTATAAAATCCAACCGATAAAAACGGCGAAAAAAATAATTGGGATATAAACTCGTAGCATAACTTGTTTTTTTATTTGTTAGATGTTTGATGCGGTTTACAAAAGCAGGCCGGTTTTACATTCCCGGCCAATATAGAACATTGAATTTGTGATCATCCGGGTCGGCAAAACCAAAGGTGTAACCCTGTTCAAAATTTTGGGGTTCGGAAAATAGGGTACCATTGGCAGACCTGACTTTTTCAACCCATAGCTCAACTTCTTCTTTACTGTTAGCAGATAAAGAAAATATGATTTCATTTGTGCTTTTTGGAATTGAAAGACTGCCATTCATTTGTTGTGATAAATGCTGCCCGGTAAAGAAATTGATAATAAAATTATTCTGTCCGAAAACAAAACTGACCAATTCTTGATTGTCGCCATGGTCATTTTGTTTAAACCCAAGAGCGGAATAAAAAGCAGCGGTTTTCGCCAAATCACCGGAGACTAAATTTGCCCATATAAACCTTGTTTCCATAAACTTTTTATTTCAGTATATTAAAGGTAATGAATTTTAATATAAGAAAGCGGTGGCGATTTGTCCATTCATTTCCATTGCTGCTAAATCAAAAAACAGCATTGCTATGCCCGGAAACAAGAAAACGGTCCTAACGGTTGGAATAGTTTTTTGTTTTTTAATGAATAATGGGTTGATCTGAGGAGGTAAAGGAGAAAGCATAAAAAAAGCCCCAACAAAATGAAGGGGCTTTTTTTAGTAGCGGGAACAGGACTCG
>NZ_DFUB01000028.1:0-53951 GCF_002379575.1 Flavobacterium sp. UBA4197
GTTAAAAATGCTATTCGTGCCCTGAATAGTGAACAGGTTTTTGGCGGCACTAAAGAAAAAGGCTATAACCTGGCGCTAAACCCGCAAAATAAACTAATAGCAACCGAAGTGCCTTATCAGAGTACAGGAGAGAGTTCTGTTCGGTATTCTCAGTCTGCCATGCTTTTTGGAGGGATTCATTGTCATCTCCGTAGCCATGCTCCCATGTTTTCTCATGACGATGTTGCTATACTAAGTGGTTTTTATACCCGTCATAATTTTATAGGGAATAATGGAGTTGCAGATCCAACGATTCCAGTACATATTGTAGTAACTAATCAAGGAATTTATGCTATCAGTGCAGATGATCATGTTAGTATACAAAAGTTATTAGATATTTATTCGAATAAAGATTCAAGAAAGAAATTTATTAACGATATTGGAAAAAGATATGATAAATTAGCTGATGAAAATACATTATTACCTATAGGTTATTTACAGAATTATCAGAAAACTTTTTTAGAATTTTTAAAAGAAAATGATTTGAATATATCATTATATAATGCCAATGATGATTTAACTGGTTGGACTAAATTATCTCTTAATAATGATTCGAATACCAACACCAACGAACCTATAATAAAGACTAACTGTAATTAAATTATCATGAATAATATATTTGTATTTACTGTTTATTTTTTTATTGCTATTTCATGCAAGGCGCAAACCATCGTACCTCTTTCACAAGATCATAGTGATATGTATCATAAATCGAATACTTACACTAAAGATGTTGATAATGAATTTGATAAATATACAGGTACATGGAAGTTTCAACAAGGGAATACGACTTTAACTATTGTGTTTAAGAAAATTATTTTTGACTACTACCAAAAGAAAAATTATTACGAGGACTTACTGATTGGAGAATATAAATATATAGAAAATGGAATAGAGAAAGTTAATACTTTAAGTATCCTTAGCAATCCTCCATCAACCACGGGAGGATATAATATATATGGGAATCGTATTGTCCATAGGGGAGTATATCCACAATGTCCTGAGTGCCTTTTAAATGAAAAACGAGTTATTCTTTTTATAAATGATTCTGAACGAGAGTATTTGGATAATGCAATTGTATTACGTTATAAAAATGAAAATGGTGTTGAAAAGATAATTGCAAAAATCTTTAAAAACGGTACTTCATTTATGCCACCTGATAACGCTCCTGATGAAATGCGGCTTCCATACGGTGAATATGTTTTGATAAAACAACCGTAATGAAAACTATATTCACAATACTGTTAGTTTCTCTCCTTTTTTCCTGTAAAGCACAGGCTATAGAGTGGTGCTTATTAATAAAGATGTTGATAATGATTTTACTAAATATATAAAAGAACAGTAAATGGTAAATAAAGAAACCTGGATAGAAGGAGATACACTTTTTTACAAAGATCATAGCAGCATTGAAAAAGCAAATATTAATTCACTAAAATATGCTTATGTACAGGTTTTAGGAAATGTAGCCTTTCTGTTTGTTTTTGCAGATTATCAACACTATATATCCACTGAATTACAGGGATTTGAAGAGGTGTATCGCGAACTGTCAGATCGGTTTTGTTTTGATGACGAAACCTTTTTTGGAGTGTGCAGAGCAAGAAAAGAAGATGAGAAAGTAAAAATCTGGGCAAAAAAAATGCCCCAAAATTATCAGATTCTGGACGAATATCCGGATGATGGTGATTCTGGCTACGAAGTATATGCAGCGTCCAGACAGATGATATCCTGGGATACTACTTACGAGCAATTGGAAGCATCGGGTTGTGTCGCAGTTTATTTTACCGATTACGGCGCTAAATATTTAAGATTCAAATATCCGGTTAGAATAGAAGGTATTCTTATCGATCAATTAGAAGTATATGCAGGCAACGCCAGTACTAATCGCCCTGTACAGGAGTTTTTCGTAGACCTGTATGATGCAACCAATACCGATGAGAGCTATAAAAAACTACGCAGACTCTGGATCGGTGACGATGTTGATATTAATATTAATCAATACGGCTATGAAAGAGAAGACCAGTGTTATCTGCAATTTGCTTTGGCAAAAGGTATAGATGTTTCTATTTGTTATACCTACGATAAAGGTTCTGCTTATGACGATGGCAGTACATCGCTTCATTTCTGTAACAAACGGGAATACAGGTATTTTTTGGAAAATAAAGAGTATGAAGAAGTAATGGAAATATCCGGATTAATATCCTTCCATAATAAATTGGATCTGAAAGTCAGGTATATTGATAATGATGACGTTAAACATATTCCACAAAAAGTAAAAGCATTACTGAAAGAGAAAAGTGGTATCTGGCTCGATAGTGCTAATAATAAAATCGGATTTGCAGGAATAGATACTGCATTGATTCTGGACCTTGAAAAAATTGAATGTTTTACATTTCAGAATGTTCTTCCTGCAAAAGGTCCTGGATATGCAGTTTTTATTGTTCGTCTTAAAACAGAAAATTATCGGGACATTTTTATTGAGGACGACACTTATTTCTTTGATCCGTTTGCTAAGCAATTGAAGCAAATGACGAAAAAGCCGGTTAAAATCCCTGAAGCAGATTATAACTGTTAAAACCATACATGACCTCATTGGGGTTTATCTGTACAAACACCTAAGGTTATGCATTAAAAAAACCAGCCGGGAAATCCTGACTGGTTACTGTAAATGATATTGTAAAACGTATCAGCCTGTTTTAGACTGGTCATTATTTATTCGGCCGTATTAAAAGAGCGTTCGGGTATTTCTTTTTAATGTCGTTAAGGTTCTTTTCGGCCTCTATGCGGGTCTTAAAGCTGCCAATCCATACTTTGTAGGTTGGATTGTTATAAACGATGGTACCGTCTATATTCCGGAATTCTTTTCTGAAACTCGCCAGTGTTTTTTTGGCTTCTTCATTAGTGCCGTAAAAAATTTGAATTTTATAGCGATCGTTAACGGTTATAGAGGAATTGATTTTTCTTTTCTCATTCAGGAGTTGCTCAAATTTCGGGTCCTGATCAATGTTAATTTTTGCGGTCTGCGCGTTGGAAGTGTATCCTAAAAATAGTGCTATTAAAGGAAGGAAGTGGTTTTTGTTTACTCTTAAGATTCTCATAATGAAGTCTGTTTACTGCAAAAATACAATTATATAATTAAAAGAATTTTCTCAGGTTTATTTAGAATGGGTATAAATTACAATTAAGACAAATTTAAGGTTTTTAGAATAATACATAAGTCGTATTTTTGTCGGAGTTTATAAATAAGGTATTTATTTATCTGAAATTAGGTTTCTGATAAAATCATGCCAAATTTAGTTGATAATCATTTTAACTATGAAAAAAGTGGGTAACCATAAATCGTTTTCAAAGATTTTATTGTTCAGTTTAGCATTTGTGCTATCTTTTTCTTTTACCTCAAAAGCTCAGGATGCGGCTGCAGGTAAAGCGCTTTTTAATTCTAACTGTGCCGCTTGTCATAAGCTGGACGCAAAAATGACGGGGCCTGCGCTTCGTAATGTTGCGGAAAAATATGATAAAGCCTGGTTGCATAAATGGATTAAAAACAGTCCGGAATTAATCAAATCAGGTGATGCTAAGGCTATCAAAGTGTTTGAAGAAAATGGAAAAGTAGCGATGACTGCTTTCCCTCAATTGTCAGATGCGGATATTGATAATATCTTAGCGTATACTTCTCAGCCTAAAGAAGAGCCTAAAGCGGCTGCTACAACAGCAGGAGCTACGGGAGCTGCTCAGGAAGGCGGAGTTTCTAATAATCTGGTTTTAGGAGTATTGGGTGTAGTATTGGCTATGTTGGTAGCGATGTTGCTGTTTGTTAAGAATGTACTTAACAAGATTGCAAAGGCTAACGGTGTAGAGCTGCCGGTAAAAGAAAAATCAATTCCGTTATGGATTGCTTTTGCCAGAAACCAGTTCTTAGTGCTTGTTTCTGTAATACTTATGCTTTTGGTAGGAGCTTACTTTATCTACGGATATTTAATGCAGGTAGGTGTAGATCAGGGGTATGAGCCGATTCAGCCAATCCATTTCTCTCACAAAATTCACGCTGGTGATAACGGTATTGATTGTAAATACTGTCACTCTTCTGCCAGAGTAAGTAAAACTTCAGGTATTCCTTCGTTGAATGTTTGTATGAACTGTCATAAAAACATTAATGAATTCCAGGGGGATGCAGATTCTACTTATGTGGATCATACAAAAGAATTCTATACTGCTGAAATTCAAAAACTTTACGATGCGGTAGGTTGGGATAAAACAGCTCAAAAATATACAGGAAAAGTGAAACCTGTTAAATGGGTTCGTGTTCATAATCTTCCTGACTTTGTGTACTTCAATCACTCACAACACGTTTCTGTTGCTGGTCTTGAATGTCAAAAATGTCACGGTCCGGTTGAGACTATGGAAATTATGAGACAACATTCTCCGTTAACAATGGGATGGTGTGTGAACTGTCACAGAGAAACCAATGTTAAGGTTGAAGGTAACGAATACTACAAAAAAATACACGAAGAACTTTCTAAAAAATACGGTGTAGATAAATTGACTGCTGCACAAATGGGAGGTTTAGAGTGTGGTAAATGTCACTATTAATAAATAAATTAAGAAGCTAATATCTATATACAATGGCATCAAACAAAAAATACTGGAAAAGTGTTGAAGAACTAAACGAAAATAGTTCTATTGTTGAGACGCTAAGAAACAATGAGTTTGTTGAAGAAATTCCAACAGATGAATTTTTAGGAGATAAAGATACTTTATCGACTTCATCAACTACTCGTCGTGACTTTTTGAAATACGTAGGATTTTCTACAGCAGCAGCTTCTTTAGCTGCGTGTGAAGGTCCGGTAATCAAGTCTATTCCTTATGTAGTTCAACCTGAGGAAATCATCCCTGGTGTTGCAGATTTTTATGCAACTACTATTGCTGATGGTTTTGATTTTGCAAACATCCTGATCAAAACCCGCGAAGGTCGTCCTATTAAAGTAGAAAATAATAACTTACCAAATGCTATAACCGGTGCTAATGCAAGAGTTCACGCTTCTGTATTGTCACTGTATGATAGTCTTCGTTTAAAGCAATCAAAAATTGCAGGTAAAGATGCTTCGTGGTCTGAAGTAGATACGAAAGTAAGAGCAGCTTTATCTGACGCAAAAGCTAAAGGTGGTCAGATCGTTCTTTTAACAGGAACTATGGCAAGCCCGTCAACAGATAAATTGATTGCTGATTTCATTGCAAAAAATCCAACGGCTAAACACGTTGTTTATGATGCAGTATCAAGCTCTGATGCTCTTGATGCTTTCCAGATGGTTTATGGAGAAAGAGCATTACCAAATTATGATTTCTCAAAAGCAGATGTTATTGTTTCTGTTGGTGCTGATATCTTAGGAGATTGGCAAGGTGGAGGATATGATGCAGGTTATGCAAAAGGACGTATTCCTAAAAACGGGAAAATGTCGAAACACATCCAGATTGAGGCAAACATGTCTTTAGCGGGTGCAAATGCAGACAAGCGTATTCCTTTGACTGTTACAGATCAAAAACTTGCTTTAGTAAAAATATTCAATGTAGTTACCGGTGCTTCTGTTGCAACTTCAAAAATTGCCAATGAAGAAGCGGTAATGAAAGCTGCTCAGCAATTAAAAGCTGCTGCAGGAAAAGGAGTTTTAGTTTCAGGATTGGACGATGTTAATGCACAATTATTAGTATTGGCTATTAACAGAGCTTTAAGTTCTGAAGCGTTCAACACGGCTGCAACCCGTTTAATCCGTAAGGGGGATGCTAAGGCGGTAGCGCAATTGGTTAACGATATGAAATCGGGAGCAGTTCATACTTTAATTATGAACGGTGTTAACCCGGTTTATACTTTACCAAATGCAAAAGACTTCTTGGAAGGACTTAGTAAAGTAAAATTATCGGTTGCATTTTCATTAAAAGAAGATGAAACAGCTTCAAAATCAGCTGTCGCAGTTGCTGTGCCGCACTACCTGGAGTCCTGGGGTGATGTAACCATCGCCAAAGGTCACTACAGTATTACGCAGCCAACAATTCGTCCGTTGTTTGATACAAAACAATTCCAGGAAGCATTATTGTCCTGGACAGGAAATCCGGCTTCTTATTATGATTTCCTAAAAGCAACCAGCGCTGCTATCGCTACCGGAACAACCTGGAATAGCTTGGTACACGATGGTGTTTTTGTTTCGGAAGTAGCACCTCTTGCAGGTTCTGCTGCTGATTTCGGTTCTGCTGCCGGAAAATTAGCACAAGCTAAAAATGCTGGCGGATTAGAATTAGTATTGTATACTAAAACCGGAATGGGAGACGGGCAACAGGCAAATAACCCTTGGTTACAAGAGTTCCCGGATCCGATTACCCGTGTGTCTTGGGATAACTATGTAACAGTAGCTAAAAAAGATGCTGAAAAATTAGGATTGGTAAACTACAATGTTGCAAACGGAGGTTTGAACGGAAGTTACACAACTATTGAAGTTGCCGGTGTTAAGTTAGAAAACGTTCCTGTAATTATTCAACCAGGTCAGGCTGTTGGAACAATCGGAGTTGCTTTAGGTTATGGCCGTAAAGAAGCAATGAAGCAGGAAATGCAGGTTGGGGTTAATGCTTATGCGCTTTATGCAGGTATGAAATCTGACCAGGTAGCTAAGGTTACTAAAGCTAACGGAGATCACGAGTTTGCTTGTGTTCAGTTACAAAAAACATTAATGGGTAGAGGTGATATCATCAAAGAAACTACCCTTGAAATATTCAATACTAAAGATGCTGCAGAGTGGAATATTGTTCCAATGGTATCTTTAGATCACAAAGAAACACCTGCAACTAAAGTAGATCTTTGGGATTCTTTCGACCGTTCTATCGGTCACCACTTTAACTTATCGATCGATTTGAATGCTTGTACAGGATGTGGAGCTTGCGTTATTGCTTGTCACGCTGAAAACAACGTTCCTGTTGTTGGTAAATCAGAGGTAAGAAGAAGCCGTGATATGCACTGGTTGCGTATTGACAGATACTACTCTTCTCAGGATACCTTCAAAGGTGATGTGGAGTTAAAAGAAGGTGCTTCCGGATTAATGAACTCTATCGATACTTTTACAGGTATGGAAGATCCGTCAGAAAATCCACAGGTAGCATTCCAACCAGTAATGTGTCAGCACTGTAACCACGCACCTTGTGAAACAGTTTGTCCGGTAGCGGCAACATCACACGGTCGTCAGGGACAAAATCACATGGCATATAACCGTTGCGTTGGTACTCGTTATTGTGCAAACAACTGTCCTTATAAAGTACGTCGTTTCAACTGGTTCTTATACAACAAAAACAGCGAATTCGATTACCACATGAATGACGATTTAGGTCGTATGGTATTGAACCCGGATGTTAACGTTCGTTCAAGAGGGGTAATGGAAAAATGTTCACTATGTATCCAAATGACTCAGGCTACTATCCTTAAAGCGAAACGCGAAGGCAGAGCAGTAGGTAAAGATGAATTTGATGTGGCTTGTTCTGCAGCTTGTTCAAGTGGTGCCATGATCTTTGGTGACGTAAATGATAAAGAAAGCAAAGTAGCTAAATTAGCTGAAGATGACAGAATGTATCATTTATTGGAGCACATCGGAACAAAACCAAATGTATTCTATCACGTAAAAGTTAGAAATACCTAAAAAAGTAAAATAAATTAATTAAGAATCAATATAAAGGATTATGTCGTCTCATTACGAAGCACCCATTAGAAAACCTTTGGTTATAGGTGATAAAACTTATCACGATGTAACAGTAGATGTGGCTAGACCGGTTGAAGGTAGAGCAAACAAACAATGGTGGATAGTTTTTTCTATCGCTTTAACAGCATTCCTTTGGGGAGTTGGCTGTATGACTTACACCATTACTACAGGTATCGGAACATGGGGATTAAATAAAACAGTAGGTTGGGCATGGGATATCACTAACTTCGTTTGGTGGGTTGGTATCGGTCACGCCGGAACTCTAATTTCTGCAGTATTATTGTTATTCCGTCAAAAGTGGAGAATGGCAATTAACCGTTCTGCGGAAGCGATGACTATCTTCTCGGTAGTACAAGCAGGTTTATTCCCAATTATTCACATGGGTCGTCCATGGTTAGGATACTGGGTATTACCAATCCCGAATCAGTTCGGATCTCTTTGGGTGAACTTTAACTCACCGTTACTTTGGGACGTATTCGCGATTTCAACGTATTTATCAGTATCATTGGTTTTCTGGTGGACTGGTTTATTACCTGACTTTGCCATGCTACGTGACAGAGCGGTAACACCTTTTACTAAAAGAGTTTATTCTATCCTGTCTTTCGGATGGAGCGGTAGAGCAAAAGACTGGCAACGTTTTGAAGAAGTATCTTTAGTATTAGCCGGATTAGCAACACCACTTGTACTTTCTGTACACACGATCGTATCCTTTGACTTTGCTACTTCAGTTATTCCTGGATGGCACACGACAATCTTACCTCCGTACTTCGTTGCAGGAGCGATTTTCTCCGGATTCGCAATGGTTAATACCTTGTTGATCATCATGAGAAAAGTTTCAAATCTTGAAGAATACATTACTGTTCAGCATATCGAATTAATGAATATCGTTGTAATGATTACCGGATCTATCGTAGGTATCGCGTATATTACAGAGTTATTCGTTGCCTGGTATTCCGGAGTAGAGTATGAGCAATATGCTTTCTTAAACAGAGCAACAGGACCTTACTGGTGGTCATACTGGTTGATGATGACTTGTAACGTTTTCTCTCCACAGTTCATGTGGTTCAAAAAACTAAGAACAAGTATCATGTTCTCATTCATTATCTCTATCGTTGTAAACATCGGTATGTGGTTCGAGCGTTTCGTAATTATCGTTACCTCATTACACAGAGATTACCTTCCTTCATCTTGGACAATGTTCCAGCCAACATTTGTTGATGCTGGTATTTATATCGGAACAATCGGTTTCTTCTTTGTATTATTCTTATTGTATTCAAGAAGCTTCCCGGTAATTGCTCAGGCAGAGGTGAAAACAATCTTGAAAACATCCGGAGATAATTACAAGAGACAAAGAGAACAAGAAGGACATAATTCACATAATCATTAATAGATCATGAGTAATAAAGTTATACATGCTATATACAATGATGATGACATCCTGATGGATGCTGTTAAAGCAACACGTGCCGCTCATCATCATATTGAAGAAGTTTACACGCCATTCCCGGTTCACGGGTTGGACAAAGCAATGGGATTAGCACCTACAAGAATTGCTATCGCTTCTTTCCTTTACGGTTTAGTTGGTCTATCTGTTGCTGCATCATTAATGAATTATGTAATGATTGTAGACTGGCCACAAGATATTGGTGGAAAACCAAGTTTCAGCTTCATTGATAATATGCCTGCTTTTGTGCCTATTATGTTTGAATTAACAGTGTTCTTCGCTGCCCACTTAATGGTTATTACTTTCTATATGAGAAGTAAATTATGGCCTTTCAAAGCAGCTGAAAACCCTGATGTAAGAACTACAGATGATCACTTCTTAATGGAAGTTGCACTTCACGGAAGCGAAGAAGATATGGTTTCTTTCTTCAAAAACACGGGTGCTGTAGAAGTTAAAGTAATTGATAAGCATTAATAGAAGATATGAAAGCCTTATATAAAATAGTAGCATTAGTAGGTGTATCGATTGTTACAACATCTTGTTTTAACAAATCAAAGCCTAACTATCAGTTCTTTCCAAATATGTACGAGTCTGTAGCTTATGAAACGTATTCACAATCTGCAGCTTTCAAAAATGGTAAGGAAGGTCAGTTACCTGCAAAAGGTTCTATCCCAAGAGGATTTACACCTTATGAATATGAAAATTCAACAGCAGGCTATGAATTAGCTAAAGCAAACCTGAAATCTCCTTTGGATTCTACAACCATTGATTCTGAAAGAGGAACACAACTTTTTAATATTTACTGTGCAATTTGCCATGGTGAAAACGGAGACGGAAAAGGGAAATTGGTTAAAAGAGAAAAATTCTTAGGGGTACCAAGTTACGCCGACAGACAAGTTACAGAGGGAAGTGTTTTCCATGTAATTACTTATGGTTTGAACTCCATGGGATCTCACGCAAACCAATTGAACCAGGAAGAACGCTGGCAAGTTGTGGATCACGTGTTGAAATTAAAAGCAGGATTATAATTGTAGAACACATTTGAAAGTATTAGATATGTACACATTTTCAAGCAAATTAAAAACTTTTGCATTTGTCTTAATGGCTTTAGGGTTAGTAGGGATTGCATTTGGTTTTTTGACTGCACCTAAGACCGTTGAAGACGTAGAGAAAATTTTAGCCGATAGTCATCATGGTGGACATCATACAGAGGCTGTAGCACATGAATCGCACGACGATCATGCTGCAACCGATGTGGCACACCACGAGGCTGCTAAAACTGAAGCGGTAGTTTCAGATTCATTAAAAACAACAGCACAAGATACTGTTAAAGCCGCAGCTACACCTGTAGTTGACGAGCACCATAACGATAATCACAAAGTTGAAGCCGCTCATGGACATGAGGGAGCTGATGCACATGCTGAACATCAAGAACATTTAGAACACGTTTTACACCAGTTGCAAAACAAACCATGGGCTGCCTTATATGTTGCCTGTATCTTCTTCATGTTAATCTCTGTTGGAGTACTTGCTTTCTATGCAATCCAATGGGCTGCACAGGCAGGATGGTCTCCGGTACTTTTCAGAGTTATGGAAGGGATCACCAGTTATTTATTACCGGGTTCGATCATTTTCTTTATCCTGTTAATTGCAAGCGGAATGCATTTAAACCACTTGTTTATCTGGATGGATCCGGAAGTAGTAAAACACGATGAATTGATTCAGGGTAAAGTTGGATTCCTAAACGTTCCTTTCTTCCTGATCAGAGCTGCTATTTTCTTAGCAGGTTGGAATCTTTACCGTTTCTTGTCAAGAAAAAATTCCCTTGCACAGGACAATGCTAATGATGATTCTTTCTACAAAAAGAACTTCAAATTAGCGGCTGGATTCTTAGTATTCTTCATCGTAACAGAATCTATTGCTTCCTGGGACTGGATTATGTCTGTAGATCCACACTGGTATAGTACATTATTCGGATGGTATGTGTTTGCAAGTTTCTTTGTAAGCGGTATTACGACTATTGCATTCGTTACTTTGTACTTAAAATCAAAAGGACATTTAGAATATGTAAATACAAGCCACATTCACGATTTAGCAAAATTCATGTTTGGTATCTCTGTATTCTGGACGTATTTATGGTTCTCACAATTTATGTTAATGTGGTATTCTAATATACCGGAAGAGGTTACTTATTTTATTACAAGAATTGAGAACTACAAATTACCATTCTTCGGTATGTTAGCGCTTAACTTTGTATTCCCGATATTAATTTTAATTAATACAGATTTCAAACGTCTGACATGGGTTGTAGTAATGGCTGGTATTCTTATTTTAACTGGACATTATATTGATTTCTTTAATATGATTATGCCTGCAACTGTTGGAGATCAGTGGTTTATTGGAGTATCTGAGATCAGTTCATTATTATTCTTCTTTGGATTATTCATCTTTGTAGTATTTACGGCTTTAACAAAAGCACCGTTACTGGCAAAACGTAATCCGTTAATTGAAGAAAGTAAACATTTTCATTATTAATATTTAAAGTAATAAACAAATGACAGGTTTATTGGTACTTATAGTTGTAGTTTTATTAGGAGTTGCTATATGGCAATTGACTAAGATATTCGATTTAACTCAAATTGGACAGTCTTCTGTTGAAAAATCAGAAATTGCCAACGAAAGAGATAATAATGTTAATGGGTATTTAATGTTTGGGTTCTTAGGGTTTATTTATATATTCACTATCTACTCTTTATTGAAATGGGGACATTTGGTTCTGGGAACTCCGGCTTCGGAACACGGAACACATTATGACAACCTGATGATGATTTCAATGGTTTTGATTTTCATCGTTCAAACAATCACCCAGGCATTATTGCACTACTTCTCATTCAAATACAGAGGTAGTAAAGACAAAAAAGCATTATATTTTGCTGATAATGATAAATTAGAATTTATCTGGACAATTATCCCGGTAATTGTATTGGCAGGATTAATCCTTTACGGATTATATGCATGGACAAATATCATGTTTGTTGATGAAGAAGAAGAAGTGATCTACGTTGAATTATATGCAAAACAGTTTAGCTGGGAAGCACGTTATGCCGGTGAAGACAACTCATTAGGTAAAGCAAACGTTAGATTCATTCAGGGTGTGAATACTTTAGGTGTTGACATGGCTGATCCAAATGCACAAGATGATAAAGTAGTTAATGAATTACACTTGCCGGTTGGTAAAAAAGTAGTATTCAAGATTCGTTCTCAGGACGTTTTACACTCTGCTTATATGCCACACTTCAGAGCGCAGATGAACTGTGTTCCGGGTATGGTGACGCAGTTTGCTTTCACGCCTTCTGTAACTACAGATCAGATGCGTCAGGATCCTGCTATCGTTGAAAAAGTAGCAAACATCAATAAGATTAGAGCAAAAAGAAGTGCTGAACTTGTTGCTAAAGGTGAAACCGCTTTAGATCCATATACTTTCGATTACTTATTATTATGTAATAAAATTTGTGGTCCTTCTCACTACAACATGCAAATGAAAATTGTAGTTGAAAGCGAAGCAGATTACAAAAAATGGTTAAAAGGGAAACCTACTTTAGCTAGTGCTATTAAAGATGCTAACAAAACGGAAGCTCCGGCTGCTGCATCTGAAGCTAAAGCTCCGGAAGCGACTGCTCCTGTAGCTGATACAACTAAAGTTTTAGCACAAGTAGTAAAAAAATAATTGCTTTTAATATAAATTAAAAAATATGTCAGCAGTAGGACACGATAACAGTCACGAACACGATCACGGGCACGAACATCACCATAAAGATACTTTTATCACAAAGTACATCTTTAGTATAGATCATAAGATGATTGCGAAGCAATACTTAATTACAGGTATTGTTATGGGTATCATCGGTATTATAATGTCGCTATTATTCCGTATGCAGATTGCATGGCCGGAAGAGTCTTTCAAAATCTTTGAAATCCTTTTAGGCGATAAATTTGCTCCGGGAGGAGTTATGCGAAATGATATTTATTTGGCATTGGTAACCATCCATGGTACCATCATGGTATTCTTTGTATTGACAGCCGGATTGAGCGGTACTTTCAGTAACCTTTTAATTCCGCTTCAAATTGGAGCAAGAGATATGGCATCCGGATTTATGAACATGGTTTCATACTGGTTGTTCTTCCTTTCTTCCGTTATCATGATTATCTCTCTTTTTGTAGAATCCGGACCGGCATCTGCAGGTTGGACAATTTACCCGCCTTTAAGTGCTTTACCACAAGCGATTCCAGGTTCTGGAACAGGTATGACACTATGGTTGGTTTCTATGGCAATATTCATTGCTTCTTCATTAATGGGATCACTAAACTATGTAGTTACAGTTATTAATCTGAGAACAAAAGGTATGTCCATGACACGCCTTCCGTTAACCATCTGGGCTTTCTTTGTTACGGCTGTTATTGGTATCGTATCGTTCCCGGTATTATTATCTGCTGCATTATTATTGATTTTCGACAGAAGCTTCGGAACATCATTCTTCTTGTCGGATATCTTTATCTCCGGAGAAGTTTTACATTACCAGGGAGGTTCTCCGGTATTGTTCGAACACTTATTCTGGTTCTTAGGTCACCCTGAGGTATATATTGTAATCTTACCTGCAATGGGTATTACATCGGAAGTTATTGCTACGAATGCCCGTAAACCGATCTTCGGTTACCGTGCGATGATTACATCAATCTTAGCAATTGCATTCTTATCTACTATCGTTTGGGGTCACCACATGTTCGTATCAGGTATGAATCCGTTCTTAGGATCTGTATTTACCTTTACAACCTTATTAATTGCAATTCCATCGGCTGTAAAAGCATTCAACTACATTACAACACTTTGGAAAGGTAACCTTCAGTTAAACCCTGCTATGTTATTCTGTATCGGATTCGTTTCAACATTCATCACAGGAGGTTTAACCGGGATTATTTTAGGAGACAGTACATTAGATATTAACGTTCACGATACTTATTTCGTTATTGCACACTTCCACTTGGTAATGGGTATTTCTGCTCTTTACGGAATGTTTGCCGGAATCTACCATTGGTTCCCTAAAATGTTCGGAAGAATGTTGAATAAAAACTTAGGTTATATTCACTTCTGGGTAACGGCAGTTTGTGCTTACGGAGTATTCTTCCCAATGCACTTTATCGGTATGGCAGGTTTACCAAGACGTTACTATACCAACACCGCTTTCCCTTTATTTGATGATTTAGCAGACGTAAACGTATTAATCACAATGTTCGCTTTAATCGGAGCAGCATTCCAGTTAGTATTCTTATGGAACTTCTTCTACAGCATTTTCAAAGGACAAAAAGCAACGCAAAACCCATGGAGATCAAACACGTTAGAGTGGACTACTCCGGTTGAGCACATTCACGGAAACTGGCCAGGTGAAATTCCTGAAGTTTACAGATGGTCTTATGACTATAGCAAACCAGGACATGATGAAGATTTCGTTCCTCAGAATGTACCAATGAAGCCGGGTGAAGAACAATTACATCACTAGGAATAATAAAAAAAGAGTCATAATTATGACTCTTTTTTTTATGAAATAAATATTAATTTAAATTATACTATTGTGAAAACAAAAACTAAATTATTGTTAGCGTTGTTATTTTTGTCTGTTGTTGCTTTAAATGCGCAACCGATTGAATCAACTGAAAGTACCGGTTTCGGAATCAGTAACGGAGCTAATATAAACGGAACGGGAGGAGCTCCACAATCAACTTATGTAGGGTATGAGGCTGGCAACAGAAATGGAGCTAATGCCAATACATTTATTGGATATAAATCAGGGAGATTAAATAAAGGATCGGGCAATAATACTTTTTTAGGAGCATTTACAGGTGCGATAAATGATGGGGGAGGAAATAATGTTTTTATTGGGTTTAATAGTGGATTGAAAAATGTTAATGGTGCTGAAAATGTTTTTGTTGGGTTTGAATCCGGAGCTAATAATAATGCCGGTTGGAATACTTTTGTGGGAAGATCTTCAGGGTTTCAAAATGTTTCGGGTACCCGTAATAGTTTCTTTGGAGGTTTGGCTGGTTTAAATACAAATGCTGATGATAACTCATTTTTTGGAGCTGTAGCAGGTATGGATAACATAACAGGTAGTCATAATTCTTTCCTGGGCTCTTATTCCGGAAAAGCGAATACAGCTGGTAGAGCCAATACTTTTGTTGGTGCTAACTCTGGTTTGGCCAATGTTACAGGAAATGACAATGTTTATATTGGTGTAAATGCAGGTGATAAAAATAACGGAAGTAATAATGTTTTCTTAGGGTCTTTGTCTGGGCAAAATAGTGTTACCGGGAATAATAATGTCTTTATTGGGTTTACAGCTGGTTTAAGTAATGACTCCGGTTACTATAATGTCCTGACAGGTTTTGAAGCGGGTAAAAATATTCCTGCTAAAAACAGTAATTCTATCTATGGAGCTATTGCGGGATATAATGCTACAGGAGGCGGAAATGTTTTAATAGGAGAGCGAGCAGGTTATGCGGCAGGAAGTAATAACGTGATGATTGGTTTTCATGCAGGTGAAAATGCTTCTAATGTAAATAATCAATTATTTATTGATAATTCAAACACATCTAATCCTTTGATTTTTGGTGATTTTGCCAATGATATTTTGAAGTTGCACGGTAAAGTGGGGATTGGAGGCAATAGTTCAATAAATTTCGGAAACTTCCCAACTACTGCTGGTGCGGTAAACGTATCAAATTACAACCTGTTTGTAAAAGGAGGAATCCTTACGGAAGAAGTTCGTATTAGTTTACAATCTACCTGGGCGGATTATGTGTTTAATAAAGATTATAACTTGTTAAGTCTGAAAGATGTTGAAAGTTTTATCAATAAAAACGGACACTTACCAAATGTGCCTTCTGCGCAACAAGTAAAAGAAGAGGGAATTGCTTTAGGTGAAATGACTAAAATCCAACAGGAAAAAATCGAAGAGTTAACGCTTTATTTGATCAAGCAAAATAAAGAGATTGAAGAATTAAAAGAGCAAGTAAGATTGTTGTTAAATAAGAAACAATAATATAAGTTTAATTAAAAATGTAAATTATGAAAAACTTATATTTTTCGATTGTCTTTCTTTTCTTTCTTTCTTTAAAAAGCTTTTCGCAAGGTTCTGATGTCATTATTTGGATTGACAATAGTGAATCAATAGATAATCAGGAATATGTTGATATGAAAGTTTCTATTGAGAAAATTATTCAAAATATATTGTCGTGTAATCCTCAAAATAGAGTGGCAGTAATTCAATATTCTACCGGTGGATACCTGAAGAGAATATATATCGAATCTAATTTTACAAATGATTTGAATATTGCTAATTCTTTTGTAAGAAGAACAAATGTTTTGGGAGGAACTGGAGATGATGCTCATCAATCACTAAGTTTAATTGGAAATGCTTTAGATGCTATTCCTAATGCTAATATTTTTGGGAACCAGAGCTTAATACAAACTCCAGGCAACTCTTTAGTATTATATCTGTTTACAGATGCATCAAGAAGCCAAAGTTCTAATGATTCTTACTTGGTTAATTCATTTCCAGCAAGTATAGGTGCAGATATAGCTTTTCAAAATTATACTAGTTTTAAGATTAATAGAAATGCTAAGTTTGTAGTTACTCATGTGCCTCCAAACAATATAAGCAGATCAGCTGGTGCTGCAATTGCAAGTGTTGGGGGGAATTATACAGGTGCTGTGGAAACTTATGCTGCAGATCCTGATGGATCGGGTGTGACTCCCCGATTTTATTTGCCAAAAACAAACTTTGTGCTGACCAATGCGGAAATTAGTATGATTAGTGAGAATATATGTTCTGTAACAGAGCCAACATGTGTTGCAGTGAAAAATCTGGTGTCTCCTTCGGATGATGTATTAGTCTCTTTGCAAAGTAACCACCAGGCTTCTTCATTAATAACGGCTTCTAATAAAGTTAATAACGGGGCTGTTGCGATTTATCATGCCGGAGATCAGGTTGTATTAACAAATGGTTTTTATTCGGCAAATGGATCAAGATTTAGAGGGTATATAGAAGGTTGTACCGGAAATTACGCAGGTAAAAATAGTAAGGAAGATTCCGGGGGATTAGAAGTAGATAGAAAGAATAGCTTAAATGTTAGTCCGAATCCTTCCAGTTCTTCTGTGAATATTATTTTACCAGTAAATAGCAGGGAGTTAATTGTGAGTTCGATTGATGGTAGAGAAATGTTTAGAAGTAAAATCACTAATGCTGATGATGCTTTTCTTCTCGATGTAACCAGTTTTAAAGTAGGTATATACCTACTCATGATACAAACAGAGAATGGTGAGATATACACTGAAAAAATAATTAAGAATTAAATGAAAAAAGGTTGGACATGTCCAACCTTTTTTATAAATGATAATTTATTTACGCAGTTTCTTTTGGTCTTGTGATATAATAAACCGGTATTCCGGCAAGCATGATCAGTACGCCCCAACCACACGTACTGGTGCGGTCGATCAGTAAAGCAATGCATATAGCTGATGCTACGATAATATACAAAGCCGGTAAAAACGGATAGGCAAAAGCCTTATATGGTCTGTTGGCATCCGGCATTTTCTTTCTTAAAATAAAAATACCATATATCGTCAGTATGTAAAAGATGATTACAATGATCATTACATAATCCAGTAAATCCCCGTATTTCCCGGTCAGGCACAAAAAGGAAGCCCAGATACACTGGATCCATAATCCCCAGCCCGGTACGCTGGCTTTGTTTAACTCGGCGGCTTTTTTAAAGAACAAACCGTCTTTTGCCATCGTGTAATACACGCGGGATCCGGCCATGATCAAACCATTGTTGCAGCCAAAAGTCGAGATCATGATCATGATCGCTATGACAATGGTTCCGGTTGCACCAAAAATGTGCTGCGATGCGGCTACGGCAACCCTTTCCGATGGAGCAAAAGCAATTTCCTGCAGCGGCATTACGGCAAGATACATCACGTTGGCTAAGATATAGATGACACTCACAATTAAAGTCCCTAAAAACAAGCTTAAACCCACATTGCGTTCCGGGTTTTTAATCTCTCCGGAAATAAAGGTAACCCCGTTCCAGGCATCACTGGAAAATAAGGAGCCTACCATGGATGCAGCGATAGCCGATGCTAAGGCGTATCCGGAAACAGGAATCCATGAATTGCTGTCTTTCTGGAAAGACTGTGCATTCCAGGCATCCGTCCAGTTTGCATTCCAGATATCGACTTTGGCAGCCAGGATAAAACCGAAAATGATCAAACCAAAAAGGGAGGCGATCTTCGTGATGGTAAAAATAGTCTGGATGTATTTTCCGTTTCGAACCCCTTTACTGTTAATATAACTCAGGAAAATAATGGTTCCTATAGAAACCAGCTGTGCTGCATTAAGCTTAAATGAACCGATTTCATAGAGGATATTCTCATCGCTTACCGCAGGAATCAGATAGGCCGTAAACTTTGAAAAGGCGACGCCAACAGCGGCAATGGTTCCGGTTTGTATGACCGCAAAGAAACTCCAGCCGTATAAAAAAGCAATCAGCTTATTATAGGATTCCTTTAAATAAATATACTGCCCGCCGGCATGCGGAAACATAGCACTCAGCTCTCCGTAGCTAACGGCAGCCGTTATGGTTATTAAAGCAGAAACAATCCAGATCGCAATCAGCCATCCGGCACTGCCTATGTTCTGAGTGATTCCGGCACTCACAATAAAAATTCCGGAACCAATCATCGAGCCTACCACAAGCATGGTGCCGTCCAGAAGACCTAATTCTCGTTTTAAAGTTGGGGTTTCGTTATGCATATAGAATTAATGATTTATTAGGGTTAAAGATATGAAAAATGAGTTTTGTTGCTCTTTTTTTTGTAACTTTCATAAAGACAAAAACAAAACATTATGGAAAACGTAAAAGAGTACAGCAACGGAGAAGTTACTGTGGTTTGGAAGCAACAATTATGTGAACATTCCGGAAATTGCGTTCGTGGACTTCCGGAAGTATTCCGTCCTAAAATTACCCCCTGGATCGAAGTCCGTAAGGCCAGTTCCGGAGAAATAATCCATCAGATTGAACAATGTCCTTCGGGTGCCTTATCGTTTTATTACAATAAAAAAGAAAACAATGGATGATCATTTGAAATTAGTCAATAATCAGGAAAAAAACCGCTTTGAACTGAAAGTGGAAGGCTACACAGCCTTTATTGATTATAAAATAAAAGATAAAAAAATATACCTCATCCATACCGAAGTTCCGGCGGAACTGGCTGGAAAAGGAGTGGGGAATGCAATTGTGCTCAAAACACTGAACTATATTAAAGACAATGGTTTTTCGTTAGTCCCTTTATGTCCGTTTGTGGCGGCCTATATCAAACGGCATCCGGAATGGGAAACTATTGTGGCACATTAATACGGTAAAGCAGTATGAAGAACGAATAAACGGTTTGGCAAGTAAACATTTTCTATCTTTGCCGCATGAATGAACATTTAGATCCAACAAACCAAAAATATAATGCAGAGGAACTCGATTTAGAAAAAAAATTGAGACCGCTGTCATTTAGCGATTTTACAGGACAGGATCAGGTACTGGAAAATCTGAAAGTATTTGTTCAGGCTGCCAACATGCGTGGAGAAGCACTGGATCATACCTTATTTCACGGGCCACCGGGATTAGGGAAAACAACATTGGCTAATATTCTGGCCAATGAATTAGATGTGAATATTAAAATTACTTCCGGTCCGGTTTTGGACAAGCCGGGAGACTTAGCCGGTTTGCTGACAAATCTGGACGAGCGTGATGTTTTGTTCATTGATGAGATTCATCGATTGAGTCCTATAGTTGAAGAATACCTGTACTCGGCTATGGAAGATTTCAAAATTGACATCATGATCGAAAGCGGTCCGAATGCCAGAACAGTTCAGATTAACCTGAACCCGTTTACGCTGGTAGGTGCAACCACACGTTCCGGACTGTTAACAGCACCAATGCGTGCCCGTTTTGGAATCCAGAGCAGGCTGCAATATTACAATACCGAACTGCTCACGACCATTGTGCAGAGAAGCTCTTCTATTTTGAAGATGCCTATCACGATGGAAGCGGCCATTGAAATTGCAGGAAGAAGCCGCGGAACACCGCGTATCGCCAATGCTTTACTGCGACGTGTTCGTGACTTTGCCCAGATAAAAGGAAACGGAAAAATTGATATTGAAATTGCCCGTTTCTCACTAAAAGCCCTGAATGTCGATGCCCATGGACTGGATGAAATGGACAACCGCATCTTAACCACTATAATCGATAAATTTAAAGGCGGCCCGGTGGGATTGTCCACTCTGGCAACAGCCGTATCGGAAAGCGGGGAAACAATCGAAGAAGTGTACGAACCCTTTTTAATTCAGGAAGGATTTATCATCCGGACACCGCGGGGACGGGAAGTGACCGATAAAGCCTATAAACATCTGGGAAGAATAAGAACCAATATTCAGGGAGGATTGTTTTAAGACCATGATTAACAATAAAGCAAAATATACAGATCTCATCAAAACCGAAGCCAAACGCCTCGGTTTTTTGTCATGTGGTATTTCGCAAGCCGGTTTTTTAGCAGAAGAAGCACCCCGTCTGGAAGACTGGCTGAAAAACAACAGAAACGGAAAAATGAGCTATATGGAAAATCACTTTGATAAAAGACTGGATCCGACACTGCTTGTTGATGATGCCAAAAGTGTTATCTCCTTACTGTTGAATTATTATCCGGCAGAACAGCAAAGCTTCGGAAGCTATAAAATTTCAAAATATGCTTACGGGGAAGACTACCATTTTGTGATAAAAGAAAAACTCAGGGAACTGCTGCACTTTATCGAAACAGAAATCGGGGAAGTGTCCGGCAGGGCTTTTGTAGATTCGGCTCCGGTTTTAGACAAAGCCTGGGCGGCAAAGAGCGGTTTGGGCTGGATTGGAAAAAACAGTAACCTGTTGTCCAAACAGGTGGGCTCCTTCTTTTTTATCGCAGAGCTCATTGTGGATCTTGATCTGGAATATGATAATGCCACTACCGACCATTGCGGGAAATGTACCGCCTGTATGGATGCTTGCCCTACCCAGGCAATCGTAGCACCCTATGTTGTAGATGGCAGTAAATGCATTTCCTATTTTACCATCGAATTAAAAGAAAACATTCCAACGGAAGTCAAAGGAAAATTTGACGATTGGATGTTTGGCTGCGATGTGTGCCAGGACGTATGCCCGTGGAACCGCTTCTCAAAACCTCATAACGAACCGCTATTGCAGCCCAATCGGGACATACTCTCTTTTTCTAAAAAAGATTGGGAAGAAATAACGGAAGACACCTTCAGAAAAGTATTTAAAAACTCCGCCGTTAAAAGAACAAAACACCAGGGACTGGTTCGGAACCTGAAATTCCTGAAAGACTAAACGGACAGCATAAGTATTTGTTAAATTAATGAAAACTTGATATTATTGGCCTGCTTTTTGTTGTATTTATTAATAATGTGGTTGCTTTATTTTCTAAAATTTGAGAAATAAGCAATTTTTAGTAATTTTAATAAATATAATCCTATGAAACAAAGTCCCCCCAAAATTTTAGTATCCCTTTTAATACTTTTTTGTGTAAACGTATTTGCTCAGGTAGGAATCGGAACAGCAACACCGGATCAGTCGGCTATGTTGGATGTTGCCGGAAACAACAAAGGAACATTATTATCACGGGTATCCTTATCCGGGAATGCCGATATTGCCACGATACCCAACCCGGCTGTAGGCCTGATGGTGTATAATACAACAGCAGTTGCTGTTGGAACAGATGATGAACTGCCGGTTGGCTACCATTACTGGAACGGTACAAAATGGGTCAATATCGCAGAAACATCCAACTCAAACGGCAGTAATGCTAAAATCAAAACCTATGCCTATGTCGGGCCGTACTCCGGTCAAAGTACTAACGGTATCAATGTTGGTGATTTCTCTTTCAGAATACTGTTGAGTCCCAATATTGTAAGTGGAACGACCAGTGAAAATGTTTCACCTCAGATCCGGAATAACACAGTATCGAATATCGACTTAACAGGTTTTGCTGCTATGAACTACGGAAATGGCAGCGGAACCATTAACTATACTTCCGGAACGGTTATCAATACCGCTACAAATCTGGCGAATCCCAATACCCGGACATTGCCTGCTAACTCCTGGGCATGGTGGGGTGAATCCGGATTTATCCAGGCGGGCGGCGGAAGCACCAGTGAAAAACGGCAATACACTCTTACCGTTGACGATGTGAACTACAATAAATTCTGGAGAGTGGAATTTATGTTCATTAATCCGGGCGGCACGGTAGCGACATTACCAACGGCAAAATGCGTTATTTATGTGGAAGAAGTGATTGGAATGACTGTTAATTAATATTTTAGTTAATTGTATCTCAAAGGGTTGTCTTTTCAGGCAGCCCTTTGTGCTTTTTTGAGGGTTGTGTTTTTTTAAAAGATTCGCTGTTAAAAGTTTCTAAAATTATACACTTACCGTTATCTTTGTCTGTTAGTAAAATAAAAAACTATGCATAAAGACAGCAAAAGAAGAGAGGCTTTATTATACCATGCTAAACCGACACCGGGAAAAATCCAGGTGGTACCAACTAAAAAATATGCAACACAAAGAGACCTGGCTTTAGCCTATTCTCCTGGAGTAGCAGAACCGTGTTTGGAAATTGAGAAAGACGTAAATAATGTTTATAAGTATACCGCTAAAGGAAATTTAGTAGCTGTAATTTCAAATGGAACAGCAGTTTTGGGCTTGGGTGATATCGGACCGGAAGCTTCAAAACCGGTAATGGAAGGGAAAGGACTTTTGTTTAAAATCTTTGCAGATATTGATGTTTTTGATATTGAAGTTGATACAAAAGACGTTGATAAATTTATTGAAACCGTAAAAAATATTGCTCCGACTTTTGGAGGAATTAATCTGGAAGATATTAAAGCACCGGAATCTTTTGAAATCGAAAGAAGACTGGTGGAAGAATTGAATATTCCGGTTATGCACGATGACCAGCATGGAACGGCTATCATTTCGAGTGCCGCCTTATTAAATGCCGTTGAACTTGCCGGGAAAAAAATGGACGAAGTAAAAGTGGTTGTTTCCGGTGCAGGATCGGCAGCAATTGCTTGTGCTAACCTCTACGTTTCTTTTGGCGTGAAGCAGGAAAATATTGTCATGTTCAACAGTAAAGGAGCCTTGCGTAAAGACGATCCGAAGATTTCGGAAATGCAGCGGGTGTATGCTACAGATAAAGAATATGCATCTTTAGCAGATGCGATGCTGGGGGCTGACGTATTTATCGGACTGTCATCAGGCGATATCGTAACGCCGGATATGTTAATAGGTATGGCCGAAAACCCTATTGTTTTTGCGATGGCTAATCCGCGTCCGGAAATTAATTATGACCTGGCGATTGCAACCCGTAAAGATATTATTATGGCAACCGGACGTTCGGACCATCCTAACCAGGTGAACAACGTTTTAGGATTCCCTTTTATCTTTAGAGGTGCTTTAGACGTTCGTGCTACTAAAATTAATGAAGAAATGAAAAAAGCTGCGGTAGTCGCTCTTGCTAATTTAGCGAAAGAGTCGGTGCCGGAGCAGGTGAATATCGCTTATGGCGAAACAAAACTAAACTTTGGAAGGGATTATATCATTCCAAAACCATTCGACCCGAGATTGATTGCACAGGTACCGCCGGCAGTAGCTAAAGCTGCTATGGAATCCGGAGTGGCCACAGCACCAATCACTGACTGGGACAGATACAGCGAGGAATTGCTGGAAAGAATGGGATCCGATAATAAAATGCTGCGATTGCTGATTAATCGTGCTAAAATAGATCCTAAAAAAGTCATCTTCGCAGAAGCGGACCATTTGGATGTGTTGAAAGCAGCACAAATTGTTTCGGAAGAAGGAATCGGTGAACCTATTTTGTTAGGAAACAGAGAAACCATTCAGGAACTGATGGAAGAAATTGGCTTTGAACAGGAAGTACTGATCATTGATCCGAAAACAAAAGAAGAAGAAGCCAGAAGAAATCGTTTCGCAGAAGCATACTGGAAAAGCAGACAAAGAAGAGGAACAACCTTGCTGGATGCTCAGAAATGGATGAGAGAGCGTAACTACTTTGCCGCGATGATGATCAACGAAGGCGAGGCAGATGCTTTGGTTACCGGATATTCCAGAAGTTACCCAACGGTTGTAAAACCAATGCTGGAACTTATCGAAAAAGGACATGGTGTTTCCAGAGTGGCGACTACCAACCTGATGATGACCAAAAGAGGACCGCTTTTCTTAGCCGATACGGCAATCAATCCGAATCCGTCATCGGAAGATCTGGCGAAAATTGCCTTAATGACTGCAAAAACAGTAAGAATGTTCGGAATGGAGCCGGTAATTGCCATGGTGTCCTTCTCGAATTTCGGTTCGTCTAAAAACGAAAGTGCTTCCAAAGTTCGTGAGGCCGTTTCCTATTTACATAAAAACTACCCGGATTTAATTGTTGATGGAGAAATCCAAACCGATTTTGCCCTGAATTCCGACATGCTGAAAAGCAAATTCCCGTTCTCTAAATTAGCGAATAAGAAGGTGAATACCTTAATCTTCCCTAATCTGGATGCTGCGAATATTACCTATAAACTATTGAAAGAGCTGGATAAAGCGGTTTCTATCGGACCAATCATGCTGGGCTTGGACAAACCGGTACATATTTTCCAGTTGGGTGCCAGTGTGGAAGAAATGGTAAACATGGCAGCAGTAGCTGTAGTGGACGCTCAGGAAAAAGAAAAAAGGGTAAAACAAGCCAAACGATAATTTGGTCTAAATCGGATAAATTGACACTTATCCCTTTTAAATTAGGATAATAAAAGATTTTTCTTATTTTTGGTAATAACGAATACGTAATTATGATTGCACATATTCAAGGGAGACTAACTGAAAAGTCGCCAACAGAGGTAATTATAGACTGTAATGGTGTAGGGTATCACATAAATATCTCGCTCCATACGTTTTCGTTATTGCCAAATTCAGAAAACATAAAGCTCTATACTTTTCTACAGGTAAAAGAAGATGCCCATACACTTTTTGGGTTTATGGAAAAAGCCGAAAGAGAACTATTCAAACTATTACTTTCCGTTTCAGGAGTGGGAGCAAGTACAGCAAGAACCATGCTGTCGTCCATAACACCTCAGCAAATCATTCATGCTATAGCCGGTAATGATGTCGCTACCGTTCAGTCCATTAAGGGAATTGGTGCTAAAACGGCGCAGCGTATCATATTGGACCTGAAAGATAAAGTGCTAAAAGTCTATAATCTGGAGGAAGTTTCTGCTGTAGAAAGCAATACAAATAAAAATGAAGCGTTATCAGCTTTGGAGGTTTTAGGATTTATGAGAAAATCAGCCGAAAAAGTGGTCGATAAAATTGTAAAGGACAATCCCGATGCTTCTGTGGAGTCAATCATTAAACTAGCCTTAAAAAACTTATAATTCTTGGAAACATTTTACTCTCATGATTTTTTTAAGAAGACAAAGACCGGATTTACAATTTTGGTTTTATTCTTTTGTTTTTCTATCCAAGCTCAGGTAGACGAAGAAGAACAAGATTCTATTAAAACTGGGGCATCCTTAGGGAAACTTAATATATCGAATCCCAAAAGTATTCTGGAGGCTTATACCTATGATCCGGTTACGAATCGGTATATCTATACCAAAACTTTTGACGGTTTTAATATTAACTACCCTATTATACTAACGCCACAGGAATATGAAGAATTGGTTTTGAGAGAATCAATGCGGGATTATTTCAAGCAAAAATCAAGTGCGATTGACGGCAAGAAAGCCGGAAGTGAAAATGCTAAAAAAGATTTATTACCAAGATATTATGTGAATTCGAGCTTCTTTGAAGCCATTTTTGGAGGGAATACCATCGATGTGAAACCGTTAGGTTCCGTAGAAGTCGATTTGGGAATGCGGTACACCAAACAGGATAATCCGGCTTTCTCACCCCGAAACAGATCGACATTTACATTCGATTTCGATCAGCGGATCAGTTTGAGTTTACAGGGGAAAGTAGGAACCCGGTTAAACGTAAATGCCAATTATGATACCCAATCAACCTTTGCGTTCCAGAACTTAATCAAACTGGAATATGCTCCGGGTGAAGATGATATCATCAAAAAAATAGAAGTTGGTAACGTAAGCTTACCATTAAACAGCTCCCTGATTCGTGGAGCACAAAGTCTTTTTGGGGTTAAAGCCCAGTTCCAATTCGGAAAAACAACTGTAACGGGAGTCTTCTCGGAACAAAAATCGCAAACCAAAACGGTTACGGCCCAGGGCGGAGGAACCATTCAGGAATTCCAGTTATTCGCAATGGATTATGATGCAGACAGACACTACTTCCTGTCACAGTACTTTAGAAACCGCTATGACGATGCTTTAAAACCCTATCCGCAAATCAACAGCCGTGTACAGATTACCCGTGTGGAAGTTTGGGTAACGAACAAACAGAACAGGGTTAGTACTACAGACAATAACCTTAGAAACATCATGGCCTTGCAGGATTTAGGGGAGGCGCAGCAGATGGGCGTTAATGATACGGATATTATCGGTATTCCTTCGGCAGGATTTTTTAACCAGCCGCCGGGATCGCCAGTAGACAATAAAAATAACAAATTCAACCCTGCAAATATCGGTACGAACTATTTGGGATCGGGCATCAGGGAAATCTCCAGTGGAAATACAGCCTTTAATATTCCGGCTTATACCGCTGTTGAAGGAAAAGATTTTGCGAAACTGGAAAATGCCAGAAAACTGACTTCAAACGAATATACCTTCCATCCGCAGTTGGGATATATCTCCTTAAACCAGCGTTTGGCAAACGATGAAGTATTGGCGGTAGCTTACCAGTATACAATGGGCGATCAGGTTTTCCAGGTTGGAGAATTCGGTACAGACGGTATTGACGGTACCGTGGTACAGCCGGGAGCAAACCAGGGCGATCAGCCAATTGTAAACACACAGAGTCTTATCCTTAAGATGTTGAAAAGTAGTTTGACCAATGTGAGTCAGCCTGTCTGGAATTTGATGATGAAAAATATCTACCAGATTCCGGGAGCTTTCCAGTTAACACAGGAAGATTTCCGTTTTAATATTTTATATACCGATCCTTCCCCGTTAAATTACATCACTCAGGCTCCGGCAGGAGGTGTAACACAACCTTCGGTTCCTTTACCGGCAGATGTGGAAAATACACCGTTGATTAAAGTGTTTAACCTGGATCGTCTGAATTATACCAATGACCCGCAGGTTGGCGGAGACGGTTTCTTCGACTTTGTACCGGGTATTACGGTAGATCAGCAAAACGGACGGATTATCTTTACCACGGTAGAACCATTTGGTAAACACCTATTCGAGAAACTGAAAGTATCACCAACAGAAGATTATACTGGGAATCCAAACAATGGATCCGACTATAATGCGAACCAGAAAAAATATGTTTTTAGAAACCTCTATAAAACAACACAGGCAGGCGCATTACAGGATAGCGATAAAAATAAATTCCAGTTAAAAGGTAAATTCAAATCTTCCGGAGGCGACGGTATCGCAATTGGTGCCTTTAACGTTCCTCAGGGATCTGTTGTGGTAACAGCCGGAGGAAGAAGATTGGTGGAAGGTGTCGATTTTACAGTTGATTACCAGAGAGGTCGTGTTCAGATTCTGGACCCTTCCTTACAGGCATCCAGCATTCCGATTGAAGTAACTTTGGAAAACAATGCCATCTTCGGACAGCAGACAAGACGTTTCTACGGATTGAACGTAGAACATAAATTCTCGGATAAATTCCTGGTAGGCGGTACCTTCCTGAGACTATCGGAACGTCCGTTCACGCAAAAATCAAACTACGGACAGGAATCCGTTAACAATACGATCTTCGGATTAAATACTAATTTCTCCACAGAAGTACCATTCTTTACCCGATTGGTAAACAAGCTTCCGAATGTGGATACCGATGTACCGTCCAATCTTTCCTTTAGAGGAGAAATTGCTTACCTGCAACCGGGTGCTTCAACAGCCGACCAGTTTAACGGAGAAGCAACAACCTATATTGATGACTTTGAAGGTTCACAGACAACTATAGACATGCGTTCGGCCCAGGCCTGGTCATTAGCCAGTACACCGGTTGGTTACGGCGATGAACTAGCTGCTCCGGACTATGGCTTCAGAAGAGCGAAATTGTCATGGTACTCTATTGACCCTACATTTTATGCTTCGTCACAATTACCGGCAGGTTTATCTGTAGATGATATTTCTTCAAACAGAACCCGTAGAATTTTCAGCCAGGAACTTTACCCGGTTACCGATATTGCCCAGGGACAAAGTACGGTTGTGAACACTTTAGACTTAACATACTATCCTCGTGAGAGAGGGCCTTATAACTTTAGTACGCTTGCGAATCCGGCAGATAACTCTTTGGCGAATCCGCAAAACAACTGGGGTGGTATCATGAGAGCGATTAACTCGACCAACTTCGAACAGTCGAATGTGGAATACATCCAGTTTTGGATGATGGACCCTTATTACGGCGCCAATAACCCGTCGTTGTTTACCAATGAAGGAAAACTGACATTCAACTTAGGAGAGATTTCGGAAGATATTTTAAAAGACGGAAGAAAGTTCTATGAAAACGGTTTAGGACCAAATCAGATATTGGTACAGCCGCAGGGACCTTGGGGTAACGTTCCGGCTTCCCAATCCCTGATCTATGCTTTCGATACCAATGAAAACAACCGTGAGGCACAGGATGTCGGATTTGACGGTTTAAATGATGCAGAAGAAGCGGCTAAATTCCCGGCATTTGCTGGAAATCCCGATCCGGCTGCAGATAACTACCAATACTTCCTGAATGCACAGGGTGATATTATCCAGCGTTACAGAAACTACAACGGTGTACAAGGAAACTCACCGATAGCCGTGTCCGATACAAACAGAGGATCGACTACCTTACCGGATGTGGAAGATATTAATCGTGACAATACCATGAATACGATTAATGCCTATTGGAAATTTGAAGTGCCTATTAAATACTATCCGGGCGACGTACCGGTTGGACAGGACTTTATTGCCGATGTGCGAATCAACAATAACGTGGATTTAGCCAATGGCGGTACCGGACAGGTAAGATGGATCCTGTATAAAATCCCGATTCTGGAAGCGACAGATGCTAACCGTGAAGGAACAATTTCCGATTTCCGTTCGATCCGTTTTATGAGAATGTTCATGTCGAACTTCTCCGATCAGATTACGTTGCGTTTCGGAGCTTTAGACCTGGTTAGAGGAGAATGGAGACGTTATACCAATACATTGGATCCTAACGAAACACAAGAACAAAATGAAAACGACAACACCGGATTCGATGTTGTAGCGATAAACATCCAGGAAAACGGAAACCGTTCACCAATTCCTTATGTAACCCCTCCGGGAGTTACCAGAGAGCAATTGTATAACAACAATACGATCATTAACCAAAACGAGCAGGCCCTTTCCCTAAGAGTCTATAAAAAAGAGGCCGGATCTCCGGGCTTAGGCGGATTGGAACCGGGTGATGCAAGAGCGGTGTTTAAAAATGTTAGTGTAGACATGCGTCAGTTTAAAAAACTAAGAATGTTCCTGCACGCAGAAGCATTGCAGCCACCGGCAGAAACACAGCCGTTAATGGCCGATCAGATGGTTGCTTTCATCCGTTTTGGTAATGACTTTACACAAAACTTCTACCAGGTGGAGATTCCTTTAAAACCAACGGCTTTCTCAGCCCGTTCGGCAGAAGAGATCTGGCCGCTTGAAAATGAAATCGATTTACGACTGGAATTGCTGACACAGTTAAAAGTATTGGCTTTACAGAATAATCTGCCGGTACCGGCAGACCCGCTTACCGGAATTGCCTATGTGCGGGAAGATATCCTGGATCCGTCCTTGTCTGCCAAAGTGAATAAATTAACGCTGGGTATAAAAGGTAATCCGAATTTCGGTATGGTAAGAACCTTAATGGTCGGATTGAAAAATATCTCAACCCAGGAAGTAAGGGGAGAAGTTTGGTTCAACGAGCTGCGCATGTCGGAAATGGACAACAAAGGCGGTATGGCGGCTATTGCCAATCTGGATACCAACTTTGCCGATTTAATGAACATTTCGGCTACCGGTAGAATGAGTACCGTTGGATTCGGAACACTGGAACAGGGACCAAATGAAAGAAGCCGTGAAGATGTTAAACAGTATAATATCGTTACCAATATTAACCTGGGTAAATTATTGCCGAAGAAATGGGGAATCAACCTGCCATTCAACTATGGTATCGGTGAAGAGATAATCACGCCGGAATATGATCCGTTCAACCAGGATATTAAATTACAGCAATTGCTGGATGTAACGGCAGACGGTGCTGAAAAAGACAATATCCGTAACCGTGCGATCGACTATACAAAACGGAAGAGTATTAACTTTATCGGCGTGAAAAAAGACAGGGCTCCGGAACAGAAACAACACGTTTACGACCCGGAAAACCTTACTTTATCGTATTCCTTTAACGAAACGGAACACCATGATTTTGAAGTAGAGAATTTATTGGATCAGCAGGTAAAAACATCAGCCGACTATGCCTTTACGTTTAAACCGAAAGCGGTTGAACCGTTAAAGAATACGAAATTCATGAAGAAAAGCAGTTACTGGAAAATGTTGAGTGATTTTAACTTTAACTACCTTCCGACTAATATTTCATTCAGTTCGACAATTTTACGTCAGTACAACAGACAGCAATTCCGTCAGGTAGATGGTGTTGAAGGTATTGCGATTGATCCGTTATACAGAAGAAATTACTTCTTCAACTACCAGTATGGTTTTAACTATAACCTGACAAAATCATTGCGTATCAATTACAATGCGTCGTCCAATAATATCGTGAGAAACTATCTGGATGAAAACAAAATTCCGGATCCGAACAATACGATCTGGGACAGCTATTTCGATATCGGAGAACCGAATAATCACACGCAGCAGTTGAATATCAACTATGACCTGCCGTTAAATAAACTGCCGTTCTTAAGCTTTGTGAAATCGACCTATACGTATACCGGTGATTACAACTGGCAGCGTTCTTCGGATGCCTTCTCTTCTATTGATGGCTATGATTTAGGAAACACCATTCAGAATGCCGGTTCACACCGATTGAACACGGTATTAACGATGGACAGCTTCTATAAATATATCGGATTGACCAAGCAAGGTAAAAAAGTGGCGCCGAAACCGGCAGGACCAGCGCCGAAACCGGTTCCGGGTCAGAAGATCACTAAACTGGATGCTCCGGTTGACAACAAGCCAAATCTGATTTTAGACGGTTTGATCAGCGTGGCTACCAGTGTGAAAAACATCCAGATCAATTATACCGAAAATGGTGGTACGGTACTTCCGGGTTACCTGCCAAGTATCGGTTTCTTCGGAACGATGCAGCCTACACTTGGATTTATTATGGGTAGTCAGTCGGATGTTCGTTATGAAGCGGCAAGAAACGGCTGGTTGACCAACTATCCGGAATTCAATCAGAGCTTTACTCAGGTTAAAAATAAAATCCTTGATGTAACCGCTCAGGTAGAGTTATTCCCGGATTTAAAAATCGACTTGAATGCTAACAGAACCTATGCACAGAATTTCTCTGAGCAATATGATGTTGATGCTTATGGTAATTATAATTCCCGTTCGCCATACGATTTTGGTAACTTCTCCATTTCGACGGTGCTGATTAAAACGGCGTTCTCACAAAGTGATGAAAACTTCTCGGCAGCATTTAATGACTTTAGAAGCAACCGTTTGGTAATCGCAAACCGTTTGGCAGAAGAAAGAGGAATCGATTTAACGAACCCTGCCAATATCGGTACGGACGGTTTCCCGAAAGGATTCGGAAGAAACAGCCAGGCAGTATTGTTGCCGGCATTCTTAGCGGCCTATACCGGAGCGGATGCATCCAGTGTGTCGACAGGAATTTTCCGTGATGTTCCGATTCCGAACTGGACCGTGAAATATACCGGATTAATGCGTTATAAATTCTTTAAAGATAACTTCAAACGTTTCTCTTTACAGCATGGATACCGGGCGTCCTATACGGTAAACTCCTTCCGTTCGAATTTTGAATATGATGCCAATCCGGATGTTGTGAATCAGACCACACAGAATTATCCGGTAAAAACCATAGTATCGAATGTTAACTTAGTGGAACAATTCAACCCGTTAATGAGAGTGGATTTTGAAATGAAAAACTCATTCAAGATTTTGGCGGAAATGAAAAAAGACCGAAGCTTATCGTTGAGTTTTGATAACGGATTGCTGACAGAAGTAAAAGGAAATGAATATATCGTAGGATTAGGATACCGTTTTAAAGATGTAACGATCAACTCCAAACTGGCCGATAATCCAATGGGTGTCATTAAGAGTGATATTAACCTGAAAGCCGATTTATCATTGCGTCAGAACCAGACGATTGTCCGTTACCTGGATTATGATAACAACCAGTTGGCAGGAGGTCAGGATATCTGGTCGCTAAAACTAACAGCCGATTATATGTTCAGCAGAAACCTGACAGCGATTTTCTATTATGATCATTCGTTCTCTCAGGCGGTTATTTCAACATCGTTCCCAATGACGAATATTCGTGCCGGGTTCACATTGCGCTATAACTTCGGAAATTAATAAAGAAAAGATTTTATAGTTATCACTAATAAATATACATTTGCCAATAAAAATAAACACAATGAATATACCATCTAACTTAAAGTACACAAAAGACCACGAATGGGTAAGCCTTGAAGGCGATATTGCAACGGTAGGAATCACTGATTTTGCTCAGAAAGAATTAGGAGATATCGTTTATGTAGAAGTTGAAACTTTAGATCAGACACTTGATAAAGATGAAGTTTTCGGAACAGTAGAAGCCGTTAAAACGGTTTCGGATTTGTTCTTGCCTTTAACAGGAGAGATTATTGAATTCAATGATTCATTAGAGTCAGAACCTGAAAAAGTAAACACGGATCCTTACGGAGCAGGATGGATGATTAAAGTGAAAGTTACCGATGTGGCTGATTTCGATTCATTGTTGTCCAGTGATGCCTATAAAGAATTAATCGGTGCCTAAACTAAGTCTTTGGTTAGCATTATTCTGGTCACTTTTTATAGGTATTGCCTGTCTGATCACGTTTAATGATAACACCGGAATTGATATTCCAAATAAGGATAAGTTTGTTCATTTTGTTTTTTACTTCCTGTTCACCTTTTTTTGGTTTAAGTTTTTAGATAAAAAACAGAACCAGTGGACGCTGAATAAAAAACTGATTACGGTCTTTCTTCTCGGTTTTACCTATGGGGTAGCCATTGAAATTTGCCAGGGACTGTTTACCCAAACACGATCGGCAGATATTATGGATGTTTTAGCCAATAGTACAGGAGGTTTGTTTGCCGTAATTGTTTTGTATTTTTTAGAAAAGATAAAAAACAGAAGACCAAATTAATTACCATATAACGATCCCACTTCTGTGGGATTTTTTTATTTTTATACCATGGATATTAGAAATTATTTAGATTCGACCTATTTGAAAACTGCCGGACAGGCAGGAGTTTCCGAACAAGAAAATATAAAAATCGCAACCGCTTTCATTGAGGAGGCAATTGAAGAAGGTTTTAAACTGATCATGATCAGACCGGACAGGGTAGCACTGGCTAAAAAAATGATTACAAAGAAGAAATCCAATCTTACGATCGGAACGGTAATCGATTTCCCGAATGGAAACGGTACGCTTGAAGAGAAACTGACGGAAGCGGTACAGGCTATAGAAGACGGCGCCGATGATCTGGATTTTGTACTCGATTATGAAGCCTTTAAAAACGGCGAAGTGGATGCGGTGAAAAAGCAGGTTCTGGAATGTACACGCTTAGGACTTTTCCATAATAAAATTGTAAAATGGATTATTGAAGTTGCGGCACTGAACGATCATCAGATTGTACAGCTTTCGGCTTTGATAAAAAATATTGTGATTGCCAACTTTAAAGAACAGCAATACGAATCGGTTTTTGTAAAATCATCAACCGGTTTTTACAAAACGGAAGAAGGAAAACCAAACGGAGCCACGGTTCCGGCAATCAAACTGATGATCGAAAATGCTTTCCCGCTATCTGTTAAAGCGGCCGGTGGTGTACGTACCTATCAGGAGGCATTGGAAATGATTGCTTTGGGTGTAAAACGAATCGGTACTTCTTCGGCAAAAGCCATAGCGAGTGGTGAAATTTCTAAAAACGATTATTAAAACGCGTTGTTAATGAGGTATTTTTGGTGTGTGTTCCTGTTGTTCTTAATGAATGGCAAAACATTTTCTCAGACAATGTCGAGAGAGCAGTATCCTGTTTTTAAAGCCTGTAAAGAAGTTGCGCAGGAAAACAAAGAAGCCTGTTTTAACCATCAGGTGCAGGACTTTTTCTATAACAACTTTAAAGTTCCGGACGAACTGGTACAGCAAAACTATAAAGGAACGGTTATCGCGCTTTTTGAAGTCGATACAACCGGTGCTTTTAAACCGTTGTATATCGATGCTGCTTTTCCGGAATTAACAGTAGAAACCAAACGTGTTTTCGCCGCTTTGGATAAAGTGGAGCCGGCAAAATATGCCGGAAAACCAACCTATGCCAAATATACCATTCATATTGCCATACCGCTGGTAAAACCGGCCATGCCGGGCAGTACTGCTGTTGCCGGTACGTTCAGGAAGACATCGGATGTGAATAAGGAATTGGAAGAGTTTGACAAAATTGTGAGCAAACCGTTTCAAAACCCGCAATTCAAAAGCAACCTGAACATCCCGTTTACCCATCAGAACTATATGGTTTTTGATGCGGCTGTAAATCAGGTGGGAAGCAATAATCACTCGGCATCCAAACCGTATTCTTATGCAGAAGTGGCGAAATACTATGATTTTGAAGCCGAACAGCGAAAACTGCTGAAAAATAAAACCTCCTGGTGGGGAAGAAAGCTGTGGAATGAAAATATGGCAGCGATCCAGGGTGAGGATTATTGGTTTACGATAAATCCTATTTTCGACCTGCGGTTGGGGAAAGATTTCGGAAGTGATTTAAAATATACTTATGTGAATACCCGCGGACTTCAGGTTCAGGGAGCCATTGGCGAGCAGCTTAGTTTCTCGACGTCGGTTTATGAAAGTCAGGGACGTTTTGCCGATTATTACAATGCCTATGCAGAATCCATAAAACCTTCCGGCGGAAATCCGGCAATTATTCCGGGTATCGGTATTGCAAAAGAATTCCGGACAGATGCTTACGACTTCCCGATGGCGGAAGCAAATCTGACCTATACGCCCAATAAATTCATCAACCTGCAACTGGGTTACGGAAGAAACTTTATTGGCGACGGTTACCGCTCGTTACTGCTTAGTGATGCGGCAAGTCCGTATCCGTACTTTAAGATCAATACCACCTTCTGGAAGATCAAATATACAAACACCTATATGTGGCTGAAAGATGTGCGTAACGAGGTGACCGACGAGAAAACCTACGCTACAAAATACATGGCAAACCACTATTTGAGCTGGAATGTTACCAAACGGTTTAATTTAGGATTTTTCGAATCGGTGATCTGGAGCAATACCAACGACCGTGGATTTGATTTCAATTTTGTCAACCCGATTATTTTTTACCGTGCGGTTGAATTCTCCTCTTCTTCAAAAAGCGGAAATGCTGTGTTGGGATTAACGTCAAAATATAAGCTGAGTAACCAGTTTAATCTTTACGGACAATTTCTGTTAGATGAATTCTCTTTAGGAGACGTTAAAGAAGGTAACGACAGCTGGAAAAATAAATACGGCTTTCAGCTGGGTGCAAAATATTATGATGCTTTTAAAGTTAAAAACCTGTTGCTGCAGCTGGAATACAACCATGTTCGCCCTTATGTTTATGCACACAGCAATGTGCTGACCAATTACGGGCATAACAACCAAAGCATGGGGCATTTGTGGGGTGGAAACTTTAAAGAAGTCGTAGCGATCGCAAAATATTATTACGGGCGATGGTTTGCCGATGCCAAACTGATTTACGGACAAAGAGGTCTGGATTTCAATACTGCCGACAATACCTTTAACTACGGAGGGAATATTTATAGAAATTATGACGAAAACAGACCGTATGATTCGGGTGTGGTTACGGGACAGGGGAATAAAACCAATGTGCTGATTGGCGACTTCCAGGCTGGGTATCTGGTTAATCCGGCAATGAATCTGAAATTCTTCGGAAATATCATCTATAGAAACTTTGACCCGATGGCGGAAACCGCTACAACGCTTAAAAATTCAACAACCTGGTTTTCAGTTGGCTTAAGGGCGGATTTATTCAATTGGTACTATGACTATTAATATTTTTTTGTACTTTTAAAAAGTAACCAGAAAATAATGTGATATGAGAATCTTGAAAAAACTTATTTTCTTTTTTATCGGAATAATCGTTTTGCTTTTAATAGCGGGATTGTTTGTTAAAAAAGAGTATGCGGTAGAAAGGGCGATTGTGATCAATAAGCCTAAAGCCGAAGTTTTTAACTACGTGAAGTTTGTTAAAAATCAGGATAATTACAGTGTTTGGAACAAGAAGGATCCTGCAATGAAAAAAGACTATAAAGGGAATGACGGACAAGTAGGATTTGTGGCAGCCTGGGACAGCAGTGATAAAGAAGTCGGTAAAGGAGAACAGGAAATCGTAAATATAGTGGACGGGGACAGAATCGACATGAAATTACGCTTTAAAGAACCGTTTGAGGCAGAAGATAATGCTTATATGATAACGGAAGCCGTTAGTCCGAATGAAACAAAAGTGAAATGGGGCTTTAAAGGAACGATGAACTATCCGATGAATCTGATGCTGTTGTTTATGGATATGGATAAAGAATTGGGTGGTGCTTTAGATGCCGGACTGAAAGATTTGAAAACCATTCTTGAAAAACCGTAATCACAAAAAAAGAAATATTTAAAAAGAGGAGCCTGCCGGGTTCCTCTTTTTTGTTAAAAGTGCTGTTAAAGATTGATTTTAAGAGTATACTTTTGATGAGAAGTAAATTTTGGAGTATATTTGCGCACCGTTTTTAGAAATAATAATGAAAACTGCTTTGAACGCTTCAGAAAAATCAATTTCAATCACTTCTTTATTTACTGATTTTAAGGGAATCACTAAAGCTGGTTTAGCGATTAGTGTGGTTTTTTCATCAATAGTAGGTTATTTGTTGGGTGTATCCGCTGAATTTCCTTTTGACTGGATGACCTTTGTTTTGCTTGGTATTGGTGGGTATTGTATGGTTGGCGCCTCAAATGTTTTCAATCAGATTATAGAAAAAGACCTGGATGCTTTAATGGACCGAACAAAAAATCGTCCGTTGCCATCAGGGAGAATCACCAAACAGTCGGCTTTTATTTTAGGTGCTGTACTAACGGTGATCGGATTGGCAATCCTGTATACGATCAACCCTAAAACAGCAATGTTCGGGGCGATTTCAATCTTTCTTTATACCAGTGTTTACACACCGTTAAAGACCATGACGCCGCTATCGGTTTTTGTGGGTGCTTTTCCGGGAGCTATCCCTTTTATGTTAGGATGGGTAGCCGCAACAAATGAATTTGGTATAGAGGCGGGAACGTTATTTTTAATACAATTCTTCTGGCAGTTCCCTCACTTTTGGGCTATTGGCTGGTTCTTGTATAAAGATTATGAGAAAGCCGGTTTCTTTATGTTACCTACAGGGAAACAGGATAAGAAAACCGCTTTACAAACCATTTTGTATACGGTATGGCTTATTGTGGCTTCGTTAATTCCGGTAGTAGGATTTACCGGTGATTTGAAATTGAGTTATGTAGCCGCCGGGTTTGTATTGCTTTTAGGATTGTGGATGTTGTATTATGCTGTGAAGCTGTACAAGGAAATGGATGAGAAAGCAGCAAGAAAATTAATGCTCGTTAGCGTTACTTATATTTCATTGTTGCAGCTGATTTATGTTATAGATAAATTTTTACGTTAATTATATGGAAATGTCAGTTCAGGAACATAACGATAGAAAAGCAAGGTCATTCAAGATGCTGCTTTGGTTTGCTATGATTAGCATCGTTATGGTATTTGCAGGCTTAACAAGTGCATACGTGATTAGTAAATCCAGACCGGATTGGTTAAAGGATTTTACGCTTCCAAGTGCTTTTATAGCGAGTACGGTAGTAATGCTGTTGAGCAGTGCAACGTTTCATTTGGCTAAAAAAGCCATTCAGAAAGACAACAGAGCGGCAACTTCCAATTTTCTGCTGCTAACGCTTGCTTTAGGGATTGCGTTTGTTGTTTTGCAGTTTGTGGGGTTTGATCAGGTAATTCAAAGCGGGTATTTCTTTACCGGAAGTGAAAGTACGATCACAACGTCATTCTTGTATGTGGTAGTTATCGTGCATTTAGCCCATCTATTTGGAGGGTTGATAGCACTTTTAATTATAATTTATAATCATTTTAAACAAAAATACAATTCAGGTCAAACCCTTGGAATTGAGCTTGGTGCGATGTTTTGGCACTTTTTGGATTTTCTTTGGGTGTATTTGTTTTTATTTTTCTATTTCTACAAATAGAAAAAAAATGTAAATTTGGGAACTTTTTAACTAATAACTTTATAATGGGAGCGACAGTTACTACAACAGCTACTAATGGAAAAACTTGGGACGGCGGAAATGAACCGATGGGAGCGAGTTATGGCAAGATGATGATGTGGTTTTTCATCGTATCAGATGCCTTAACATTCTCTGGATTTTTGGCAGCTTACGGTTTTTCAAGATTTAAATTTATTGAAACTTGGCCAATTGCGGACGAAGTTTTTAATCACTTTCCGTTCTTGCACGGAGTGGATGCACCAATGTACTATGTGGCATTGATGACATTCATCTTAATTTTCTCATCTGTAACCATGGTATTGGCGGTAGATGCAGGACATCACTTAAAGAAAACAAAAGTTGCCGTTTATATGCTTTTAACGATCGTTGGAGGTTTTATATTCTTAGGTTCTCAGGCTTGGGAGTGGAAAAACTTTATTCAGGGAACGTATGGCGCGGTAGAAACAAAAGGAGGTTCTATCCTTCAGTTTGTTGATAAAGACGGAAAGCGTGTGGCATTAGCTGATTTTGCAGCACACCTTCCAAAAGAAAGAGAGCAATTAACAAGAGATAAAGGTACCTGGTTTATGAAAGAATCTTCGGTTCCTACCTATTCGGTTCAGGAAGTTGTAGAAGGTTTCAAAGCAAATCCGGATATCTTGATCCGTTCAGAATTCAATACTAAGGATAAAGTTAAAACGGTTTTATCCAGAGAAGAATCGCTTAAAAAATTAGACGACGTTAAGTATGTTGTTGAAGGAGCGAACCTGATCAGAAATGAATACGGGCATAAATTATTTGCAAACTTCTTTTTCTTTATCACAGGATTTCACGGATTCCACGTATTTACAGGAGTATTGATTAATATCTTGATCTTCTTTAATGTATTGTTGGGAACTTACGAAAAAAGAAGAAGTTATGAAATGGTTGAGAAAGTTGGATTGTATTGGCACTTTGTAGATTTAGTTTGGGTGTTCGTATTTACATTCTTCTATTTAGTATAATTTATTACAAAAGAATATCATGGCACATACACACGAATCAAATACAAAAAGAATCTGGGTTGTTTTCGGATTACTATCCATCATTACAACTGTAGAAGTTATTTTAGGTATTATAAAACCACATTCATTGTACATGACAGATTTGCTGTCTATGAACTTACTGAACTGGATTTTCATAATTCTTACTGTTGTTAAAGCATACTATATTATGTGGGCTTTTATGCACCTTGAAGGAGAAAAAAGTAATTTTAGATGGTCAATAGTTGGACCGTTAGTTTTTTTAATTATCTATTTAGTGTTCATCTTGCTAGTAGAAGGTAATTATATCTTTGATGTGTTTAAAAATTCTGAATATAAATGGATTTTTTAATAGCATATTAAATTATAAAAAAGGCGGTTATTCAACCGCCTTTTTTTATTTTTGTACTCACAAAATAAAGGCCTTACATAATGAAAAAATATATTGTTCTTACGGTTCTTTTTGCACTTCCCATCTGTGCTTATTTATTCTTCGCTTCCGGTGTGAACAGCTTCGCTAAATTACCCACCGTTACCCCTAACATTAAAGAACTTTCCGATTGGAAATCGCTGGATGGCGAAAAAGTTCAGATGAAAGAGAAAATCACTATTCTTGGCTTTCCGGGTTCGGAAATGCTGTATAACAAAGGAGACGCTTTTAACCTGGACCAGAAGATTTATAATAAGAACAGAGAGTTTACCGATTTTCAGGTGGTGATGATTGCTCCGGAAGGAACAGAAGATCAGGCAAAGCAATTGAAAAGTGAACTTAGCGGTATTTCCGATTTAGCGGTGTGGCATTATGTGTTTGCTAAACCGGAGGAAATCCAGGCCTACTACAATTCCCTGAAACTGGTTGGCAAGCTGGACGACAAACTCAGAACGCCAAATGTTTTTATCATCGATAAAGATTTAAACCTCAGAGGCCGGAAAGGGAAAAACAAAAAAGGAGAAGACGAATACAAAGAAGGTTATAACACCATTTCTGCTGCCGACCTTCACAATGAAATGAGTGACGATGTTAAGATCATTCTGGCAGAATACCGCCTGGCACTCAAAAAAAATAACAAAAGAAAAATATAATCATCTGAAGGTAATTAGCAACAGCTGTCTTTGCCGGTTATCTTGTCACGTTTAAATCATATATTATGAAGAACAAGTCATACATTGGGATTTCGTTTATTGTTTTAATTTTTGGTATTTGGGTAGTTCCTAAAATCCTGAATAAATTTCAGATGGCAGATTTAGTCGTTATCGGTCCGGTTCCGAAATTTGAACTGATTGACCAGGACAATAAAAAAATATCCAATGAAGATTATTTAGGAAAGGTTTATGTAGTGGAATTCTTTTTTGCAACCTGTCCGACGATTTGCCCGATTATGAATCAGAACATGCTAAAGCTGCAGGATGCGTTTTATGGTAATCCGAAATTCGGTATTGCATCCATTACAATCGATCCGGCTCATGATACTCCGGCTGTTTTAAAAGCACATGCGACCCAGTTGGGCGTTAAAAATTACAATTGGCACTTCCTTACCGGCGATAAAAAATACATTTACGATTTGGCTTTAAAAGGATTTAACCTGTATGCCGGGGAAAATGATAAGCAGGCAGGAGGATTTGAACATTCCGGTTTGTTTGCCTTGGTGGACAAAGAAGGAAACATCCGATGCCGCAAAGACAGCTTTGACAACCCGATTTTATATTATGACGGATTGGAAGAAGCAGGAGTAAAAGCAATAAAAGAAGATATCAAAAAATTATTAGAAGAATAACAGTAATGGAGAATTCAGTTGAAAAGAAATATAATAAGTGGATCGTAGTATTGTCAGTTGCTATTCCGCTTGTGGTAGCCTTGCTTTTTGGGGTTAACTTACGAAAGTTAGGGTATGATGTGGAACCGCTATCGTTCCTGCCGCCAATTTATGCCACGATAAACGGTGTTACCGCGGTGGTTTTGGTTGCCGCTGTTATGGCGATTAAAAACGGAAAGAGAAGTCTGCATGAAAACCTGATGAAAGTGGCTATAGCGTGCTCTGTTGCGTTTTTAGCAATGTATGTGGCCTATCACATGACTTCGGATTCTACGAAGTTTGGAGGAGAAGGCGCTATTAAGTATATCTATTACTTTATACTGATAACGCACATCCTGCTGTCGGTAATTATCATACCGTTTGTTTTGGTTACTTATGTGAGAGCCTTGGCCGAGCGTTTTGATAAACATAAAAAGCTTGCGAAAATAACATTCCCGATGTGGTTGTATGTTGCTGTTACCGGAGTGATTGTTTACCTTATGATTTCACCATATTATGCACACTAAAGAACTACAAAAAAAGAAAAGCGCTTTTTCCCTGCAGTCTGTTTTTATAGCAGTATTGTTTTTAGCGGCTTCATTTAGTGCCAGTGCACAATGCGCAATGTGCCGGGCTGCTTTGGAAAGTGAAGAAGGCGGTGTAAAGGCGGAAGCGGTAAATGACGGAATTGTATACCTGATGATTATCCCTTATGTCCTTGTGGGTGTTTTAGGATATGCTATTTACCGGTTAAAGACGAGGAAGAAAGTCAAACAGCCGGAAACGAATTAAATAAAAAAGCAACCCGATCAGGTTGCTTTTTTTATGGTATAAACGGGATGTTACTCCATTCCGTCAATCTTGATGCTCATTTGTCCGGAAGTTTTAATAAAAGCAATAATGGCCTTATCGGTTACTTCTACCTTGTCGAAAATAAAGTCATTTAGTTTGCCGTTCACAAAAACACCTTTCATAGGGGAATAATTGTTTAAATACGGCAGCATGTTTTTCTTGCCTTCTTCCAGGTTTTCCTTAATAGAATAGCGGCAGCTTTCCTGTATTTTGCTTAAAATAAGTCCCTGCATTAACCAGTTGGCGGTTTTGGTCAGTATACCTTTTGTATTGAGTACATAATCCATCTGGTCGAAATAGATCTCTTTGGTTAAAGCGTTATAATTGGGTATTCCGGAAAGGTAAATGATTCCGTTGATGCTTCCGGTCATGCTCAGGGCAATAATCATCTTGCCGTCTTTATGCCATAAATCTACTTTTTGAACCACAATTTTCCGGCTTCCGGAGGCGAACTCTTTGCCCTGGAAATTCTTGGTAATAATACGGGAAGCACTTTCATAGGTCGAAACAGCCGCAACGGTAGCTTCAATTTTATCCGGCATTTTTGAAACCGGTTTTAAAACAATCGATTCCTTTTTAAAAGTGTTTAACGGTTCCTGTCCGACGATGGTCTGCATTTTGCATTTCAGTCCCATATCCATCGTGATCTTACTTTTTGAAAGTACGGCATCGGTTACATATAATTCTGTCGGAGCAACCTTAAACCAGGTTTCATATAGTTCACTTGTTTTAAAAGGCGTGCTTATTTTTTCAAGTACTGCTAATACCTGAGGTTTGAAATCGGTTGTTTTGTTGATGGCATCGTCAATTGTCTTGGCGATTTTGGCTTTAAAAAGGCGTATCGTCGGATTGACCACATAGGTAATCGGGACATTTTTTCCGCCAACAACGATACTCGGGCTGTCTTTCCATTCGAAATCTTCAATTACAGAAGATGTTGTCAGTTTCCAGTTGGATAATTTGGCATCACTCAATAAGATGATCTGCCCGTTTAAGTTGATTTCTTTGGTATCGTTTAAGCCCAGGAAATCCGTTCCGTATTTTATTTTAGCCCAGATTTTAAGCGGCAGTACCGAACGGATTTTGCCGTCCTTTTCTGTTAACTTGATCGGAGCCTGTTTCCAGATCTTCATCTCGGTTTTATCGTCAACCAGAATACTGTCGTTATAAATTAAACCGTTTAATGATTTGTTTAACTGGTTTTCAATTTCTTTTAAAGGAATGTCAACCGGTAAGCTGATGAAAGAAGTGGTGGTTTCAAAAACAGCGGGCTTGTTGTCGCTGGGTTCCGGTTTTAAGGCGTCTATTCTGCTTGTTGTACTGCAATTGCTAAAGAACATCGCGAAGATAAAAACAGCGATGAATGAAAAAAAAGGCTTCATAGTGGGTTCGTCTAAAAATCTTCGGTAAAAGTAGGTTTTTATTGAAATAAAATTGTAACGTTTGTTAAAGAAAAGCGTCTAATCATAATAAAAATAGCAGTGATATGCTAACAGAAATTATATATTTGTAGGAAAATAAACGATATGAAGAGTACAACATTGCTGTTTTTGGGCTTGTCGATGGTGGCAATTCAAGCGAAAGCACAAACTAAAAAATGGACTTTAGAAGAGTGCGTTAACCACGCAATGGAGAAGAATATTTCTATCAAACAATCCGTTTTAGATCAACAGGTAGCACATATATCAAGAAAAGATGCTTATGGTAGTTTCCTGCCGACAATTAACGGTCAGGCTTCCCACTCATGGAACGTTGGTTTGAACCAGAATATTACAACAGGACTTTTGGAAAACCAAACCGTTCAGTTTACTTCTGCAGGGCTTAACGTAGGAATCGATATTTATAAAGGGTTACAACACCAGAACCAACTCCGAAAAGCCAATCTATCCATAATCGCGTCACAGTATCAATTGCAGAAAATGCAGGAAGACGTGTCGTTAAACATTGTCAATGCCTATTTGCAGATCCTGTTCAATAAAGAAAATCTGAAAGTTCAGAAAGAGCAACTGGCGTACGATACCAAGCAGATGGAAAGAACGCAGGAGCTTGTTGATGCCGGAGTGGTGCCAAAAGGCGATCTTCTGGATGTCAAAGCAACGGTAATGGCAGACAATCAGAAATTGATTGCCAGTGAAAACGCATTGTTGATCTCCCGCTTAAGTCTGGCGCAATTGCTGCAATTAGACGGTTTCAGGGAATTCGATATCGTGGATAACGAAACACCGGTGAAAAACAGCAGTGTGATGATGGAAGAACCGGAAAAGATTGTTGAAAAAGCAAGGGAAACCAGAGCGAATATTAAAATAGCGGAAGCAAACGTATCGATTGCCGAAAAAGATCTGTCTATCGCAAGAGGAAAATACCATCCTACCTTGCAGGGATTCTATAGTTTCAGTACCCGTGCGGCTTATGCAGACAGAGTAGTGGGCTATCAGCAGGATCCTAACAACCCGACGATAGCAACACAATATTTTACCGAAAACGGATTAAGCGTTTTACAGAATAATTACCGCCCGATTTTAGGAAGTCCGGCTCCGGTGTTGGATCAGTTTAGCGATAACAAAGGACAAAATTTCGGTTTCTCTTTAAATGTTCCTATCCTGAATGGTTTGTCGGTTCGAAATAATGTAGAGCGTTCAAAAGTTGCTTTGGAACGTTCCAAAATCAACCTGGAACAACAGGAGCTGGATTTGGAAAGAACGGTTTATACGGCTTATACCGATACAAAAGGATCGTTAAAATCCTATGAAGCGGCGCTTTCAACCTTAGAGGCAAGACAGGAATCATTCAATTATGCAAAAGAACGTTATGAAGTTGGCTTAATGAATGTTTTCGATTTTACACAAGCGCAAACCTTATTTGTAAATGCACAGTCGGAAGTATTGAGAACAAAATATGATTATATCTTCAGAACGAAAATATTAGAATTCTATTTTGGAATGCCGATCACTCAAAATTAAAAAATCATGAAAAAGAGTACAAAATTTCTTTTAATAGGAGGTGTCGTAGCTGTTGTTGCCTTGTTGTTAATACTAAGTAAAAAAGGTGTCATCGGGAATAAAGACAAAGGAACTGAGGTAGAAGTAGCTCAGGCAAATCAGATGACCATTATTGAAACTGTTTCGGCAACCGGAAAAATACAACCGGAAATAGAAGTGAAAATTTCATCCGAAGTATCGGGAGAGATTATTGCGCTGCCGGTTAAAGAAGGGCAGACAGTAAAAAAAGGCGACCTGCTGGTTAAGATCAATCCGGATTTATACGAATCGGGATTAAACAGAACGGTAGCATCACTGTCTACATCAAAAGCCGGATTAAGCCAGGCGGAAGCACAGGTTAAGGAAGCGAAAGCCAACTATGAAAGAAATAAAAAATTATTTACCAAAGGCGTAATTTCCAAATCGGAATGGGATAAAATTGTTTCGGCCTATGAAGTGGCACAAGCGTCTAAGCAATCGGCTTATTACAGCGTTCAAAGTGCTTCGGCTACGGTAACAGAAGCAAGGGATAACCTCAACAGAACCACAATTTATGCACCGGTTGACGGAACGATCTCAAGACTGGATGTCGAATTGGGAGAACGTGTTCTGGGAACGCAGCAAATGGCAGGAACAGAACTTTTAAGAGTGGCCAACCTGAATAATATGGAAGTTGAAGTGGATGTGAACGAAAACGATATTGTTAAAGTTAATATCGGGGATTCGGCAAAAATTGAAGTGGATGCCTACCTGAAAAAAGAATTTAAAGGTATCGTTACCAGTATTTCCAACTCGGCAAGTTCTACACTAACAGCCGATCAGGTAACGAACTTTAAAGTTAAAGTGAGAATATTAAAAGAATCGTATGAAGATCTGATTGCGGGCAAACCGGCAAATTTCTCACCTTTCCGTCCGGGTATGACTGCAACGGTTGATATTGAAACCAAGCGAAAAGAAAATGTTCTGGCAGTTCCTATTAGTGCTGTTGTAATGAAAACGGATACTATTTCCGGTAAAAAAGACGTACTGGAAGAACTGGAAAAAGAAGAGAAAGAAAAAGTAAAAGGATCAACAGATAAGAAATTCGAATGTGTTTTCGTAAAAATAGGCGACAAAGCCGAATTGCGTAAAATCAAGTCCGGCATTCAGGATGATACCAATATTGAAATTGTAAGCGGACTGAAAAAAGGCGATGTTATCATTGTAGGACCCTATACAACGGTTACCAAAGATCTGAATCCGGGTGATAGAGTGACTGTTAAAAAGGACGAGATTCCGGATAAGAAAAAAGATAAAAAAGTTTAGTTTTTTGATTGCCATCAGGAAGATTCCTGATAACCATTTTGCCACGAACTGTATAAATGTTTTAGCCATGAAGCTGAAAAGTATACGGTTCGTGGCAAAAAAATATAAACTATCTTTGCCAATAATTTTATCAGAATGACTTATATTTTAAATATTGAAACTGCCACAAAAAATTGTTCGATCACAATTGCAAAAAACGGAGAAACACTTGTTTCTATGGAAATTGCAGAAGAAGGCTATTCGCACGCAGAAAAACTTCATGTTTTCATTCAGGATGCTTTGGCAGAAGCCGGGCTTGGCTTTCAGGATTTAAATGCGGTAGCGGTAAGTCAGGGACCGGGGTCATATACCGGACTGCGCATTGGTGTTTCGGCTGCAAAAGGACTGTGTTATTCTTTGGGCATTCCACTGATAGCGGTGGATACCTTAGAAACACTGGCAAGACAGCTCCGGATCGAAAACGGTGTGATTATCCCGATGATTGATGCCCGCCGTATGGAAGTATTTACAGCTATTTTTGATAAATCGTTTGCCCGCTTACGAACTACTAAAGCGGAGATCATTACCGAAACTATTTATGAGGACATTCGGGAAACGATACACCTGGTTGGTGACGGTGCTGCAAAATGCAAGGAACTCCTAAACACGCCAGATTTTATATATCACGATGCGGTTATTTATCCTTCTGCTAAAGAAATGAGCAAAGTGTCTTTTGAGAAGTATAAAAAAAGCGACACTGTTGATGTCGCTTATTTTGAGCCTTTTTATCTAAAGGATTTTGTGATGACTACCAAGGCTGTTAAGCCGTAACGGTAACGAGTTTGCTGCTTTGTTCTAAAAGCTGGGAACTAACGGCTCCGAAATCCTGATTTTTTGTCCAGGCACGAATAGCAAAGTTTACATTTTTTTCACCCAACGTTTCAATAACCACTTCCGGAGCAGGCGTTTTTAATACATCAGGATGATTGTTGATCAATTCTTCCAGTTGTGTTTTGATAGCCCGTATGTCTGAAGTATAAGCCGTTGGAACCACTAAATTGGTTCTTCGGGTTGGTTTCTGCGAAAAGTTCTTGATTTTTCCATTCGATAAAATACCGTTCGGAATATAGATGATCTGATTTTGGGAAGTCAGTATTTTAGTCGAAAAAATCTGTATTGCCAGTACTTTTCCATTTTCTGCCTGAGCTTCAATCGTATCGCCCACTTTAAACGGCTTGAAAAGAATGATCAGGACACCACCGGAAAAATTGGATAAGGAACCCTGTAGCGATAAACCAACAGCCAAACCAATTGCTCCTAAAATAGCAACAAAAGAAGAGGTTTCGATTCCTAATTTTGAGATGACCGATACAAAAAGCAGTATGCGCAATGCCCAGATCAAAAAGTCTAATAAGAACTTGATCAGCGTAGGCTCTAGCTCTCTTTTGGTCATGACCGTTTCGGCAATTTTCCGGATAAACTTAATTCCCCAGATACCGACAACCAGAATGATGACGGCGGAAATTACTTTTGGGGAATAGTCAAGGAGTACGTTGAGATAGTGAATGAAAAAGTTATTCATTTTTTCCATAGGGGGGCATATTTATTTAATTCTTAATTCGTTTAAAGTTGTTTCAACAGCGGTGGCAGGCAGTTTACAATTCCTGTTTTCACAAATATAAAACAGTAATTTTTTTTCGTCAAACCGATTCTGAAGAAAAGGTATTGCCGACGGTTGTCTGGAACCGGCAATAATTACATGCGGCAGGTATTCGGAGTGAACAGCTGCTAAAGCTTCCAGAGCATCAGGTCCGCAAACGGCCAGTTCTTTAGTGTCTTTTGATAGGTTCATCCACAGGTTCATCCAGTTCGAATAGGCCGAAGCATAATCAATATTCGGGATAAGGTGGTTGAGCATCTGCAGGGCAGTTTTTTCATAATATTCGTTATGAAACAGCGTGCTGAGGATGTAAAGATTATTAGCCATAACCGAATTGGAGGCAGGAATTACATTGTCTTCAATTTCATAATGAGCAGCAATTAACGCCGTGGTGTTTTTTGCTTTGAATAAAAAGAATTGCTGTTCTTCATTGTAGAAATGATCCAAACAATAATCGGTTAATTGTTTTGCATGCAGCAAATAAGTTTCTTCAAGGGTAGCCTGGTATAAAGCAATAAAAGCTTCTATTGTAAAGGCGTAATCTTCGAGAAATCCCACGATGGTACTTTTGCCGTTTTTGTAGGTGTGCCACAAATGGCCTTCTTCCGACCACATTTTGCCGGTAATAAAGGCGGCGTTCTTTTTGGCAATGGCAATATAGTGCAGATCGCCCAAAGCATTGTAAGCATCCACATACCCTTTTAGCATAATGGCGTTCCATGAAGTCAGTGATTTGTCGTCCAGACGTGGTTTGGGACGTTTCTCCCTTTCGCTGAACAATAGCGATTCCCATGTTTTCTTTTTAGCCAGTAAGGCAGCTTCAGACAGGTTGAACTGCTCCGCAACTTCCTGAACAGACCGGTTCTGGATCAGCACATAATGATCGTGTTCCCAAAAACCGAATTCATTAACATTGAAAAGGGCTGCAAAAAGATCGAAATCTGCTGTTAATAAAGTTTGCAGCTGCTCTTTTGTCCAGACATAATAAGCGCCTTCTTCCAAAACGGCAACTTCATTTAAGCTGTCGGCATCCAGGGCAGCGTAGAAACCAAAATCAGGATTGCACAATTCCCTTTCCACAAAGGAAAGTGTTTTTTCAAGGACTTCTTTATATAAAGGATTTTTGGTTCGTTTGTAGGCTTCGGCATAAAGGCTTACCAGCTGACCGTTGTCGTAAAGCATTTTTTCGAAATGAGGAACATGCCAGCGCATATCGACCGAATAACGGGAAAATCCACCGCCTAACACGTCAAAAAGCCCGCCATGTGCCATTTTGGTCAGGGTCAGGTCTACAAAGTCCAGTAAGTCTGCCGAAGCAGTCTGGTAGCCATAACGCTGAAGAAACAGGTAATTGTTGGGCATCATAAATTTAGGTGCCCGGGCATAACCGCCATAATCCCAGTCGAAACTTTTGGACCACTTTTCGACCAGTGGTTTGATATGCTGCGGATTTTGAGCATCGCTATCGGCATTGGCATGGTTTACAAGACCTAAAAAAGAGAGACCTTCATGCAGTTTTTCGGCATATTCAATTACTTTATCCGGATTGGTGCGGTATAAATTATCGAGCTGGCTCAAAATGTCCATCCAATTATCTTTCTTGAAATAGGTGCCGCCCCAAACGGGTCTTCCGTCTGGCAGGCAAACCACATTTAATGGCCAGCCGCCCTGTCCGGTCATAAGCTGTACCGCTTTCATATAAATAGCATCCACATCGGGACGCTCTTCACGGTCTACTTTTATAGCAACAAATCCGGAGTTCATTACGGAAGCAACCTCACTGTTTTCGAAACTTTCGTGTTCCATAACATGACACCAGTGACAGGCGGAATAACCAATACTGATGATGATAAGCTTATTTGCTTCTCTGGCAGCCGAAAGGGAAGTATCGTTCCAAGCTTTCCAGTGAATCGGGTTGTTGGCGTGTTGCAGTAAATAGGGGCTGGATTCGTATTGTAGTTCGTTCATAATTTTAAAAAAAGGCGTTCTCAAAGGAACGCCTGTATAAACTATTTTATTTCAAAAGTGAGTTTTAAATTTACTCTGAATTCGGTGACCTGATCGTCGTTAACCACTGCGCTGTGTTCCTGAACGTAAACGGAGCGTATGTGTTTCAATGTTTTGGAAGCTTCTGCTACGGCTTTTCTTGTAGCGTCTTCCCAACTTACTTCTGAACTGGAGAGCAGTTCGATAACTTTTAATACTCCCATAATTTGCTAGTTTTTAAGGTTATAGCTAATAAAGGTACAGTATTAAAGAATGAAAAACAACGATTTCGGCTGAATGTTAACCGTTTACCGCTTCAACTTTGATATCGTGATCGTGTAACATTTCTTTAAGCATGTTCTCGATACCGTTTTTCAACGTAAAGGTCGAAGACGGACATCCGCTGCAGGCACCCTGTAAAATTACTTTTACACGTTTGTCTGTTTCGTCATAGGATTCGAAAATAATATTTCCGCCATCGGAGGCTACAGCCGGTTTTACATATTCGTCAAGAATGTTGATAATCTGCTGTGAAGTTACATCCAGGTTGTTGAAATACTCTTCTTGCTGTTTCTCGTGATTAGCTGTTTTAACGATCTGACTTTCGTCGATGATTGTTTTGCCTTCTTCAATGTAATTCTTAATGAAGGTACGTACTTCCTGAGTGATTTCCTGCCATTCGTTAATTTCATATTTAGTGATGGAGATATAATTCTCATCAAGGAATACCTCTTTTACAAAAGGAAGCTTGAACAATTCTTTGGCAAGGGGAGAAGCCGCCGTTTCGTCAATATTTTTAAACTCCACACTTGTTTTGGTCAGTAATTTGCTGGCAACAAATTTTAAAACCGACGGGTTTGGAGTGGTTTCCGCATAAACGGTTACCGGAATTTTTTTGTTTTTATTTTCATCAATGTTGATGATCTTGCCGCCTTTGTCAACAAAGGTTTCGATCTGTTCGGCAAGCAATTCTTTTACCTCATGCCATTCCACAATAGAATATTTTTCAATTGCGATAAAATTTCCTGAGATATATACCGTTTTTACAAAAGGAAGATAGAATAATTGTTTGGCCAAAGGGGATGATGCCGTTTCGTCAATATTCTTAAATTCAAAACTTTCGCTCTTTGTGATGAAATCCGGAAATTCAAATTTTACAATGGCCGGGTTTTGCGTATCTCGTATTGTTACTTTTAACATTTTTTTTGTGATTTTTTGCAAATTTAACGAACATATATCGTTTGAATAAGTATATTTGGAAATTTTAAAGGAAAAATTAACATTAAGGCGTTGTTTTAACGTTAAAATAAGGATAAGGATTAATCATTTATAACCAGTTATAGCCAATGAAGAAGCTCTACTTTTTAGTGGTCTTGTTATTATCAATTACGGCATTTGCACAACCCATTACCGTTAATACGAATACGTATACTGTTCCGCAGTTAGTGCAAGACGTGTTGATTAATTCGCAGTGTGCTCAGGTTTCAAATATTACCTGGAGAACCGGTAATACAAACGGGCAGAACTCTGAGAACGGCATCGGTTTTTTTCAAAATACCAATGCTGGTTTTCCAATTCAGTCCGGAGTTATTTTAAGTACTGGTAGAGCCATGTCTGCTCCCGGTCCGAATACCGGAAATTTAAGTGAAGGGGTTAATTCCTGGACAGGAGATGCCGATCTGAAAGCGCAGATGGTTGCTGCAGGAGTAGTGAACAATGCCTTTGTTTATAGAAATGCTACCTATCTGCAATTCGACTTCGTTCCTTTAACCGATAGTTTTAGTTTCGAATTTTTATTTGCTTCCGAAGAGTATGGAACATATCAGTGTAACGGGGATTATGCTGATGCTTTTGCGTTTATATTGACCAATACAGCTACCGGTCAGGTTACCAATCTGGCAGTTGTGCCGGGTACCTCAACACCGATTTCTTCCCTTACAATTAAAAATCAGTTGTACAATGCTATCTGTGTATCCCAGAATCAGGGATTCTTTGGAGCATATTACCCGGAAAACGGTTTTCCGCCTTCTCCCATTAACTATATGGGAAGAACAATTCCAATGACGGCATCTTCTACCGTAGTTCCGAATACGCTGTATAAAATTAAAATGGTAATTGCCGACGGAACCGATACAGGATTTGACTCTGCGGTATTCCTTAAAGCGGGAAGTTTTAATGTTGGACAGGCTACTTTGGGCGGAGATTTAACAATCGACAATTTAGCGGCATTGTGTCCGGGTGAAATCAGAACTTTAGATACAGGATTGAATCCTGCTTTTTATACTTTTCAATGGACCTTAAACGGACAGAATATTCCGGGTGCTACCGGAGCTTCTTATGGTGTTTCTGCTCCTGGTGTTTATGGGGTGATTATTAATAATAACGGTGGATCTTGTATCCAGCAGCCTACACCTATTACCGTTGAAGCATTCCCGCCGATTGCAGCGGGTAATCCGGTCGATCTGACAAAATGTGGTGACGGAACAACTCCGGTTCCCTTTAATTTAAATGATAATTATGCTAATATTTTAGCGGGTCTTGATCCGAGTACAATTATTACCTATCATACCAGCCTTGCCGATGCGGAAATAGGAGCGAACTATATCCCGAATCCTGCAAATTATCCGACTGCTGTAACTATTCCGATTTTTGTGAATATTTCAACAGGGGAAAATTCCTGTTATGTTATCAGACAATTTAATTTGAATGTAATTTCCTGCACGGCCGATCCTGTTACCCCTGGTGATATGCGTGCTTGTGATGTTAACTCGGATAATACAGAAATATTTGATTTAACGGAGCAAAATACCACGATATTAGGAGGACAGTTAGCTGCAGATTATACCATTACTTATCATACCAGCCAGGCCAATGCCGATGCTGATATTAATCCTATAACCCCGGCGAATGCTTTCCCAAGTTCAGGACAAACAATTTATGTTCGTATGGAAAAAGTGTCGGATCCTATTGTTTATGGAACAACGTCATTCCAGTTAATTCTTGTGGCGTTGCCAACAGCAACGATTTCCGGTCCGAACGGAATCTGTTCAGGTCAGGCAACTATTGTGTTTTCAGGACCTGCCGGAGCTACAGTTCATTATACTGCAGACGGTAACCCGGCAGACGTTACGTTGGATGCTACCGGTAACGCAACGGTAACAACTCCTCCGGTAACTGCAGATACTACTTATACTTTAGTAAGTGTTGATTCCAACGGTACACCAAACTGTCATAATACCTTGACCGGAAGTGTAACGATTGTATATTACGGATTGCCAACCGCTACGATCAGCGGAGCGACAACAATCTGTTCGGGTGACACAGCAGTGTTGACCTTTAACGGTACACCAAATGCTG